>NZ_CAKKMF010000003.1 GCF_918697925.1 Arthrobacter sp. Bi26
GCCGAATGGGGGGCAAGGGCCGGTTTGGTAGTTTCGCTCACAGGTGCCAGCCTAGTTCCCATGATGGACAATTTCACGCCCGGCCCCTACGCGGCCGAGCTCGCGGCGGCCGGGGTTCCCGAAGAGATGCACGATTGGCTGGGCCAGTACGGCGTCGGAGCCCTCGTGGTGAAGATGGGGATCCGCTTCCTTGAAATGAGTCCGGAGCGCACCGTGGCCACCATGCCGGTGGAGGGAAACACGCAGGTGGCCGGCATCCTGCACGGTGGGGCCCACGTGGTCCTGGCCGAAACCCTCGGTTCGTTCGCCGCGGGCATGCACGCCGGTCCCAACCGGCAGGCGCTGGGAATCGAGGTCGGGGCGACGCACCACCGGGCGATCGCCGAGGGCACCGTCACCGGCACCTGCACGGCCATCCACCTCGGAAGGACCCTCGCCACCCACGAGATCGTGATGACCGACGAGCACGGCCGGCGGCTCTCCACCGCCCGGATCACAAACCTTATCCGCGATATCGCGCGCTAGGAGACCGCACCGCTCGGGTGCCGGATCCGGCTACGCCCGGGCCTGGAAGCGGTACCGCAGCTCCACGATGCCCCGGCCCAAGGTGCGGGAAGATGTCAACTCCAGCGGCGGCGTCGGACCTGCCATGGGCAGCAACGGCTTGCCGCTGCCCAGAACCACGGGAATGACCGAGAGAATCAGTTCGTCCAGCAGCCCGGCGTCCGCGAACTGCGCTGCCAGGACGCCTCCGCCCACAACCCAGATGTTCCGGCCGCCGGCCTCGTCCTTCAGGTCGTCCACGAACTCGCCAACGGCCCCGCGCACGAACGTCACATTGGCGCCCTTCGGGGCGGTGTGTTCGTGGTGCGTGAAGACCCAGCAGGGCGTGCCCGGATAGGGCCAGGTGTCCGGTTCGTGTTCCCGAAGCCAGGCGTAGGTCTCGCCGCCCATGACGATGCAGCCGACGTCGGCCATGAACGCGTCATAGCTGTCCTGTCCGCCTTCAAATCCGTCGAACTGAAGCAGCCAGGCCAGATTGTCCTTGTCAGTGGCGATATACCCGTCGAGTGAGGAGGCCACGAAGTACTGGAAGCTCACCATGGCCCCAGCCTAGCCAATGCGGTGCCCGGTTCCCATCCCCTGACGCACGTCCAACCGACCTGCACGCGGCAGCCGAACCGCGTGCGGCAGCGGCTTACTTGTGGAAGTAAGGAACGATCAGGTACAGCCCGAAGAGGACGGCAGCGCCGCACACGGCGAAGCAGGCGTACGCGAGCGGTCGGGTCCACGACGCCGGCGAGTTCCGGATGTCGCCCGCGATGGCCGTGAGCCGGACACCCAGGGCGTAGAGGACGACGACTGTCATGGCAGCTATAAGCGTGGCACCGGCCACGCTGAGCAGTTCCAACCATTTCATCGCTTGGCGCCCCCGTTCTTGATCGCGGCGGCGGAGTCCTTGATCGCCCTGGCGGCGGACTTCTTCTTACGGAATTGCACGGCCTGGCCGACTTCCTCGATCTGGACTGCATTGTGGTGCCCAACATGGGATTTCCGCGAATGCACGAACATATAAGCCACGGCGGCGGTGCCGGCGACTGCCGCCATGATCACTCCAATGACCCCGGTCTGCACCAGCATGGCAGTCAGTGCGCCCACGATTCCGGCTGCGGGGAGCGTAAATAGCCAGCCGATCGCAATCCGGCCTGCAGTTCCCCACCGCACGGTGGTGCCACGGCGTCCCATCCCGGAGCCGATGACTGAGCCGGAGGCCACCTGCGTGGTGGACAGGGCGAAGCCCAAGTGCGACGAGGCCAGGATGGCACTGGCCGTGCTGGACTCCGCGGCGAAGCCCTGGGCAGGCTTCACCTCGGTGAGGCCGGAACCCATGGTGCGGATGATCCGCCAGCCGCCGGAGTAGGTGCCGATCGCGATGGCGAAGGCACAGCAGGCGATGACCCAGAGCTGTGGCCCGGAGCCGGCGGGCTGGGTCCCGGCCGAGATCAGGACCAGCGTGATGATGCCCATCGTCTTCTGGGCATCGTTGGTACCGTGGGCCAGCGCCACGAGGCTGGACGTGAAGATTTGACCGGTCCGGAATCCGCCGCGCTTCTGCGTCAGTTTGTCCCCGGTTTCCGGGTCATGCCGGGAGGTGAGCGCGTAGGCCAGCCGCGTGCACAGGTACGCCACAGCGCCTGCGATGATAGGCGCAAAAATCGCGGGAAGAATAACCTTCTGCAGAAGCGACTCGAAGTTGATCGAATGGATGCCGATGCCCGCGATCGCAGCCCCGATCAGGCCACCGAAGAGCGCGTGCGAGGAACTGGACGGCAGGCCTTTGAGCCAGGTGATCATGTTCCAGAGGATGGCGCCCATCAGCCCGGCGAAGATAATGTCCGGGGTGATCTGGACACCGTCCGCGCCTTCCTTGATGATGCCGCCCGAGACTGTCTTGGCGACTTCCGTGGAGAGGAACGCTCCCACAAGGTTCAGCACCGCCGCGAGGGCGACTGCTGTTTTCGGTTTGATGGCACCGGTCGCGATGGGGGTAGCCATGGCGTTCGCGGTGTCATGAAATCCGTTGGTGAAGTCGAAGAACAGCGCCAGCGATATCACTAGCGCCACCATTACGGTGATTTCCACCTGTTGCCCAATCTGCAGTGTCCATGGTCAGCAGTTCCACATCCCCGGTGCCGCGTGCCCACCACTCACATACGGTGTCTATCCCGATGGACTCGCAGTGGTCACTTAAGCAGCTTGAAACCTTATCGATGGTACGTGGGAAATACGGCCGGGCAAAACGTGCCAGAAGACCCTAAATTCCGGCCGCCGGTCCGATGGGCGGCATTCATGGTGGCGGTGCGATGCGCCTCACAGCGGGCTTGGCGGAATACGCCCGGCCCGCGGCGGCCCGCTAGACGGTCCGGCGGACGTCCGGCGCCGGGCCGGCGTCGAGCATCGAAGCTATCCTGTCCTCAAGCGCGGCGAGCGTGGCCTCCGGCAGCACGATGAGCCCGTCGAGTTCGTGGCGGGCGCGCCTGTACGCCGTCTGGCGCTCGGCGGGAGTCGCGGCCGCGTCTGAGGCGATCCGCAGGAGCTTCCGGGCAGTCTCCAGCCGCTGGCGTTCCGGCCCGGTGAACTTGCTGTCCCTGATCCGCTTGGCTTCCCGTTCGGCCACGTCGAATGCGAGCTCAAAACTGGTCACGGCCGCCCGGTACTCCGCAAGCCGTGCGGCGGTTCTGACGTCGCCGGGGGCGGCGGGCCGCAGCCCGTCGGCCTCACGCTTGGCCCGCAGGAACGCCACGGTGAGGGGCTCGCGGACATCCGTCATGACCGGAAAATCGATCAGCTTCCCCACGTCGAGTTCGTAGTCCAGCCAGCGCCTGTTGACGGCGTCGTGCGCCTTCATGAGGCCCAGCACATCGGCCTGGCTGGCCTGCTCTGCCTGCGCCGCCTGGTTCTTGAGCGTGTAGAGCTCCACCCGGCGGCGGTGCCGGCGTTCAGCGGCTTTAGACCAGGACCGCGCCCACCCGCCGGCCAGCCCGCTCAGGGGAAAGACGAGCCACCAAAAGTGGGTGACAAAATTGAAGAAGGGGTCCACTGGATCATCCTCCCATCCGTTGGCGGCGGCGAAAAGCCCCCTCCTCGGACCCGGGCTTCCTGCCAGTCCCGGGCCGGTCCTGAACAGCGGATGCCCTGCGGGGCGTCACTCCCCGTGCTTGACCCGGTGCACCCGCGTGACGATGGTGGGGCACGGCAACTGCAGCAGGACGGCATGCGCCGTGGAGCCGAGCACCGTCCGGGAGAACCCGCCGCGTCCGCGGCTGCCGATCACCAGCAGCCTGGCTGCGGCGGCGATATCCACAAGGGCCTTTGCCGGTTCGGTGTTCGTTTCCAGGCGCTGCCGAACCGTCATGTCCGGATACTTGTCGCCGAGGCCCGCGACCGATTCGGCGAGCACTATCCGGTCCTCTTCGACCATGCTCTCGGCGAGGCCGCTGGAGGGCAGCTGTTTCTCGACCCACCGGGCCGGCTTCTTGAAGGCGAGGACCACGGTGAGCTCGTCTCCGCCCAGGTCCGCTTCCTTGGCCGCGAAGGCGACGGCCTGCAGCGACTCCTCCGAACCGTCCACGCCGACTACCACGCCCTTGGCCCCGGCTGCCGCTTTGGCGGGTATGACCGCTACCGGGCATTCCGAGGCGGAGACAACCTGCAGGGCACGGTCAGTTATGGGACCGCCGTCCAGCCAACGCTTGTCGTGTCCTCCGACCACCACGATGGCTGCCTCCTTGGACACCTCCCGCAGCACCGAGCCTCCGCTGCCATGACGAAGCTGGATGTCCACCTCGACGTCCGGGGCCTGCACGCTGGCGCTTGCCCGGGCTTGTTGAAGCAGGTCCATCCCCGCATCCCGGATGATCTCGTGGTATTGGAAATCCGGCGACATCCAGCGGTCGTCCACCGCGTGGACGACGATGACCGGCAGCTTGTTCCGGGCGGCCCGTTCAAGAGCCCAGGTCAGTGCGGCTTCGCTGCCCGCAGAGCCGTTGAAGCCGACGACGATTGCATTGCTCATCCTGAATCCTGCTCTTCTGAAGTGAAGTGATGGTTAGGCACCGCATAAGCCGACAAGTCCCCTGACACTTCAGTGTGCTCCGCCTGCCAAAAGCCGACTTAGGGCCTTAAGCCCCTCACTTGCCATCCTTGGGCGCGCGTAGCGTCGCACCGGAGCCCCGAACATCCTGAGGAACCGCCATGGACAGCCTGTCACAGCCCGGGAATACGGCCGCCGACGCCGGAGGGCTCCGGCTGGCAGGGGCTCTCAGCGGCCTTCTGTCCGCCGCCCTGGGCGTGGCCGGAGGGATGCTCGAAGGCGCGCTTTCGGGCCCATGGCCGGGTGCCGCGGACCCGGGCTACCCTGATTTCCTCCTTGAGAACCGGACCCTGATCCTCGCGCAAAGCATGCTTTTCGTCTTCAGTTCAGCCGTGCTGCTCTGGTTTCTGGCGTATGTCCGGGCGCATCTGTTGCGCACCGAGAAGGCGCCGGGCACGCTGTCCGGGCTCGCCTTCGCCGCCGGAGTCCTGGCCGCGGGAATGAACATCCTCGGACAGGCCGCCCAGCTGACTCTGACGCTGCCCTCGCAGTCCCGGATTCCTCCCGAAGTGGCCGCGGCGGTGGCCGACCTCTGCCTCGTCACCCTGAACCTCGCTAACCTGCCGGCGGGTGTCATGTTCCTGGCGATCGCAGTGTTGTCCCTGCGGCTGCAGGCCTTCCCGCGCTGGCTTGGCTGGATAGCGGCCGTGGCGGCCCTGTCATCGTTCGTCTCGACGCTGTCCCTGATCCCGGTGGAGGGGCCGTTGTCCCCGCTGGGGCCCGCGACGACGGCGCTGCGCCTCGTGCCGCTGCTCTGGTACATCCCCGCCGCCGTCGTGATGATCCGGTACGAGACGGGCCGGCGCCGTCACCGCATGCCGCCTGAAAGGGACAGCCTGGGCAGCGTCCGTCCCGACGCTATTGGGCCCGACGGACTGCCGCCGGAATCCACACCTGCCTAGAATCCGGTGGGCTCGGTCTCGAACTCCGGTTCCCGGGGCGGTCCCTCATGGTGCACCGGACGCAGTGCGGCGGTGTGTTCAAGCCAGATGAGGGCATCGTAGCGCTCCCCCATCCTGGTCGGGACATAGTTTCCGGCTTCCCTTTCCGGGTGGTAGACGACGCCGATAGCCCGGTGCCCGAGCCGTGTCGAAAGCCACGGCCCGCTCCGGTCGTCGCCGAACTCCAGCACTGACGGCACCCCGAGGGCCTGATGCAGGAAGTCTTCGTGGCTGCCCGGACGGGCTTCCGGCACTGTAAGGATGCGCTCGGGGCGGCCCCACCCGTCGGAGGCGATCACGGAGCCGCGGTGGGCTGCGAAGCCGACCAGCAGCACCCCTTCGCCCGCGTGGCGTTCGCGCAGCAGCTGCCCGACGTTGACCAGGCCGTCCTGCGCCATGTCGGTGGCGCGGGCATCCCCGATGTGTGTGTTGTGTTCCCAGATCAGGCCCTTCGACGCCGGCCCGAGGTGCCTGCTGACCCGGTCGATGGTGTCCGCCATGTGGTGGTCGCGGACGTTCCAGGACTGCCGGTCGCCGCGGACCATGATGCGGTAGTAGTGCTCCGCGTTTGCCGCGACTTCGGCGTTCTGGACGGCGTCGAAGGCGTCCTCCTCATGGGGGCCAGGGCTGAAGACCCGGTTCCTGACCTCGGTCAGGAGGGCCACGACGTCGGGCTCGCAGGACTGCGGCACCAGCCGCGTGCTCCAGGCGTACTGGTGCGGGTCCTCGTGGTGGGGCAGGAAGCACTGCCAGGCGCGCTCGGCCGCGGGCACGGCGTCGGGAACGTTCTCCTGCAGCCAGCCGATGATTTCGCGCAGCGAATCCCAGAGCGAGTAGACATCCAGGCCGTAGAAGCCGACCCGCTTATCCAGGGGCCGGCCTGCGTTCCAGCCGCGCAGCCAGTCCAGGAACGCCGCGACTTCCTCGTTGGCCCACATCCAGGTCGGCCAGCGTTCGAAGCCGGCCAGCAGTGCGTGGACGCCCTGGTCCTTCCCCTCCTGGCCGCGGACCCAGCGGTTGATGCGCCAGCAGTCGGGCCAGTCTCCTTCCACCCCTATCCAGTTGTAGCCTTCCTCCGTGATGAGCCGCCTGCTGAGGGTGTCGCGCCAGGTATAGAACTCGTGCGTGCCGTGCGACGCTTCGCCGATGGCCACGAAGCGGCAGCCGGCTGCGCGCCGTACGAGGCCGTTGAGATCGCGATCGGTTTTCAGCGGCCGGGCGAGATCGTGGATCTCCTTCAGCACGGTGGTCCGGGTGACACCGTTGGAGTTCATCGCGGTTCCTCGATGTCGATCGTCTCCAAGTGCTCGGGCACCCGGGCCCGCCAGCCGAGTTCGCGTTTGATCCGGCTGCGCAGGGCATCGGACGCGTCAGGGTCACCGTGCGTGATGTAGGTCATGCGGGGCTCCTTTGCTGCCGCTTTCATCCACGCGATGATGCCGTCGGCGTCGGCATGCGCGGACAGGCTTTCCATCTGGATGACTTCCGCCCGCACCTTGATGTCTTCCCCGTAGATGCGCAGCTCGCGTTCGCCGGCGGCCAAGGTGGCCCCCCGGGTCCCGCCGGCCTGGTAGCCGCTGAGGATGATGGCGTTTTTCGGATCGGGGCCGTAGGCCGCGACGTGGTGCAGGATCCGTCCGCCGGTCAGCATGCCGCTGGCCGAAATGATGATCATGGGTCCCCCGCGCAGGTTCAGCAGCTTGGACTCGTCCACCGTGCGGGTGAGCTTGGCCAGCTTGTACATTTGCCTGTATTCCTCCGGCTTGAGCCGGTGTTCCTCGGGATGACGCTGGTACATTTCCGAGGCATCGATCGCCATGGGGCTGTTCAGGTATACCGGGATGGGGGGAATCGCGTCATTTCGGAGGAGCCGGGACAGGTACAGCATGAGCGTTTCCGCCCGGCCGACGGCGAACGCGGCGAACATGATGACCCCGCCGCGTTTCGCGACACGGTTGATGATCTCCCCCAGTTGCTTCTCCGGATCCTCGGTGGAGTGTTTCCGGTTGCCGTACGTGGACTCGGTCACCAGGACGCCCGTTTCGCCGAGCGGCCGGGGCGGGTACATGAACGGGTCATCGGCGCGGCCCAGGTCCCCGGTGAAGTGCGCGGAATGCGAGCCGAGCCGGACGTGGACCTGGGCCGCCCCGAGGATATGCCCGGCGGGTACGAGCGTCACTTCCACGCCCCCGCCGAGGTCAAGGGGATCGTCAAACCCGCACACCTTGAAACTGTTGAGGGACCTGACGGCGTCGGCGGCCGTGTAGAGCGGCAGCGCAGGTTCATGCGCGGACGATCCCCGCTGTGAGGCATAGCGGGCTTCCTCCTCCTGCAGGTGGCCGCTGTCGGGCAGGAGGAGTTTGCAGAGATCTGTGGTGCCGTCGGTGGCGTAGACGGGGCCGCCGAACCCGTCCCTGACCAGGGCCGGGACGTAGCCCGTGTGGTCCAGGTGCGCATGTGTCAGCACCACTGCATCAATGGACCGGGGCGGCACCGGGAACGGCGCCCGGTTGCGCTCGCGGCTGCGCTTGTAGCCCTGGAAGAGCCCGCAGTCCACCAGCACGCGCCTGCCGCCGGCGTCGATCAGGTAGCGGGAACCGGTGACTGTGTCGGTGGCACCCAGGAACTTCAGGCTCGGCTGCTGGTGTTTCATGGCGCTCCCGTGGACCTCTACCCCGTAGATCTTTGCATTGCCCGGCCCAGTGAAATGCGCGGACCTGCGGCTCGCGGTGTACGCCCCAGCCTCCGCCCGGGCCTGCCGGGTGCCAAGGGCCAAAAGTCACCTCCGGGCACGCACCGCCTACCGCCACTGCGGTGCTCCCGTGAGGCGGATCCGTGCGGGCCGCCCCGGTAGGATTTCTTGACGGGCCCTGCCGGGCCTGGAGCCGGCAACCCGGCGCAGCCCAGTGGCAAGGACAAACCATGAGCACCAGATCCGCGGGGCCCCTGCGTCCCGAACGCCCGTGGACCCGCCACTACAGCCCCGGAGTTCCCGCCGATCTCAAGCTCCCCGAAGGGTCCCTTGTCGACCTCATGGACTCGTCCGTCCGGCGCTACGGCAACAAGACCGCGCTGGAATTCTTCGGCGCGCGCACCAGTTACCGCGAACTTGGCGCTTCCATCAGCAGGGCGGCCGCGGGCCTGAAGGCGCTAGGCGTCCGGGCCGGTGACCGGGTGGCGCTCGTCCTGCCGAACTGCCCGCAGCACATCATCGCGTTCCACGCGGCGCTGCGCCTGGGCGCCGTCGTCGTCGAACACAATCCCTTATATACAGACCGCGAGCTTCGCCATCAGTTCGAGGACCACGGCGCCACCGTCGCCATCGTCTGGGACAAGGCCGTTGACAAGGTCCGTCAGCTGCCGGCCGACGTCGGGCTGCAAAGCATCGTCTCCGTTGAACTGATTCCGGCGATGCCGTTGCTGCAGCGGATGGCGCTGCGGCTCCCCGTGCCGGCAGCCCGCGCTGCCCGGGCCGCCTTGGCAGCCGGCAAGCACCCGCCCCGGCCAAAGGCGCAGCCGGCACCGCGGACCGTGCTGGCGTGGAAAGAGCTCCTTGCCGCCGGCGGGCTGAAGAAGAGGCATCCGCGCCCGGCCGCCGGTGACCTGGCTGTCATCCAATACACCAGCGGCACTACGGGCCGGCCCAAAGGCGCCATGCTGACCCATGCCAATCTGCAGGCCAATGCCGCGCAGGGCCGCGCCTGGGTGCCCGGGCTCAAGGACGGCCGGGAAACCGTGTACGCGGTGCTGCCCATGTTCCACGCCTACGGGCTGACGCTGTGCATGACGTTTGCCCTGAGCATCGGTGCGAGGCTGGTGCTGTTCCCCAAGTTCGACGTCGACCTTGTGCTGAAGGCGCACAAGAAATCGCCCGCCACGTTCCTGCCCGCGGTGCCGCCGATCTACGACCGGATCGCCGCAGCAGCCGCCGAGCGCGGTATCGCGCTGGACAGCATCCGGTTTTCAATCTCGGGGGCGATGAACCTGCCGACGGCGACCGTGGAGACGTGGGAAAAGGCGACCGGGGGCTACCTGATCGAGGGCTACGGGCTGACGGAAACCTCGCCAATCGCCCTGGGCAACCCGTTCGGGCCCAGCCGGAAACCGGGAACAGTGGGGGTGCCGTTTCCGCTGACCGACATTCGCGTAGTGGACCCGCGGAACGTTCTCCTGGACCGTCCCCCAGGCGCGGAGGGCGAGCTCTTGATCCGGGGTCCGCAGGTTTTTGCCGGCTACTGGAACCGGCCAAAGGAGACAGAGGAAGCACTGCTGGAAGGCGGCTGGTTCCGCACGGGTGACATTGTCTCGGTGGACAAGGATGATTTCGTGACCGTTCGGGACCGGATCAAGGAACTCATCATCACGGGCGGCTTCAACGTCTCCCCCACGGAGGTCGAAGACGTCCTGTCCGAATACCCTGGCGTCAGGGACGTGTGCGTGGTGGGACTTCCCCGCCCGGGCGGCGGCGAAGACGTGGTGGCCGCCGTCGTGGCATCCGCGGGGGCCGGCATCGACCCGGAGGCGCTGCTGGCGTTCGCGCGGGAGACCCTTGCCGCGTACAAGGTCCCGCGCCGCGTTGCAGTGGTGGACGAGTTGCCGCGTTCGCTGATCGGTAAGGTCCTGCGCCGCGAGATCCGGGACACACTTGTGGCCGGCCGGTAGCGTTCCCCTTGCTCCGGCCGGCCACTGGTGCGGTCAGTGCCCGGTCTCCTCAGTGCCCGGCGTCGTTGTTGTTGTGTCGTGGCTGCCGGCGTCCTCGTGGGCGGCGTCGTGGCTGCCCGCGTCCTCGTCGGCGGCGTCGTGCGAGTGCGTCCCCGGAGACGGCTCAGGCTCGGGTGCCGGTTCCGGCTCGAGGGACATGTCCACTCCCTCGCCCGTGGCCGAACGGGGAGCCAGCGCCACGTCCGCGGGCTCGACGCCGGCGCCGCGGGCCATGCCGATCCGCACGGATTCCACCAGCAAGTCGCTGAGCAGAGGTCCCGTATAGGTGACCTTCAGGGCTCCGCTGTCCAAGGTGGTGCCGTAGTTCCCGAGCGCGTCCGTGAGAATGCCTTCCTCGGCGATGGAAGCCGCCAGGGCTGCCGGATCGGTGGCAGCGACGCTGAACTGGAGGTCGTGGACCAGGACTGAGGTGACGTGGACATGCTCCACTCCCGGGTAAGTGCCCTCCGGGCCGAAGGCGAGTTCGGCCAGCTTCTCCGCGTCCTCGCCCGTGCTTCCGGCCGGAAGCACCAGGATCAGTTCCGGCGCGAGGTGCTCCAGGATCGCTGGTTCGAGCACGTTCGGGGGGATGTCGGATAGGACGATGCCGCTCGCAGCCGCTGTCTGCTCGAGCCGTACGCGTGGCGGGCCCGGCTCGGCGCCTGCGGCGGGGTGGACGGCAATGACGGCGCGCCGCCGCACCATCAGCCCGTCGTGGCTCACGGCCGGGCGGCCGTTGCCTACGTCTGTCCCGGTCTCCAGCGAGACAGGCGCGGCGCTCTGCACGGCCAAGGCGGTCGGAGAGGAAGGTGCCGGTGACGGCGTTCCGCCGGTACAGGCGCTCAGCGCCAGCACGAGCAGGGTCGCGGCCCCCAGTTGGCCCAGGCGCCGCACGTCAGGTCCCCGCCGGGAATCCGGGCCGGTACACCGGCTGGAACGCGTCCAGAGGAGTAGTGTCCAGGACTGGCGGATCCGTGGTGACGGGGTCGTTGGTCCTCAGATCGCCCACGGAGAACTGCACCATCATGTCGTGGTCCTCGTGGACCAGGTTGTGGCAGTGGATCATGTAACGGCCACCTCCGTTCGCGCCTGGGTCGAATTGCATGAGCGCTGTGATGGACTCGTTCTCGCCGGCGTAGAAGACGTCCTTGGGGCCCTTTTCCCAGGCGAACGGCTGGCCGCCGTTGGTGTTCCTCCCGATGATTTTGGCGTCAATGAGGTGGATGTGCACCGGATGGAACCAGCCGCCGGACGCATTGATGATGGTCCATTGCTCGACGTCGAACGGCTGGGGATTGCCGAACAGCTTGGTGAACCCGGACTTCTCCACGTCGGCCCAGGTGACGCCGTTGACGGTCCATTGTCCGTGATCCCGGAAAAATTTCAGCTCGCGTTTGGCTTTGACCATCGCCGGCGTCAGGCTCATGGTGGGAATGGCGCCCAGAGACGCGTTGACGGCCCCGCCGTCGTCCAGGGTGGCCGGGATGCTGGAAATGGAGCCGGCCCCCGACCCGGAGTCCGCCACCACCTGGAATCGCATGATTTTGTTCGTGTTGGCGAAGTCGATGTTGTTTTTGTTGCTGAGGTTGCGCAGTTCGATCAGCTGCCCGGTCCGGTATTTACGGAAGTCGATCAGCACCTCGTAGCGTTCCGCCGTGCCCTGCCGCCAGGATTTGACGGCCTGCACTTTCGGCGTCATGCCGCCGTCGGTGCCAACCACGTAGACGGGGTCACCGGTGGAGAGCGTGGGCCGGTAGGAGCGCGAGATGGACGCATCGAGCACCCGGAAGCGGTAGATCCGCGGCTTGACCTTCATGGTGGGCCAGGGCACGCCGTTGACCAGGATGATGTCCCCCCACAGGCCCTTCTGGTCGTTGTCGTTGTAGGCGAGGGAACCGTCGGCATTGAACATGGCGTCCGAGATCATCAGGGGCACGTCGAACTCGCCCTGCGGCAGCTGGGCACGCTCGAACTTGTCAGAGAGCGGATAGAAGCCGGCGAGTCCTGAGTACACGTTCTGGGCCGTGATGTGGTGCTTGTGGTCGTGGTACCAGAGCGTCCGGGACGGCTGAAAGTTGGGGTAACGGTAGTTCTTCACGTTCCCGGGGATGGTGATGTCGTTGGCGTACCCGTCATATTGGGGCAGCGACGCCGAGCCGTGCAGGTGGGTGACTGTATCAAAGCGGGCGGGCTGCACGAGCCCGGCGGCCGGCAGGGCGTTGCGGATCCGCACCTCGATCCGGGTGCCCTGGATGGCCCGGATGGTGGGGCCTGGAAAGATGCCGTTGTAGCCGGCCACGGTGGTGTTCAGCCCGGGCACGAGCTGGGCCTGGCCGAGCTTCTGGGTGAGGGCGTACCGGGCGAACGGCCGGGCCGGGTCGCCGCCGTCGAAGCCCGTCGCGAAGGGGACGAGCTCGGGCGGGCGGCGAAAGACGCCCGCGTAGGGAACAGGCTTGTTCTGAGGCGCAAGTTGGCTGGCGGTGAGGAGCGGTGTGCTCGGACCAGTAGTGGGAATGTCGTCGTCGCCGCCTTTGAACCCGGCAAGGCCGAGGGCGCCGACAGCGCCCAGTTTGAAGATCTCTCGTCGTGTAGTCATGGCCCCTCCAAGTGGGCAATAGAGCTGAATACAGTGTCGAAAAGTGAATTTCGAAGAATTGAGGAAGCCGGCTGGCGGGCCGCTGTGGGTCCGCCAGCCGGCGATCTCGTCGTGCTGTTGCAGTGCTGCTTGCTGTTACAGCCCTGCGCCCGTGGTGAACGTCCAGATACGGGTTGTCATCGGGTTACCGGCCAGGTCGCGGACGCCAGTGGTGCCACCGGTGACGGTGACCCGGTACTGGGTGTTCGCGAGGAGGCTGGTTCCGGGGTTGATCGTCAGCACCCTGGTGGTGCTGTTGAACGTGATCGCCGAAGCGACCGCCGCCCCGGTGGAGACCCGTTCAATCCGGACCTTGCCGGCAACTGCGAAGCCGGTAATGACCTCACTGAACGTGGCGGTCACGTTGCTGTTGCGCAGCACCCCTGTGGCTCCCGCGACGGGAGTCGTGGCGGTGATGGTCGGGTTGGGGCCCGTGGTGAACGACCACGTGCTGGTCGCCATCGTGTTGCCCGCGAGGTCACGGATCCCCACGAGGTTCACCGTGTACACGCGGTCCGCCAACAGCGTGCCGACCGGGTTCAGAGTCGCAACCCGGGTGAGCGTGTTGTAAGACACGACGGTGGGGATCACCGTGGTGCCGAGCCGCAGCTGGAACGTGGTTCCGCTGACTCCCGTCACCGCCTCGCTGAACGTTGCCGTCAGGTTCGCCGTCTGGCTGACGGAGAGTGCACCGGATGCCGGTGTCCGCGCTGTCACGGTGGGAGCCACGAATTCCGTCCGTGGTGTCACCGCTGCCGTGCGGGCCGAGAATCCGCCCGTACCGGCCACGTTGACGGCGGCGACGTCGAACGTGTACGCCGTCCCATTGGTGAGGCCGGTGACGACGACGTTTCCGACGTTTCCGGTGACCGTCGTACTTATCAAGGCAGTTCCGGCGAAGGCCCTCACTCTGTAACCCGTGATGGGGGATCCGCCGGTGGACCCCGGGGTCCAGGTCACGGACGCCGAAGCGTTCCCGGCCGTGGCCGTCCCGATGGTCGGCGCTCCCGGTGCGGTGGTAGCCGTCGGGCTCACCGTGTTGGACAGCGCCGAGAACGGGCTGTCACCGAGGGCGCTGTTGGCCAGAACCTGGAACCTGTACTGCGATCCGTTGGTCAGGCCGGTCACCACCAGGCTGGTGGCGCCTGCCGGGGCGGTGCGCAGGGCACCGACCTGGACGCCGGCCGGATTCGTCGTCACGTCGAGCACCTTCACGGAGAAGGCGCTGGCCGTTCCGACGGTCGGAGCCGTCCAGTTAACCGTGGCCTGGCCGGCGGCGGCGGTTGCCGTGCCGATGACCGGAGCGTTGGGCGCAACGGTGTCAGAGAACTGCAGGAGCTCGATGTTGCGGACAGTGTCCGTGCCATCGGCGCCGACGTTGTCAACCACCGTAGTGGTCGAGCCTGCCGAGCCCAGGGTGGCGCCGGCAGGGGTGGTCGTGACGGTGTAGTCGGCCTGCGGGCCGGTGAAGACGGCCCTGTCGGATCCGCCGGAGCCGGTCAGGATCTCACGGACGGCCACGATGTTTCCGGGGTCGACGGTGCCGGCAAAGACGGCTTCCTGAAGTGTCGGTCCGGTAAGCGCACCGGCGCCGTCACGAAGATACCGGCTGGCCATGGCGCTTTGGCCGGATCCGGTCACCGCTGCACTGCCGATTTCCGTCGACGGGTCAGCTGCGTTCGTCCTGACGCTCAGGCGGACGTTGAAGTAGGCGTCACCGTCGATGATGTCGTCTCCGCCACGTCCCTCGATCAGGTCGCTGCCGCCGCCGCCAAGGAGGATGTTGCCATCGCCCCAGACGTTCGCGCCGCTCAGAAGCGGGCAGTCGCCCGATGCCGACTGGGCCACGACGGTAGCCAACGGGGTGTTCAACGCCGGCACCAGCGCATCAAGACCGGCAATACGGTCAAGGCCCGCCTGGTCCAGCACGTCGCACCCGATGAACCCGGCGCCACCCACGGCACTGGGAACCACGCTGTCACCACGGATGGTGTCGTTGAGTTCCGCGCCGGACAACGCCTCGACCTCGTTGAACTTGTCCCTGACGCCGACCTGGAGGATATCCAGCGGCGGGATCGGGAGAGCCAAGTCAAGGTCCTGCGGCTGTGGATCACCGACGCCGATTTCCCAGTCATAACCTGAAGCGCCAGCGACCTTCTCGATGCCCGGACCTGCGACACCGACGTCATCGCCGCCTTCCATGTCGTAGTCGTCGTCACCGCCCTGTCCGATCAGGATGTCGTGTCCGGGCTTTTGGGAGTCGTCCAGGAAGAACAGGTTGCCGCTGTCCCCTTGCATGAGGTCCGGCTGATCACCACCCTCTTCCCAGTCATTGCCGCTGTCGCCGAAGGCGGCGTCAAGGCTTTGACCGAGCATGATGAAGTCGTCACCCTCACCACCGAAGGTCTCGTTGGCGTTGGCACCACCGTTCGTGAAGTCCTTGCCATCACCGCCCATGATGATGTCCAGGCCCGGTCCGGTGTCGATTGCGTCGTTACCGGGACCGCCCTTCAAGACATCGTCGCCGGCAAGGTCGGTGATGATGTCGTTGCCTTCACCACCGAGCGCGACGTCGGCTCCGTCACCACCTTCGATGATGTCGTTGCCGAGTCCACCCCAGAAGGTGTCGCTGTCGTTACCACCGAAGATGCGGTCCACGCCGGCAGTGCCGTTGTAGACGCTCTGGCCGTTGATCCCGGAGGGATCGACGGTGTTCCGCGCACGGTACTTGATGGTGCCGTCGGACATGCGGATCAGCAAAGCCGGCTCGCTGCACTCCGACTGCAGGTCGTCCGCTACGGTGTTTCCGAAGGACGCAAAGCCGGCAGCGGTGCCGGCAAGGTTCTTCAGCTCGAACTTGCAGTCCGCCGTGGCGAATGCATCGGCCTTCAAACTGCGAACGTTCGTGTTGCGCATCATCAGTTCGGAGAACGAGTTGCCTTCGAGCTGCGTCCTCAGGTTCATGCCCGGGGTGCGGGCCAGGTAGTAGAGGCGGTCGCCGTTCTGCAGCTCGGTCAGCTGGTTCTCGAACACGTAGTTGAAGGTGCTGCCCAGCAGGCCACCGAACACAACCGTTTGCTCCGCGAGTCCGCCGACCCAGAGGTCGACGTTGTCGAGGCCGGTGATCGACTGGGTGCCGTTGTTGGCCCAGGCGTCCGTGCTGTTCATGAACGCCGCGGCGTCAGCAGGGGCGACATCACCAGCAATGGGGTTGGGGTTGACGATCAACCGTGCAGCCTCGCGCTTGCCCGCCAGCGTCGTCGCGCCGGTGATGGACGGGTGCTGACCGTAGGCAGCCACGAAGTTAGTCAGCGACTCAGGGTGCTTGAGGCCCTCCCCGAAGTCGATCCAGTTGGTGTAGGGCTTCAACTGGGCGTCGTTCGTCGAGTTGAAGATCTCCCGGCGAAGCTGGTTCAGCCGCGGGATACCCTCGGACCGGGCCCGCGTCATGTTGATCGTCGGCAGGTCCAGTGGCAGGCCCAGCAGGTTGTTGCGAAGCGTGTCGGTCACGAACTCATCGAGCTCGTTGCCGACCTGATCCGACATACCCATGATGACGCTGCCCGCAGCCTCCTCGGAGGTGAGCGAACCGGCAGGGCCGCCATTGGTGTACTCCGGAGGGTTGAGGAACCCGTTGAGCAAGGAGATGTCGTTCTGACTCCCCAAGATGTCATCGGAGGTGCCGAACTGGTTGTCCGGACCGGGGCGGTCCTCGTTCCTGCGCGAGATCGTCTCGGTGAGCATAGAGTGACCGAAGCGGTACACGGCGTGGGCAAACTCGGCCTTGATGGCCGGGTTGAGCTCCGTCTGAGTGAACGCAAACGGCTCGAAGGGGTTGATCGCAGGCTGGATCTTGCGGGCGAATTCCTCGAAGACCAGGTGCTGGTATTCCATTTCGGTGATGAACCGTGCCGCCTGGAAGAGGCGCTCACCGTTCCAGCCGTCTGCACCGGCCGCCAACTGCCATTGGGCCAGAGCCGCCGTGCCGCTGGCGGAAGTATCGTTCGTCAGCACGGTCTTGATATTGCCGACGAGACGGTCGTGCTCAGAGTGGAAGATCTGGTGGATGGTGGTGAGACCGATGTTCTCGTTGACCCGCCCGTCACCGGCGATGAAGTGCGCATTGAGCATCTCGTCGTCGTAGGTCCCGGCCGGCTGGTTGGCAAAATCTGCCGAGGCCGTGTTGTCAGCGTCCGGGGTGGGCGCTACGGGAGGCGTGGCCGGGTTGTTGTCAGCGTCCCGCGGTGACGGGTCGGCGTTGTGCGCGATGTCCGTCAGGAACGGCGTGTCGAAGTACCGCACGTTTGCCGGCACCGGCACGGGCGTGACCGTGTTTCCCTCTACGAGGCCGGTCTGGGTGACGTACTGCGGCAGCCCGCGCAGGGGTCCGGGGATGAACTTGCCATACGCGTCCGCTGCGATCATCGGGATGTTGGTGACGTCCTTGTCCTCGAGCTTGAGACCGAGGAAGATCGCCGCCTGGGACTTGGTCGTGGCCCACGTGGCCATGCCGTTCGCCGTCGGGCCGGCTGCGCCACCGAGCAGCTTGCCAGTGGAGACCGGCCTGCCGGCGGCGTTGTTGATGTACTCCCGCAGGAACACTTGGTGGGATGAGTGGGACGTGTAGGTCTGGGACTGGTCAACCCAGGGCGAGTCCGTGTTGGTCGCATTCTGGATATCGTCAGCACTCTCGTCGGCAGCGGTGGCGGGGTTGTCGCCTGTGACACCGTCCGGACCGGGCTGGTTCTGGCCCCGGGTCAGCACCATGAACCGCAGCTGCGGGGCCAGGTCGTCGGCGTTGCCGAGGATGTGGTCCGGGCCGGCGATGAGCGGATCATCGGCCTTCAGCGGAACGAAGACAGTGCCGCCGGACTTGACCGTCTGGTCTACGCCGTGGTCGAAAAACTGCCCGAACAGCGTGAAAAGCGAGTTGTAGGGCGGGGAAAGCCCGACGTCCGTGGTGACGTTCGGGATGAACAGGGTCTGATGCGACGGCACGCAGCCCGCAGGAACTTCAATGACCGGAGGTGTGGCGTTAGGCTGGGGATCCGTCGTGCACGGCACGACGCCCGTATTCCCCTGCGTCCTGACCGGGTTGCCGGCCGCTGCGACGGCGGCGGGGTTGGTGGAGGTCTGGTCCACAATCAGATTGCTGATGGTGCGGGGCTCGGAGTCGAAAACGTTGCCCTTCTTCTGCGCGTAGCTCGTCGAGCCTGCCGGGCCGAAGCCAGGGGGTACAGCCTCGGCGGCCTTGAACACGGGCGTGGCCAGGCGCGGGAACGTCTGGTCAGCAGCGCCGAACGTTTCCTGGCCTGGCTGGAGGTTGTTGCACGAGCCGTCCACTGTCCGCAGGCCCTGGGAGACGAGAGGGCTGGGGATTTGGTTGGGGCCGGTGCCAATCAGGGCACCGCACGGGCCGGTTGCCGACGTCGTGTTGGCGACGTGGGCCTCGGCGATCTTGATTTGCTTGAGAATAAAGGCCAGATCGGACGGGGTGATGGTGAAGCCTGCGCCGACCGGCGCCTGCACGGCGCTGGCGCCAGGCGCCGTTGCGGTGAGTCCGACAAAACTGAGCAGGGTCATCGCTGTCCCTGCCGCTACTGCCCGGGTTGACCGGCTAAAGACACGTCTTTGGCCGCCAACCTTCCTGCATGCGAACAAATTCATTGCACACCTGCCTCTTAGAGTGAGTGATGGTGCAACAGTGCTTGGTGATTCCTTGGGGAAAACTGGGACGGGTGGGTAACTTAGGATCCGGACCACGGTCCGGCGTTTTTCGGGGCCTCCGGCCACCGGGATCGCGGGTTTGAAATACGCGCACCGACGCTTTGGGCTACTCGCCCCGAGGTCGACGGCGGCAACGTAGCCTACGCGGGAACTACGGCGCGGGCGTGCTGTCGGCGAATAACAGCCGGGTAACGGCTACCCCTGCAGGACCCGAATATTTGGCCTCTGCTACCTGAGGCCGGCGCACAGCAGGTCCCCAGCACGCGCCAAGACGGCGGTGGTATAAGGGGTGCGCACGGTGCCGGGCGGCACTCGGGACAGGGCCCCGGCCAATTGCTTGCGGCGCTCCGATCAAGCTGATAGGCCTGAAGGTATGGTGCATAGTGGCAGATCAGCACGCCGCCCCCTCCGGACGGTGGTTGAGGAAGGGAAGTTCACGTGACTCGCAAGACTCCTCACATCGAGGAACCGTCGGAGCAGGATCTCGTAGTCGGGGACGGGCCGAAGAGCTGGGCCGCCGGTGTCCCGGGCGTGTACCACTCCATGAAGCCGGCCATCGAGCAGATGGGGCTGAACCGGACCCGTAAGACCGTCATGGCCATGAACCAGAAGGAAGGCTTCGACTGCCCGAGCTGCGCGTGGCCGGACCCGCACCACCGCAAGGCGTTCGAGTTCTGCGAGAACGGGGCCAAGGCGGTGACTTGGGAGGCGACCCCGGTGGTGGTTCCCGAAACTTTCTGGGCCCAGAATTCCGTCAGCGAACTGCGCGGCCGGTCCGAGTACTGGCTTGGCATGCAGGGCCGGCTCACGGAACCGGTATACAAACCCGCCGGCGAGGACCACTACAAGGCGGTCAGCTGGGATGAGGCGCTCCGGCTTGTGACCGACAAGCTCAAGGGGCTGGACTCCCCCGACCAGGCGGCGTTCTACACGAGCGGCAGGACGTCGAACGAGGCCGCCTTCCTCTACCAGCTGATGGTCCGCGGCTATGGCACCAACAACCTGCCGGACTGCTCCAATATGTGCCATGAATCTTCGGGCTGGGCAATGGGCCAGACCATCGGCATCGGCAAGGCGACCGTCAGCTTCGACGACTACGCCCAAGCCGACCTGATCATTGTCATGGGCCAGAACCCGGGCACTAACCACCCCCGGATGATGACCGAACTCGAGGCGTGCAAGAACCGCGGCGGTGAGATCGTGGCCGTCAATCCCCTTCCCGAGGCCGGCCTGCGCCGCTATAAGAACCCGCAGGAGGTCAAGGGCGTGATCGGCCACGGCACGCAGATCGCGGACCAGTTCCTCCAGATCCGGATCGGCGGCGACATGGCACTGCTGCAGGCCGTGTCCAAGCGCGTGCTCGAGGCCGAGGCCAAGAACCCCGGCACGGTTCTGGACCACGCCTTCCTGGCCGAACACTGCGAGGGACTCGAGGAGCTTAAGGAGCACTTGGCCCGGCTGGATGAGCGCACGGTGCTCGAAGCCACGGGCCTGCGCAGCGAGGACATCGATGAGCTCGCCGCCCGCTACCTCAAGGCCGACAAAGTCATCATCACCTGGGCCATGGGCATCACGCAGCAGAAGAAGGCTGTCGCCACCATCAAGGAGATCATCAACCTCCTGCTGCTGCGCGGCAACATCGGTAAGCCGGGCGCCGGCGCCTCTCCCATCCGCGGGCACAGCAATGTGCAGGGCGACCGCACGATGGGCATCTGGGAGCAGATGCCGCAGTCCTTTATGGAAGCCCTCGGCAAGGAGTTCGACTTCGAACCGCCCCGCGAACACGGCACGGACTCCGTCGAGACCATCAACAAGATGCGCGCGGGCGAGATCAAGGTTTTCGTCGCCCTGGGCGGCAACCTTGTGGGTGCCATCTCGGACACGAATGCCGCCGTGGCTGCCATGGGAAACACGGAGATGACAGTCCAGATCTCGACCAAGCTGAACCGCTCGCACACTGTGACGGGCCGCGAGGCGCTGATCCTCCCCACGATGGGCAGGACCGAGATCGACATCCAGGAATCCGGACCCCAGTTCGTTTCCGTGGAGGACACTGTCTGCGCCGTGCACCCGTCATGGGGCAGCGTCGAGCCGGTGTCCCATCATCTGCTCTCGGAGCCGGCCATCGTGAGCCGGCTGGGCAAACTCCTGGTGGGCGAGAAGATCAAGGCCGACTGGGACGGGTTTGAGAAGAACTACGACCTCATCCGCGATCACATTTCGCGGGTGGTGGGCGGCTGCAAGGACTACAACGAACGGATCCGGCAGGAAGGCGGATTTGTCCTCGCCCACGGTCCCCGCGACTCCCGCACCTTCCCCACGCCCACCGGCAAGGCCGTGCTGACTGCCAATGATCTCGAACTGGTCCAGCGGCCGGAGGGAACCCTGATCCTGCAGAGCATGCGCTCCCACGACCAGTTCAACACCACCATCTACTCGCACAACGACCGCTACCGGGGCATCAAGAAGGGCCGCCATGTGGTGTTCGTGAACCCTGACGACATCGCCGAACTCGGCCTTGCGGACGGGCAGTACGTGGACATCCGCGGCGTGCACGACGACGGCGAGGAACGCATAGTGCGCAAGTTCCGCGTGGTGTCGTATCCCACGGCACGCGGCTGCGCGGCCGCCTACTACCCCGAGGCCAACGTGCTGGTGCCGCTGAACCACACGGCCGAGGGCAGCAACACTCCGGTTTCGAAGGCGGTCATTATCCGGCTCGAGCCGAGCCTGGACCAGACGCCCGACGGCGCGGCAACACTCCCTGCCGGGGTGGCCTCACCCTAGGCACACGCCGCTAGGCACACGCCAGTCGCCGGGGCCGGGGCCACGGGACCTGCCCCACCCCGGCCCCGGCGACTGGACATGACACCAGCATGCCCATCCCTGAGCCCCACCGTGGAGCATGTCCCGTGCTGCCGGCGCGGGCGCTACTCCGTTACTCAGTTACTGCGCGACTCAGCTACTGCGCTACTGCGCTACTGCGCTACTGCGCTACTGCCTTACTGGGCCCTCTTGGCCCAGCCTTCCTCGTCCGGGCCGCCGGACTCGCCGTGCTCGCAGAGCTCAATGACTTTGTTCGACGCGGCGTGCACGGCCTCCTGCGTGCCCTTGCGGCCGTTGGTGGACGCGGTACCGGCCGCGTAGCCCACAATGAACGCGCTGATGGCGTCCGCATGCGGCCCGACGGCTTTAACGGATTCGTCCGCGACCTGGACGATCTTTTCGTGGTCGACTTCCAGGTCAAGGATCTGCAGCGCCTGAATCAGCCGGCTGCTCCAATGCCGCAGCGAGCTGTCTTCGTCTCGGGACAACGTCATTGCTCCTCCTTCTCGCAGGGTGAATGGATCGTCTAACCCCTCAAGGGGTAGCACCCGCCCGGGCGTTGTGCAACGCGACACAGCGGCAGGCGCCTCAGCTCCAGAGCGCCACGTGGAACTTGGACCCCCGCCTCTCCAGCCCCCGCGAACCGCCGGGAGCGACCATGGCCGCGGTGGCGTCGGCGGTGCCGGCAAACCTTTGCAGGGTCCGCGCCATGGTGGTGGCCCGGCGGCGGTCCAGGGTACTGGCCCACCAAAGTCCGGAGACCGGCGTTCCGGCCACCGGCACGCGGACCAGGGCGCCGCTGCGAATTTCAGCCCGCACAATATGGCCCAGCGCCAGCATGGTTCCCTCGCCCGCCCTGACGGCGGCGAGCGCCTCTGTCTCGCTGCTCAACCGGACGATCTCCGGCGCCACTGCCTGGGACGCCAGCCAGCGGCCCTCCTCGCTGGCCGCCTGGACGCCGGCGGGACCGGCAAACCAGGGCCTGCGCAGCAGTTCAGCCAGCGCTACCGGTCCGTGGAGGGCGGCGAGCGGATGCCCGGCGGCCGCCACAACAATCCGCTGGTACCGCAGGAACGGGGCGGAGTCGATGCCGAGGTCGCCAGTACTGTTGGGAAGGCCGCCGTTGCGGACGGCGGGCCGGGCTCCCAAGGCGATGTCATAGACGCGTTCGCGCATCAGCGAGGCAATGTCCTCGGCCTCCTCCACCACCACGTCGACGGAGGCGCCGGGAACCCGGCGGGTGAAAAGGTCCAGCAGGCGCCCGGCCGCGTGTTCGGCAAAGGGCGCCGTCGCCACGATATTCAGGCGTCCGGTCTCGGTCTGGGCATGCGCCACCTCCCACCGGGCCTGATCCGCCAGTCCCACGATGTCCTGGGCGTGTTCGGCGAGGGCCCGGCCGCCGGGAGTCAGCGCAATCCCGCCGTGGGCGCGCACGAAGAGCGGGTCGCCCAGATCCTGCCTGAGTGCGGCAAGCGCCGTCGAAACGGCCGGTTCGCTGACTCCGAGGTGGACTGCTGCGGCGTGAAGAGAGCCCAGCTTGGCCACCAGGGCGAACGTCCGCAACTGTCCCAATGTCATCGCCACGGCTTCATAACCTTTCGCTTATGACGATATTGACAGCCCACTCAGGCCGGGGCAAGACTGACCTCAATCCGGCGCTAAGCAGCCGCTGCACCATGCCGCCGGCCATTCGGAGTGAGGTAGGGACTATGCAGATTCCGGCTCCATTTGACTACGTGCGCGCCACCACCGTGGACAACGCCCTGGAACTTCTCGCCCGGTACGGCCCCGAATCCCGGGTGGTGGCCGGCGGCCACAGCCTCCTGCCGATGATGAAGCTTCGCCTTTCCCGGCCCGAATGGCTGATCGACATCAATGACCTCTACGAGCTGGATTTCATCCTCCGTGACGGCAACAAGCTAAGGGTGGGCGCCATGACGCGCCACACCACCTTGCTGGAGTCGGACGAGGTCGCCGCGCTGTTCCCCATTGTGCGGGACGCCGAATTGGTGATCGCCGACCCCGTGGTGCGCAACCGCGGCACGATCGGCGGCTCCCTCTGCCAGGCCGATCCCGCCGAGGACCTCTCCACCGTTTGTGATGTCCTGGCCGCCGAGGCAGTCATCCGCGGGCCACGCGGCGAGCGCATCCTGTCCATGTCCGAGTTCCACCGCGGACCTTATGAAACCGCGGTCGGACAGGATGAGCTGCTCTGCGAACTCAGGTTCGGCATCCGCCCCCGCTCGGGCAGCGCCTATGAAAAGGTCGAACGCCGGGTCGGCGACTGGGCAGTCGGTGCCGCCGGCGCCGCAGTCACCCTCGCCGCGGACGGGACCGTCGACGACGCCGCCGTCGGACTCACTGCGCTGGGCCTTGACCACCCGCTGGCCGAGGCCGCCGCGGCGCTCCGCGGCAGGCATCCGGACGAGGAGCTGTTCGCCGAGGCCGGCAGGCTGGCAGCGGCGGCCTGCGATCCGGTAGCGGACCAGCGCGGCCCGGTCGACTACAAACGGCATCTCGCCGATGAGCTCACCCGGCGGGTACTGCGGCGGGCCTGTGCCCGCGCCGCCCAGATGCAGGAAGGCTGAAACCGATGCAGATCAGCATGACCGTTAACGGCACCGACGTCACGAGCGAGATTGAACCCCGGGTGCTCCTGGTCCACTACATCCGCGAGGTCCTGGGCCTCACCGGTACGCACTGGGGATGCGACACGAGCAACTGCGGGACGTGTGTGGTCCTGATGGACGGTCAGCCCGTGAAGTCCTGCACCGTCCTGGCCGCCATGGCCGCGGGGCACGACATCCGCACCGTGGAGGGACTGGCCACCGGCGGCACCCTCGACCCCGTCCAGCAGGGCTTCATGGAGGAGCACGGGCTGCAGTGCGGCTTCTGCACCCCGGGGATGATGCTCACGGCCCGCGCGCTCCTTGATAAGAATCCGCACCCGGACGACGCCGAGATCCGGCGGGCCATTTCCGGGCAGATCTGCCGGTGCACGGGCTACGCAACGATCGTCCGCTCGGTGCAGTGGGCCGCCGCCCATCCTGCCGGCACTGGAGTGGAGGACGCAGCGGCCGCTGACGAAGTCCTGGACGGCACGGACACTGCCGTCCCGGATGTCGCCGCAGAGACAGCGAACACAGCCACGGAGGTGAAGGCATGACCGTCATCCATGACCGGCCGTCGAACCCGGCCGCCGGCGACGAGGACCGCCCGATCGGCTACGGCCGGATCCAGCGGAAGGAAGACCCGCGCTTCGTGCGCGGCAAGGGCCACTACCTGGATGACATCGTGCTGCCGGGTATGCTGCACGGGGCCATCCTGCGGGCTCCGGTGGCGCACGCCCGGCTCGTGTCCATCGACACCACCAATGCCCTGGCACACCCGAAAGTCGTTGCAGTCATCACCGGCAAGGACCTCCTGGGCCTGAATCTCGCATGGGCACCGACGCTCTCCGCGGATGTCCAGGCCGTGCTGGTGACCGACAAAGTCCGGTTCCAGGGCCAGGAAGTCGCGTTCGTCGTGGCAGAGGACCGCTACGCCGCCCGGGACGCCCTGGAGCTGATCGACGTCGAATACGATGTGCTGCCGCCGCTGGTGGACGCCCGCAAGGCGCTCGACCCGGACGCGCCGGTGATCCGCGACGAGATCGAGGGCCGGACAGACAATCGGATCTTCGACTGGGAGATGGGCGACAAAGCCGAAACCGATGCGGTGTTCGCCTCCGCCGATGTGGTGGTCAGCCAGGAGGTGGTGTACCCGCGCGTCCACCCCGCGCCGATGGAGACGTGCGGTGCCGTCGCCGACTTCGACGCCGTCAACGGCAAGCTGACGCTCTACGAGACCACGCAGGCCCCGCACGCGCACCGGACCTTGTTCGCGATCGTCGCCGGCATCCCCGAACACAAGATCAGGATTGTCTCCCCCGATATCGGCGGCGGCTTCGGCAACAAGGTCGGGATCTACCCCGGCTATATCCTCGCCGTCGTCGGCTCGATCGTCTCCGGCCGCCCGGTCAAATGGGTGGAGGACCGTTCGGAGAACCTGATGTCGACCTCGTTCGCCCGGGACTACATCATGCAGGGCGAAATCGCGGCGACCAAGGACGGCAAGATCCTGGCCCTGCGCACCCACGTGCTGGCCGACCACGGCGCGTTCAACGCCACCGCCCAGCCCACCAAGAACCCGGCCGGATTCTTCTCCATCTTCACCGGCAGCTACGACCTGATGGCTGCCCACTGCTCCGTCACTGGCGTCTACACCAACAAGGCGCCCGGCGGCGTCGCCTACGCTTGCTCGTTCCGCGTCACCGAGGCCGTCTATCTGGTGGAGCGGATGGTGGACATCCTGGCCCGCAAGCTGAACATGGACCCCGCCGAGCTGCGGCTCAAGAACTTCATCAAGCCGGAGCAGTTCCCCTATGCTAACAAGACCGGCTGGGTCTACGACTCGGGCAACTACGAGGCTGCCATGCGGCTCTCGATGCAGCTCGCCGGGTACGAGGACCTCCGCCGCGAACAGGCCGAAAAACGCGAGCGCGGCGAACTCATGGGCATCGGGGTGTCCTTCTTTACGGAAGTCGTGGGAGCCGGCCCCCGGAAGCACTTCGACATCGTGGGCCTCGGCATGGCCGACGGCGCCGAGCTGCGCGTGCACCCCACCGGCAAGGCCGTGGTGCGCATCTCGGTGCAGAGCCAGGGCCAGGGCCACGAGACCACGTTCGCCCAGATCGTGGCCGAGGAACTCGGCATCCCGCCGGAGGACATCGAGGTGGTGCACGGGGACACGGACCAGACCCCGTTCGGATTGGGCACGTACGGCAGCCGTTCGACGCCGGTCAGCGGCGGCGCCGTGGCCCTCGTCGCCCGGAAGGTGCGCGAGAAGGCGAAACTGATCGCCGGGGCCATGCTCGAGACCCGCCCCGAGGACCTCGAGTGGGAAAAGGGACGCTGGTTCGTCAAGGGCGACCCGAGCGTCGGCAAGACCATCGCCGAGATCGCCATGGGCGCCCACGGCACCGTTGCCTTGCCCGAGGGAGTGGACGGGAACCTCGACGCCGAGGTCACCTACGACCCGCCGAACCTCACCTTTCCGTTCGGCGCCTACATCTGCGTCGTGGACATCGACCCCGGCACGGGGCAGGTCAAGGTGCGGCGGTTCATCGCGGTGGATGACTGCGGCACCAGGATCAACCCGATGATCATCGAAGGCCAGGTGCACGGCGGACTGACGGACGGTGTCGGCATGGCCCTGATGGAGATCATCGAGTTCGACGAGGCCGGCAACTGCCTCGCCGGGTCCTTCATGGACTACCTGATCCCCACGGCCATGGAGGTGCCGGACTGGGAAACCGGGTTCACCGTCACCCCGTCCCCGCACCACCCGATCGGGGCGAAGGGCATCGGCGAGTCCGCCACAGTCGGCTCCCCGCCGGCGATCGTCAACGCCGTCGTCGACGCCTTGGCGCCGTTCGGCGTCACCCATGTGGACATGCCCTGCACCCCGGCCCGCGTCTGGGCCGCCATGCAGGGCCGGGCCAGGCCGCCGATCTGATGGCCGGCTCCGCAGGATCCCTGGCTGCCAGGGCCGATGAACTCGCCAGCCGCCGCGAGCCGTTCGTCCACGCCACGGTGGTCCGCGCCCAGCGTCCCACGAGCGCCCACGCCGGGGACACGGCCCTGGTGCTGCCTACCGGAGAGATCCAGGGCTTTGTGGGCGGGAACTGTGTGGAGGCATCGGTGCGCGAGTACAGCCTGCAGGTTCTGGCCTCCCAGGAACCGCTCCTGTTGCGGGTGCTGCCCGGGGAACCGTCCCGCACCGCGGAGGAAGGCGCCGTCGAGGTCTCCAACCCCTGCCTCAGCGGCGGGGCGATCGAGATCTTCCTCCAGCCGCGGATTCCGGCGCCCCGGGTCCTGGTGGTGGGCACGACGCCGGTGGCGCAGGCCCTGGCGACGCTCGGCTCCGGCGTCGGCCTCGAAGTCGAACTCACGGATGGCGAATCCGCCGATCCCCGCCGCGATGATGCGGCATTGATCGTCGCCTCCCACGGAAGAGCCGAGGAGGGTGCGCTGGAGGCGGCCCTGCGCGCGGATGTCCCTTACGTGGCCCTCGTGGCCAGCGAAACCCGCGGCGCCGCCGTCCTGGAATCCCTCGACGTCGACGACGCCCTGCGGCGGCGGGTTTTCACGCCGGCCGGGCTGCAGCTCGGCGCCCGGACCCCCGGGGAGATCGCGCTTTCAATCCTGGCCCAGCTGGTCGGGGAACGGTCCAAGGCGCGGCGCGCTGCCCCGCCCCTCGCGGCGGCCGCTGCGGCCGCGCCCACAGGCATGGAGGCGCCCACGGAGTCAGGGCCGGCGAGCGCGGTCGACCCGGTGTGCGGCATGTCCGTCCCAGCCCTCGAGTCGTCGCTGCACCTGGTACACAACGGGATGACCGTCTACTTCTGCTCGCCCGGCTGCCGGGCCGCCTTCCGCAAAGATCCGGAGCGCTATGCCCTCACGACCTGAACCGCCGCTGACAGCCGGGTGCCCCGGACGCCGGTCCGCGGGAATCATCCTGGCCGCGGGTGCCTCCCGGCGCCTGGGCCGGCCCAAACAGCTGCTGCCCTACGGCAGCGGAGTCCTGCTCGATGCCGTCCTGGAAACTGCCCGGGACTGTTCCTTCAGCCAGACGGTGCTGGCCCTGGGCGGCGCGGCGGCCGAGATAGAGCGAACCGTCGACACCAGCGGCTGCGATGTGGTGCTCAACCCGGACTTCGGCGAAGGGTGCGCGTCCTCCATCGCCTCCGCGCTCGCGGCCCTGCATCCGGACACTGACGCCGTGGTCCTGCTGCTCGGTGATCAGCCCGGTGTCCGGGCCGCGAGCGTCCGGGCCGTGCTCGGCGCCCTCGAGCAGACGGGTTCCGCCGCCCCTTCCGCCGCCGCCGCCAGTCCTGGCTCTGCCGGTGCTGGCCGTGCCGGTGCTGGCCGTGCCGGTGCCGGTGCCGGTTCGCCCGGCATCGCGGTGTGCCGCTACGACGACGGCGTGGGCCACCCGCTGGCGTTTGCCCGGCGCCTGCTGCCGGACCTGGCTGCCCTGCACGGGGACAAGGCAGTCTGGAAGCTCCTCGAACAGCGCACGGACGACGTCATCGAGGTCCGCACGCCCGGTCCCGTCCCGCTGGACGTGGACACCGAGGAAGACTACAGGCGCGTCCTTGACAGCCTGCAGGGGGCCGTATGACGACGGCGGCGCGGGCCGGCGCGGAGGAGGACGTGCGGCGCCGGGTCCCGGATGTGGCGTCGCTGATGGCCGCGCTGGACCGCACCAACTACCTGGCCGACGTCGGACTCGCAACGGCCCTGTTCCTGGCCGTCCGCCTGCCGCAGCCCATCCTGCTCGAAGGCGAGGCGGGAGTCGGGAAAACGGAGGCCGCGAAGGCGTTGGCCGAACTCCTCGACACGCCGCTGTACCGGCTGCAATGCTACGAGGGGATCGACGCCGGCGAGGCCCTGTACGAATGGAACCATCAACGCCAGCTCCTCGGCATCCGGCTGGCCGAAGTCCGCGACACCGAGGTCACGGAAACGGACCTCTTCGCCCCCCAGTACCTTTTGCGGCGGCCGCTGCTGCAGGCGCTGGAACATCCCGGCCCGCGGCCCGCCGTGCTGCTTCTGGACGAGATCGACCGCGCCGACGCCGAATTCGAGGCCTTCACGTTTGAACTGCTGGCGGAATCCGCCGTCACCATCCCGGAGCTCGGCACAATCCGCGCCACCCATCCCCCCATCGTGATCCTCACTTCCAACCGGACGCGGGACCTTCATGACGCCTTGACCCGCCGCTGCCTGTACCACTGGATCGACTACCCCGGACCGGCCCGGATCGCCGAGATCGTGCGCCGCCGGGTTCCCGCCAGCAGCGGCCCGTTGGCGCTCCAGGCAGCGGCCGTCATAACCCGGCTGCGGATGCTGGACCTCGCCAAACCCCCGGGGATATCCGAGGCAATCGACTGGGTCTCGGCCCTGGCCGTGCTCGGCGTGGAACGGATCGACCCCGGAATCACCGAGCAAACGTGGGGCTCAATCGTCAAGAACCGCGATGACCTTGAACTCGTCGGCTCCCGCGGCGCGGCCTGGCTTGTGGACGGCACCGATGGCTGAGGACAACAACCCCACCCCCGCACCGCCGCCACGGGTCGAGGCAGCAGCCTTGTCCGCCGCGTTCGTTACGGCAATCCGGAGGGCCGGTCTTGCCACGTCGCCGGACCGGGCGGCACGGCTGGCCGAGGCGCTCCACCTGATCCCACCGACCCAGCTTGAGCAGCTCTACTGGACCTGCCGCGTGGTGCTCGTATCCGCGCGCGAACAGGTGCCCCTGTTTGATGCCGTCTTCGCAGCCGTGTTCCGCCCGAATGCCGGCACCGCACAACCGGGCCGGGCGGCCCGCCCGGCAGTGCCGGCACCGCCCGCAGCGGAGCCGCGGACCAGGCCCGCGACAGCAGGCACCCGGGAGGCGGGCACGGCCGCCGGCAAGGACCAGGATCCGCGCGTGGCCTCCCCCGGCCGGGACAGCTCCGCGGAGGACCGCCGCGCCGACAGGGAGGCCGTCCTTGCCATGGTTTCCGCGGACGAACACCTCCATGAGACCTCCTTTGCCGAGCTTTCTGCCGATGAAGTACACGAGGTGCGGCGGCTGGCCGCGGCGCTGCAGCTGGCGACACCGCCGCGCCTGAGCCGCCGCACGCGCACGTCGGCACACAGCACAGCGAGCCTGGACGTCCGGGCGACAGTGCGTGCTGCCCGTCGCTCCGGTACAGACGCTCCACTGTTGCTCTATGCCCGCCGCCGTGAGCAGCGCCGCAAACTGGTGCTGCTGTGCGATGTTTCCGGATCGATGGAACCGTACGCCCGCGTCTTTGTATCCCTGCTGCAGGGTGCTGTGACCGGGGCCGGGGCCGAAGCTTTTGTCTTCTCCACGAGGCTGACCAGGCTTACGCGGCAACTGGCCCTGCGCGATCCGGACCAGGCCCTGGCCCGCGCCGCCGTCTCCGCGCCCGACTGGGCCAGCGGAACCCGGATCGCCGAGTGCCTCCGGCGTTTCGTCGACGAGCACGGCCGCCGCGGACTGGCGCGCGGCGCCGTGGTGGTGGTGTTTTCGGACGGCTGGGCCTACGAGGATCCGGAACAGGTCGCGGCGCAGATGGCCCGCCTGCGCCGGCTTGCCCACAGGATCATCTGGGTAAATCCGCGCAAGGCGGCGCCCCAGTACCAGCCCCTCGTCGGCGGGATGGCAGCAGCTCTGCCCTACTGCGACGCATTCGTCAGCGGCCACAGCTACCGGGCTTTGGCAGAGCTGGCGGCCGCAATTCGGGGTAACGGCCCGCAACCAGGCCACCGGCACGGACAAGCGAAAGGCAAGGAACCAGCTCATGCAAATTAACAGCACGTTCTCGGTGGTCGCACCGATAAGCCAGGTGTGGGACACACTGATGGACTTTGAAAGGGTGGCCGGTTGCCTTCCCGGGGCCAAGATCCTGAACAAGCTCTCGGATGAGGCGTATCAGGTGGGCATGACGGTAAAGCTCGGCCCGGTGACGATGCAATACAAGGGCCTGCTGAACGTCATTGAAAGAAACGCCTCGGAACGCCGCGCCGTCCTTGGCGGCAAAGCCCAGGAGACCCGCGGACAGGGCACCGCCGAGGCCACCGTCACCCTCACGCTGGCCGAAGACGGCTCGGCCACACGGGGGTCCGTCAGCGCAGATCTCGCGCTGTCCGGCAAGGCCGCGGCCATGGGCAAAGGCGTAATCGGGAGCGTCACGGAGCAGATGATGACCCTCTTCGCGAACAACCTGCAGGCCATGCTCGCAGAGGGCCTACCGCCGGTCCCCGAAGCACCCGCGGAGCCGGTCCCGGCGTCGGCCGCACCCGAGCCTGCCCCGGCCGCTGTCCCGGTACCAGTCCCGGCGTCGGCCGCGCCGGGCGGCAGCCTGGATGCGCTGAGCCTGGCCAGGGGAATGGCGGCGGAGCAGCTGTCCAGCCCGGTGAAAGTCCTCGGCGTTGTCGCGGTCGTGGCGTGCGTCGCCTACTGGGCCGGCCGGCGTTCAGCGTTCCGGCTGCTCCGGCTCTGCGGCAGGCTCTGAGGAGCGGCGATGCGCGATGTCCTGGCGGCCATGTTGCCCGACTGGCGAAGGGGTGCCACAGCAGGCTTGGCCACCGTCGTGAGCACTTTCAAATCGGCGCCACGGCTCCCCGGGGCCGCCATGCTGGTGACGGCCGACGGCCAGGCCGTGGGCTCCGTCTCCGGCGGCTGCGTGGAGGGTGCCGTGTACGAACTGGCCACCCAGGTCAAGGACGACGGCGAGCCGGCCCTGGTGCGCTACGGGATCAGCGACGACGACGCCTACGCCGTGGGCCTGACCTGCGGTGGCATCATCGACATTTTTGTTGAACCTGTCTCCCAGCGCCGCTTTGCCGAGCTCGACGCCGTCGCGCAGGACATTACCGCCGGGCGCCGCGTGGGGGTCGCCACGGTCATCGAACACCCGGATGCCGACCGCGTGGGGCGGCACCTCATCGTCAGGCCGGGGGGATGGGAAGGCGACTTGGGCTCTGACCGGACCAACCGCGCCGTCGGCGACGACACCCAGGGCCTTCTCGCCGCCGGCCGGACGGGTATCTTGAACTACGGCGTTGACGGCGAGCGGCTCGACACCGGCATGCGCGTCTTCTTCGCCAGCTACGCGCCGCCGCCACGCATGGTCGTCTTCGGCGCCATTGACTTCGCCGCGGCGCTGGCCCGGCTGGGCGCTTTCCTGGGGTACCGGGTAACCGTCTGTGATGCGCGGTCCGTTTTCGCCACGCCAGCGAGGTTCCCCGACGCCGCCGAGGTGGTCAACGCGTGGCCACACCGGTATTTGAGCGACCAGTTCGCCCAAGGACTGCTGGATTCCCGGGCCGTGCTGTGCGTCCTGACCCACGATCCGAAGTTCGATATCCCTGTCCTGGTGGTGGCCCTGCGCGGCAGCCCCGTCGCGTTTATCGGCGCTATGGGATCCAGGCGCACGCACGAGGACAGGATGGCACGGCTGCGCGAGACAGGACTGAGCGAGGCAGAATTGTCCAGGCTCCACAGTCCCGTGGGCCTTGATCTCGGCGCCCGCACGCCGGAGGAAACGGCCGTGTCCATCGCTGCAGAGTTCATCGCCCGGCAGTGGAGCGGCAGCGGGGAGCCTTTGCGGGAACTCGGCGAACGGATCCATCACGACGAGCAGTTGTGAGCGTGCCGCCATGAACAGCCGGCCATGATTGCGGACGACGCCCTGCGCTGAACGATGGCTGCGCTGCTGCTGGCGGCAACGCTGTACACGGCGTTCCGTGCCATTCGACAGTCGCCACCGGCCACCCGGGTGGGTTTGGCCTCCACGTCGCGATGATGACGGCTATGACGCTATGCTCGCCCCCCGGATTCCAGTGGCCGCGGCCCTCGCTGCGTAATTAGAAGAACCCGCAGATTCACTCATGCACGTCGACCCCCGGGACTCGTCAGCAGCCCGGATGGACTGTCGATTTGTCGGGGAAAGCCGCCGGATGCTCGATTCGATGGACGCATGAGCCCTAGACTATAAGACACGCTGGGACGCAATCCTTCCGGGGGAAGCAGGACGGTATGGCAGCCACACAGCATGGATATTGCCTGAAGGGCCCGGACGTCAAAGGCCTTCTGCGCCCCCGCCTGATCCCGTGCATTGAGGGCGCCACAAGCGCACGGCTTGGACTCGTGATCGCTCCTCCCGGAACGGGCAAAACGACTCTCCTGGCGCAATGGGCGGCGCATCGCTCCTCCACGGTGGCATGGTTCCGGCCGAGTCCGCGTGACGCGAAGCCGGGCCGGATGCTCACCCGATTCGCCGCCGCGCTCGCCATGGCTGCAGACGAGGAATCCCCCCGGTCCTTCGCCGAGTTGGAGCTCTTGGCCGGCCGGCTTGAAAAGCCGCTCGTCTTCGTCGTCGATGACCTGCATGCGCTGGCGCATACTTCCGCGGAGTCGGAACTTGAGCGGCTACTCGCACTGAACTCACCACAGGTTCATTTCCTCGTGGGCAGCCGCCGCCCGCCACCGTTCAATCTGGCCAGGTCCGAGCTCCCCGCTGCCGTGACGGTTTCCGGTGATGACTTGCGCTTTCGCGCCAATGAAGTGGACCAACTTTTCCGGAATATGTACAAACAGCCCCTGAGTTCGGCGGGGACGCTGAACCTGGTGCAGAGGACCGATGGCTGGGCCGCTGCGTTGCACCTCTTTCACCTGGCAACCAAGAACCGTTCCGAAGTCGAACGAAGGCGAGCGGCCGAGTCCCTCGGCCCGGCGCCGCAGTACGTCACGAGCTACCTGACACACCATTTCCTTGCCGGGGTGTCGGAGGACATGGAACTGCTGCTTCGCCAGACTTGCCTGTTCGACGTACTCACTCCGTCCCGCTGCGACGCGCTCCTTGAACGCCGTGACAGCCGGCAACTGCTGCGGCGCCTGGAGCAGCTCGGTGTCATCTCGAGCGAGGACGGCGGTGCAAAGGTGCGGGCCCCCGAGGTGCTTCGTCAATACTTCGTTGCAGCGTTGATCGAGTCAGAGCACAGCTTGCCGCAAAGTACGCGTGAGCGCACAGCGAAAATCCTGGAACAGGAGGGCGACGTCGGCGCGGCACTGCGGGTGCTGGCAGAAGGCCAGGACTGGGCCAAGGTGGGGAGCCTTCTGCACAGGGCGCGAAGCACCGCTGTACAGCCTGGCACTTGCGAATGGGCAGCCCTGGTTCCACGGCCTGCCGTGCGAGATGATGCCGCGTTTGCGGTGGCCACGTCACGGCGGCTCGTCGACGACGGCTGCATGGCGGCCGCCTACAGAACCGCCGCGCAGGTCCCTGCGTTGACCAGCGTTCCCGAGTGGCTTGCGCTGGCCCGGAAGCTTCAGCTGATGGCCGCATCGTGGGCCGGAGGCGCGCCCACCACGGGCCCCGGCCCGGCGCGCGGCTTGCGGGACGCGACTCGAGGGAATCCTGGCGGCGTGGCCCGATCGATGGGCGACGCCCGCCGGCCCCAGGAATTTCTTGCCAAGGGGCTGGCCTGCCTTCTGGCCGGTGATCAATGCTCTGCCCTTCCACCGCTGCGGCGGTGTGCCGGACTGCTCGACGACGAACCGGTGGCCGCACTTGCTGCCCAGCTTGCGCTGGCAGTTTTTGGGCCGGAATCCACTGATGCGGACCTTAGCGGCCCTGCCGCCGAGCTGGACGCCGTCCAGCGGCAGGCCCAACGCCGCGGTTTCACCTGGCTTGCCCGCGTCGCGCAGGGTGTCCAAGCCGGTCTGCCGGGATCCTCAAGTTCTCAGGACGCCGTCCGGTCGATCATTGACAGCTGTGAGCAGAGGGGTGACGAGTGGGGTGCGGCATTGGTGGCCGCTTCTGCAGCCCTGATGCAGTGGCGGGCGGGACGCCCGGATACCCGGGCGTTCGACGCGCTGGCCGGGCGTTTCCGAGGTCTCGATGCTGGGGCCCTGGAAGCCTGGGCGCAGTCGGCGCAGGCCCTCGTTAGTGCCACGATGGATCTGCCGGGAGCCGCCGAGGAGTCGCGTTCCGCGGAGGCATTTGCCCGGGCGGCGGGTGTTCCCGGCGCGCTGGCGGTCGCTTACGCGGCCGTGGCGGCGCAGTGGCCGGAGCACTACGACGAACTGATGAATGTGGCACGCGAGACCGGCAGGTCGGCCGGATTGGTGTGCCGCCCGTGGACGTGGATGTTGCCTGCGCCGCCGGCGCTCGCGGCGCGGTTCGCCCTGCCCAATCCGGGGCCGGCGGCCGGCCGTGCGGAACTCGCGGACCGGGACGTCGGCGTTCCTGCAGTTGAGGTAGCGGACTGCTCAGCCCTGCCGGCCCTGCAGATAGGTTGTTTCGGCGGATTTGCGCTCCTCAGTGACGGAGTTGGCGTGAACTTGTCCAGGGTGCGGCCCCAGGCACGGACGGTGCTCCGGATTCTTTCTCTGAACGCCGGCCGCCCGGTTCACCGCGAACGGCTTGCGGGCATCCTGTGGGCAGACTTGGACACTGCCGCGGCACAGCATGCGTTACAGGTGAGTGTGTCCAGTTTGCGGGGTGCACTCCAGCCTGAGGGACAAGCCGAGGCCCAGCACCTCCTCATTCGGCAGGGCGAGGCCTACGCCTTGGTGCTCGGTAAAGGATCGGTGTTCGACCTCGCGGACTTCGACCGGACAATCCATGATGCATCGCTGGCACGGTCAGCGGGAGACAACGCTGCCGCCGCTGAAGGGCTCCGCCGTGCCGTCCAGCTGTACACCGGTGAGGTGCTCCCGGAAGATGGCCCCGCGGAGTGGGTGAGCGCCACCCGCGAACGGTACCGCCTGCGGGCCGCCGAGGCTGCGGCGTCGCTGGCGGGCTTGGAGCTCCATCTGGGCAACCCGGCCGATGCCGCCGCGGCCGCCACCCGGAGTGTTGAAATCGATCCGTGGCGGGACGAATCATGGCGGACCCTGGTCGAGACCTTCCGGCGCCTCGGGGATCCGGCTGCGGCGGAACGCGCGCAACGGCGATACGACCTCATTTTGAATTCTCTGGGCGTGCCGGCGGAATCTGCACGTACCAGCACAGAAGTCACCGCCGGCCGAAGAACTGGACTTCCTCGACGGACACGGGTCCGTCCGTCGGACCTGCCGAATCCAGGATCCTAAGCATCACGGTCGAGGTCTGGTCCGCCCCAAAGTAAAAGTTCTTGGGACCTGACTCGCAGCCGCTGAGGTCAACAGTGAGGGACGCTCGAGCTCCATCGCCGCGAACGGCGACGATCTCGGCCTTGACCGGCTTCTGTTCCTTGCCGGGGTCCTGATCCACACCGGACGCAGCACAGAAAATGACTACGTACGTCAAGCGAAACGGGGGGCCGAAACCGGCCTTGAGGTAGTCGACGCCGGCCTGCGCGGGGCCCCTCGACGCCCACGAGCGTTCAGAGCCGTCGAAGGCCAGGTCCGCACCGCGTCCCGGTTTGGAGCTCGACGCATCTTTATCCTGGACAGTAATTTTTTCCTCCGAGATTTCGTCCACCACGCGCGTCATGGCTGCGGCAATCACGCCCCGGCCAAGGTAGGCGACGCCGCAAAATAGTCCCAACACCGTGAGGAGGGACACGGCACCCACGGGGAAGCGGCGCTGTATCCGCCATCTGGGCCGGGTTCCTGCTGGCAGCGCGGGAGGCTTCGTGCGGCCCAGGATCTGCTGCCACCACGGCGGAAGGGGCGGTGCAGGCGCTGTTTCCTCGAGACCGGCCCCGCATTGTCGGCAGAAGTGCACGTCCGGCTTGTTGCCCGCCCCGCACCGGCGGCAGATGAGGCCGCCCGGAAACTGCGGAGGTTCGTCGTGCGGTGCCTGTGGTGTGGCCTTGTATGGAGCGTGGTCTCCCTCCTTTCCGGGTTGGCGCTCTTGCAGTCCGGCGCCATGTGTCGCGGCATCCCCTGTCGCCGTGCCGCCGATGCTCTCGGGAGCACCCACACGGGCGTTGCCCGCCACGTGCGCCCCCGACTTCGCTCCGCCGGACGGGACGGAGTTCCGCAGGTCCCTGGACGCAGTAACCGGTGATGCAGCGTGCCGGGTGTCCGACGGTCCGGGAACTATCGGAAGCTGTGCCGTCGTCACGTCTGGATCCAGGTTTGTGCTCGAGCCTGTCGGCATCGGGCGTGGTTCCTCCGCCTCGGCGGGCGTCCGCTGCCAGACAAGGTAGGCTCCGCAATTGCTGCAGAATCGCTCGCCGTCATTGTTGCGGGCGCTGCAGTCTCCACAGATCAGCACCGCGGGCTCCTCAGGAATCGTCAGCGTAGGGGGCAACTGCGGGCACTATCTCCAGGGTATGGGGAACATGCGCCGGTTTCACGGCATTGACAATGCCCTCCAGTCGCCGGATATTCACGTCCTCCCGGGCAGCAGCGTAGACCCGTATGTGCAGCATCGCGGCGGGCCTGCCCGGCAATTCCGTGCCCGGCGTCGAGGACCAGGTGGTGCCACCGCTGTCTTCAACTTCGACGTCCACCACACCTCCGACGGCGAGCCTGACAGCGTCGGCGACCCCCGGGACGGTGCCTCGGCGGCGGTGGATCGCTGCGGCGTGCGCCACAACGTCGCGGCGCCGTGCCGTGGACCATGACTCGTCCAGGCGTACGCCCACCCAGTCGGCCAGCCAATTCAGGAAGTCTTCAGGGGCCAAGCTGGGATTGAGGTAGGAGTCGAGGCCGTCCAGCGTCGTGAATACCGGGGCCAGGGCGTCGTCGAAGGCGAGCAGGAACCGTTGGAGGAAGGCGTCTTCCTGCAGCACGGCCGGCAGCCCGGCGGCCAGCGGCACCGCGCTGGGCAGACCCTCTACCATGCCCCGCATCTCAGACCCCTTCCGTCACCCGAACACGATGGTCAAAGGAGAACACCAACGCATTCCGTTCCAGTTCAACGCGTTGCTGTGGCTCACCACGCTGGCCCGTGATGGGGTCGGCCGCGAACACCAGCACTTCGTCGACGATTTCGGTTCCGGCCAGCCGTTGAAGCACCGCATGGACTTCGCCTGCCTGCACGGGACGGCCGAACGGCCATCCTTCTCCGTCCGGACCGCCCCGGATTGGATCAAAATACTCGTAGAGCGCCCGGAGCGCGTTGCGCTTCAGCGCCTCGCGCGACACTCTGGGCCGCGTTGTGAGTTGGGCGACGACGGTCACCCCACGGTAGTAGGGCGGTTCTACCACGACCCTTGTGCCCACCGGACGGCGTGCGTCCAGATACGATGCGACCACAGAGAGCGTCTCTTCGTCCGGCACCAAATCCTCGAATGTCAGCCTCTGATCTTTGTCCGGGACAGCCGCCGGAACCACCAGCACCCTGACTCCGCCAGCCTCGTCAGGACCGTTGGCCGGGATGCACCGGACCCTGGCAATGTCCGGGGCGGCGCGCTTCGCCAGTTGCTCGTAGTCTTCGGCTGTGATGGCCCGGTCGCGGGTCCGCAATGCAAGGGCCCCACGGAGCTTGGCCTGTTCGATGGTTTCCGGAGCCACTCCGCCGTGGGCGGCACGGCGGTTCTCGACGCTGTTGACAAAGGGAATGCTGGACCGAAGCACTGACAGTGCCCGGGCAGCAACGTTACCCGTGGGTCCCCCGCCCGTGCGGTACAGCGGAACCCTTACGGGGCTACCGGCAGGCGGGACGGCACCGTAATGGCGCAGCGAGCCGTCGGGCTCGCGCACAGCAGGGGGGAAATGGACGAGGCCGGCCGTGCGGTCGAAGGCAACGACCCGGTCCTCAGGACCGCATCCTGCGAACGAGTCCACCTCGGTCCAGGTATCCCAGCCGGAACCGGAGGCGATCTCCACCACGAACGGCTCGCCGCCGGGAACTACGGGGTGACGCCCCAATTCAAACGACTGTCCCGGAACACCTTCGGACATCCCGATAACCTCACCGGCAATCGTCTCTGCATGGACGCCCGGAACAGACCCGCCGATAGTGAAAGCGTTCACGAAACGCACAGTGGGGGAAGCGCTGTAGGGCGGGTAGCCGTCCTTCGGGTCCACCACGCGGCATCGCAGCCAGCCCGCTCGGACTCCCCCCATCAGTGAGGCCGTGTGCGTGTGTGGCACATGGATGATCACGTCGCCGGGCCGGTTGAGCCCGCCGGTCCCGTCGCTGTCCAGCTCGCATGATGCCCAGTCGGCGCCATCCCAGGCCTCCCAGACAAGCGGCGGGTTGCGGGGGTTTACGCCCACACCCCGGACCTCGCACGCGAACCGCAGGGCCACCGCACAGGAAGGCGCCTGATCGTTCAAGCCGAGTAGCAGCACGTCCCCCGGCAGCGGTGGCGTACCGAAGCAGGCGAAGTCCCCGTCCCCGTGCAAAGCCTCGGAATGGGGCACAGGAACTCCCCCGCGGCCCTGCGTCATGACGTGGCCCAGCCGTCTGGGCGGCACGGTCAGGTCCCTTGTCGTCGTGAAGACCACCGCCTCGTCCTCTTCGGTGCGCCGGGTCGACACCTCTGTTCCCTGCGGAATGACGACAGTGTCCGGCTGCGGTGCTGACAACCACATCAGGAGCTCAACGGAGGCGGCGGTCGGCGGATGCAGCGTGACACCGAGCAGTTCCAGAAATGCGATGTAGAGGCGGTCAGGTACGCGGTTGAGCCGGTAGAAGAGTTGATCCACCATAAACGCGAATGTTTCGATCAGGGTGACGCCGGGATCGGAGACATTGTGGTCGGTCCACTCCGGACAATACTGCGCGACCATGCGTTTGGCGTCATCCACAAGGTCCTGGAACCGGCGGTCATCAAGGTTGGGTGACGGGAGCATTAGGAAGCAGCCTCCTGACCGGTGCGCGGAATGACGTAGAAGGGAAAGACAAGGTTCCGGGGGTCGTTGGTTCCCCGGACGGTGTACTGCACATCGATCAGCAGCACTCCGTCGTCGGCCCCGTCAAAATGGACCAGCACCTTCTCGACGTCGATCCTGGGTTCCCAGCGGTCCAGCGCCACCCGGATCGCGTAGGCGATGTCGCCGGCTGTTGCCGCGTCTGCCGGTGCAAAAACATAATCATGGATCGCGCAGCCGAATTCCGGGCGCATCGGCCGCTCGCCCGGAGAGGTCGCCAGGATGAGGTGGATGCTCTCCTCGATCTCGCGCTGGTCATGAACGAGCGCGATGCTGCCGGTCCGGTCGGTGCGCAGCGGGAAGGCCCAGCCGGCACCAATGAATTCCTGTCCCACCTTGCTGCCTCCTATTCCCCCAGCGGACTTGTCTGTTGCGTTGGGGTTCAGTTGATGCGGACCAGGCCGCCCTTGACCGTGGTCGTGGCACCGCCGGACAGCTCGGCCGTCGCGTCGCCAGCCACCTTGACGCTCGGGGCCTTCACTTCGGCCGACCCGCTGCCCGTGATCTTCACCGACGCTCCCTTCAGGTCCAGGCCCGAAGTCGCTTCCACGGTCACGTTCTTGCCCTTGATGACCACATCTCCCGTGGACGTAGTGACCGAGACATCCTTCCTGGCCGTGATGGTCACGGGGCCCTCGGACAGGATTTGGATCCCAGCGTCAGGTTTCTGCACGAGCGAGACCTTTTGCTTGCCGCCGTTGGTGCTCACGGTGAGCTGTTCGCCGTCGGGCGATTCCAGGAACTCCACCAGCATCCCCGTGCGGGAGACAAATGCGCGCCGTTGGACGGCGCCGTCAGTGGAACCCACATGGTCCGCCCAAGGTTTGTCCGGCTTGTCCTTGCCATTGAACAGGCCACCCAGGACAAACGGCTGCTGGAAGCTCCCGTGGCCGAAGGCAACAAGGACCTCGTCGCCGACCTCAGGGAGGACGACGGCGCCGCGCGAGGCGCCGGCCCCCGCCTGGACGGTGCGCGCCCACCAACTCTCGTAGGTGTCGGAGAGGACCGGAAACTTCACCTTGACCCGGCCTTGGTTCTCCGGGTCCTTCGCGGCGGTCACCACGGCGTTGACGACGCCGGGAACTGCAGCCCTGCCGTTCCCACCGGCCGCGACTCCGTAGAGGGAACGCTCGGACTCATGGCTCACGGCGAACGTCGTGAGGTATCCGGTGTCGGGGCTGAAATCGTGCCGGGAGGAGCTCAGCGTGTAGCTCCCGTCGAAGGGCTTCCCGGCCCCATTCAGGGTGACTGCAGCACCGGCCCGCAGCTGGGGGTTTCCGCGGGCCACACCTTCCAGTTCAGCGAACGCGCCGCTCAGTCGGGAGGCGAGGGCCGCTGCGGTGGCGTCGCACTGTGCCGCCTGCTCGAACGCTGTAGCCGGAGCCACGTACCGCGGGCTATCGAACTTCTTGGCGAGGGCAACCGGGGTCACCTCGGGGAGCTTGGCGCTGCGGGTCGTTGCCGGGGCGACGGAAACGATGGCCCGTTTCGCAGCAACGTCCCAGCCCCTGACCTCCACATCGGGGACCTGGTCGGCGGAGGTGACCGTGCCCCGCAGGGACACAAGGTTCACTCCCCGTTGGAGCACCAGGGGCTCGTTCCTCGCCCCGCCGGCATCCGGCGGGGCTGTTGCCGCATCCGTCGACGCGGTGAAGTGCATCGCGCCGCCGGACACGGAAAGGACCACACCAGACTCGACGGCCAGCCTGTGCAGGAAGTCCCAGTCGCTGATGCCGTCCTGTGCCACATGCTGCAGCACGGGGCCTTTGGCGTCGATCGTGCCCGCCTTGATTCCGGCGCGCTGGGCCACCTTGCGGACGATGTCCGCGGCGGTGCTCTGCAGGTAGGCCTCAACGCGGCGTCCCCGGAACAGCCGGTGGGAATGGTCCAGGCCTCGGACGATTGTGTACAGGCCGTCGTGGTCCATTTCCGTTTCGAGGGCAGTGACCTCACCGGAGAGCAGGGGCACCGGGCCTCCGGGGCCGCTTTGTTGGACGAGCAGCTTGACGGGCGCCCCGATGCTGATCCCTGCCTTGTCCAGCACTGTGGAGTACTCATCACTGAAGCGGAGCAGGAACAGGTCCGGAACGTTACTGCTGTCGTCGACGTAGCCCGAAACCAGACGTGCGGCAATATCCGGGGGAAGCGGCTGCCCGGCGACTTCCACCAGCAGCATGTTGCTGAATTCTTCACCGTGCGCCACGGATCACCTCCCGTCCCTCGGCCGGGCCATCCCGCAGTGCCACGGACGGCAGCTCATTCACGGCGGGCAGCAGCACAGAGGTGCCGGACCGCAGCCGCATCGGATCATCAATGCGGTTGGCTGCCGCAACCGCCCGCCATAGAGATGCGTTTCCGTATTCGTTGTAGGCGATGCCGGCGAGAGTCTCACCCTCAATCAGGACATGCACTCGTCGCGGCACCAGGCCGCCGGACGTCGGGTTCTGCTTTGGCGGATCACCCGCTATCTCTTCAAGCGCCACGGTGCAAGTGGCGCGCACGGGAACCCCTGCAGCCGTGAAGAGGGTGTATTTGACTTGCACGCTGGCGATATAGGACAGCGACCCCGTCAGCTGCCCCCAGCGGAACAGCACCCACGGCGGTGACCCCTTGTTCTGCTTCAGGGACGCCGGGGTGGGAGTGCAGCAGGAAAACAACTTTTCCACCCGCTTGACCACGGCGTCGTCCTGCTTCGCGGACGCGTCAAAAAACATCTCCAAGGAGAGCTTGGAGGGCATCGGCCCGTTGTACTGCGGCGGCCCCGCTTTCTTGTTGCCCTTGGCGGTCTGCCGGGTCCAGGAGGCCGCCTTGCCCAGCGTCAGCTCCTTCGGGTTGAACTGAAATTCAATCCTCCCCAGCTGGGGTCCGGCCTTGTCCAGCGAGCCGTCCTTTGACGGTTCGAACAGTTCCAGGTACGCGTGGGAGAGCTTTAGTGCCGCCTCTCCGCCGGCGCCTGCAGGGCCGCCTGCGCTGGCAACGGCTGCAGGAGCGGCAGCGGTACTTGGCGCCCTGCCCGCTACCGCACTCGTGGTCATGTCTGGCTCCTTCGGCTAGCGCGTCTTTGAAACAAAGCCATGGTGGGCGATCTCCAGCGTCTCCATGACGACCTTCGGCTGGTCCGGGTTCAGCGACGGGCCCTTCCACCGCACGGGGACGACGTCGTAAAGCTCCCAGCCGGCGATCTTCCGGCCATTGCCGGTCATCGCCTCGATGATTCCCGTGCACCGGGTGTAGCCGGAGGCCATGTCCGCGAACCATTTGGCAATCTTTTCGGTGTCCCGTCCGAGCGGCCGGCTCAATGTGATGTTGGGATATTTGAGCCGCGTGGGCAATTGCCAGATGAAGGAGTTGTTTCCGCCTTCCTCCCGGGACTCGATCACTACCTCACAGCCCAGTCCTTCGCACGTGGTGAACGTTCCGAGATCCAGATTGTCCAGTGCCACGGTGTAGCGGACGCTGACCGCCGTATCCACATCCTCCAACATGATCTTCCTCAGTTCGTGTCTGTCCGCAGACCGCGGCGCTCGCGGTCCAGCAGCATTTCGGCCTTGATGCGCCGGATCAGCGGTCCGGCAAGCCGCTTGGCGAGATCCTCAAGCTGTTCAGGCGTCGCCCCGGCCGGGATGCCCGACGCCGTTGCTCCCCTCACTGCCGGTCCTTGCTCCGCCGATCCGGCCGGACCGGCGTCCGTGCCGCCCTGGACCGCTACGCCGCCATCGGCCTCCCCCGGCCCGCTGGCGGCCCGTGCCGGAACGACCGGCGCAGCCGCCGCAGAATCACTCCCCGGGAGCCCGGTCTCCCGCTGAACGGCTTCACCGCCCTCGTCCCGCTGCGGCGACGGAGAGGCGAGACTCAGGATTGCATCTTGTGGCCTGTCCGATCCGGATTCGAAGGCCGCGTGGGCTCCCGGGCCCGTCGGGATCGCCGTGAACGATGTGTTCGAAAAATATCCCAATGTCGCCGTACGTTCCGGCGTCGAACCGACGGTTCCGGGAACCGGGCCCGCGGAGGCGCTCAAGCGTTGCAGGCGGGCCGGCTGTTCTCCGCCATGTGGTGGCGTAGGCGGGACGGTGAGCACTTGCGTCGGAGGCGCCGACCCGGCCGGGAAGCCGGTTGCTGCCGCGTCCAATGGGCGCGTTCCCTCTGCTGAATATCGCTCCACTGAAATCGTCCGCTGAATGACTCTTCCGACGGCGGCGCTCAGTCCGGGTGGGGCGTCCGGTTCTGCGCCGGGGGCAGCATCGGCCAGAAAGCCAGATTCCGTCCGGGGGCCGGAGTCCCCCTCGATGCCGAGGCCATTGTCGGATTCAGATGGCATGTCGGCCGTTGGAGCGAATGCCGTTGCCGCGGCGGCGACACCCTGTTGGCCCTCATCGGGCCAGGCAGTGTTCGCCGGTGAGTGTGCTGGCCTAGTTGCCGCTGGCAGCGTCAAGGCCCGAGCCTGGGCGCGCGGCGCGGGCGCCGCTACGGGCAGGGCAGTCAGCCGTTGCCAGGTATCCGTGGCCGGTCCCGGGCCGGCAGCGGGGACAATCCGTAGGACAACCGGTCCGACTGAGGTGGGGATTGCCCGGGTCTGCAGCTCGGCTGCCGGCTTGGCGGTGCGCTGGATCCCGAGGGAGCCATGCGGAGAGGATGACGGGTCAGTTGTCGGTTTCACGGCTCCGGTTTGGCCGCTGGCTCGTGGCTCGTCGGAGGACCATTCCGCGCTCTGACCCTGGACCGGAGCAAGGGCGGCGGCGGGGGCGGCCAGTTCCTCCGCGGTCAGTTCCTCCGCGTGCGGGGCCGTTTCGGCTGGGGAATCGTCCGAGAGACTGCGTTGAACTGAGGGGCTGCCGGCTGGCATGGCCTGTTGGCCCGTGGCAGGACCAAGTACAAGTGGAAGCGGGGCGGCTGCGGGCCGCTCATCGACCCGCGGTATGTCGGGATGAATTGTCAGGGCGGGCTCGGGAGGCCCGTTCACAGGCCGGGCTGCTTCACGCACCGCGGAGGAGGACACCGCTGGGGAAGACAGAGCCGGGAAAGACACCGCGCCGAAAGTCTCCAGGGAATCCGAACCGTGACCGGCGTCAGTGACATTGGACAGGAGGTCGACGGCGTGCCCGGAACGGGAGACGACCGGCATGCTTGCCGGGTTTCCTTCAGTGGTGCGGGGTGCCGGATCATTCGCACCGGGATGACTGTCCCCTGCCCGGTCAATTGCTCCGGCAGACCCAGTGGCCGAGAGCGGCGGCGCGGACCCGTCGTCCGGAGCCGGGGCATCGTCCGCCGGCGGGGAGACAGTCGCTGTTGTTGTCCCGGCGTCAGCCCACGGGGCTGGCTCGCCAATCCCGGGGTCCGGCGCCCCGGTGGAATCGAGGCTCGGCGGATCTGAAGGTACTGCGGACGTGGTCGCGGGTCCGGGGGCCGTTCCTCCTCCATTACCCGGAAGGGTCGCGTCAACGGCGTCAGGAGCACTGGCGCCCCGAATGCTGGCGTCAGCCGCCGGTGGAACCACGGGCGCACCAGCGGTTTCGGGGGTTGACGTCCGCTGGACCGGCAAGGGGAAGGAACCGGGACGAGAATCGGGGAAGACATCGGGAGCGGTCCCGGGGCAAAACTCCGGTGTCGCGGCCAGCTCCGAAAACGACAGTGGCATGCCGAGCCCCAGCCTTGGCGGGTGAGGCGCTTGCCGGAATGACGGCGAAGAGTCCGCCGGGGTCGAAGCCCGCTGCACAGCCGGTGCCGACGGCAGTGGAACGTACGTCGCACTTCCGTCAGAGGTGCTGCCGTCGGTGGACCTGGTGCGGGACGGGCCGGAGGGCTCCCCGCGCGAAACCGGTGCGGACACCGATGGGCCCGGGGATGAACCCGGAGACTGCAGTGGCGCCGCATCGACATGCAGCACAGGAAAGGCGTCCGGTGCCGCCGCGGTAAGGGAAAGGCCATCCAGGGTTCCACTGGCCTGGGGGTCGCCGTCCGGCCAACCGCCATCCTGCCAATCGCCGCCCAGCTGGTTGCCGCCCTGTGTGCCGCCGTCGGTCCCGGCGCGCTGGATCGTCGGCATGCCGCCAAGCCTGCCCGGCACCGGCCGGACGTGTGGCGCCGGAGGCGGCAACAGTGTCATCTCCACTGAGGGCGCAGTGTAGCCGCCGGAGCCCGGATCGGGACCGCCGCCGTCGACGTCGATAACGCCTGCCGGCGCCTGTGTGCTGACCAGGTGGGTCATGGGTCCGGTGAAGGACGGATCGCCCCATGAGGCGAGGGAGCCGGTGAAATGGTCCGGGTCCGACGTCAGCTGAATGCTGCCGGCACTGCGCTGCAGCGGCGGCAGGAAAGCCCAGCCGGCGGGCGCAATCCGGGGCTCAGCAGCCGCGGGTGCTGCCGCTTCGCGCGGTTCCTGGCCGGGCGGGGGCTCGGGCCGCTCCCGTTGCCAAGGCCACCGCATGGTTCACCGTTCCTGGGTCAGGCGCGTGTTGATTGCCGCTATCTCCCGGACATAGCGAAGCCGTTGGCCGTGTTCCAGATCCAGAATGTCATCCAGGGGCCAGTGGAAGTGATAGGCCACGTACGACACCTCCTCGTAGATCCGGTCCGGCGTGTACGTCATGATTCCCCCAGGCGGCCACCGGCGAGGTCGGCGGTAAAACGGTGGGAGCATTCCGGGCACGTAACAGCGATCCGGGTATGGCCCTCGGCATTGATCCGCCGATAGAAGTCCTGAAGGAATGCGACGTCGGAGGCGAACATGTTTTCCACGACGGCAGAGGTCACAGCCCCCAGCGTGCCCAGGGAGGTGATCACCCTGCCCAGAAGGACCACGGTCGTATACGCCGCATTCTCCTGGACGCGGGCGTCATAGAGCGGCAGCAGTTCGTCCCGTGCGGTCGCCAGCCGCATGACGCCGGATTTGTGGACGGTCCCGTCCTGGTCCACGTAGCCGCGGGGAAGCTCGAAGCTGAACTCGGTACGGAGCGGCTGACGTCCCTTGTCCGGCCTCCTGTCAGCCGGGACGCCGGGGGCATCGGCCTCCGGGTCCGGCATCACCACCGCACCATGTGTCCGCTGCATCACGAGATAGTGGATTCGTCGTAGCAGATGACGAACTTCTCTGTGGCCTGCTCCGTGGCGCCAGCCTTCAGGGAATTCAGTTCGACGCTCTTCACCCAGCAGTTGACGAAGTTATAGGTTTTCAGCGTCTCCCCTTTGTAGTCCAGGAGTGAGACGGCGGCAGTCTTGCGGGCCCCGGCGACGTCGCCCTCCATGACTTTCTTGAGCCAGTCGGTCACGGTTTTGCTTTCGGTCAGTCCCCTGGTGACCGTCAGCTCGCCCGCTTTCGGCCGGCCGATGAGCTGGCGGACGACGTATTTGCCGTCCTTCGTCTGCTGCTTCAGTTCGATCTTGTCGACCTCGGTCTTGAGGCCGCTCACCTCGATCACCCTCGGCACTTCGATGCCGTCAATCGTGACGGTGAATCCGTTCGCTGATGAGTTGTCAAAATCGCCGAGGGCCATGGTCTTGCTCCTTTTGAACTGGGATTACTCGCTCACGAGGCTGGTGCCGCCGGAGAACTGGGACAGCTGGAAAATGACGAACTCGGCCGGCTTGACCGGGGCCACGCCTATCTGGCAGACCACCTGTCCAGCGTCGATGCCCTCGGCCGGGTTGGTCTCTTCGTCGCACTTGACGAAGAACGCCTGTTCGGGTGTGAGCCCGAAGAGGGCGCCCTTGCGCCATTCGTTGGTCAGGAAGGCGCTGATGGTGCGGCGGATGCGCGCCCACAGGGCAGGGTCGTTCGGCTCGAAGACTGCCCATTGGGTGCCCTGCAGGATGGACTCCTCCAGGTAGTTGAAGAGGCGGCGGACGTTCAGGTACCGCCATTCGGCGTCGCTGGACATGGTGCGTGCTCCCCAGACGCGGATGCCGCGGCCAGGAAAAGTGCGGATGCAGTTGACGCCGATGGGGTTCAGCAGTTCCTGTTCCGTCTTGGTGATCTGGGTCTGCAGGCTGGTGACGCCGCGGATCACCTCGTTCGCGGGCGCCTTGTGGACGCCGCGGGTGTCATCGTTGCGGGCCCAGACGCCGGCCATGTGGCCCGACGGCGGAATGAACCGGTTCGTTCCGGTGCTGGGGTCGAACGCCTTCACCCACGGCCAGTAGAGTGCCGCGAACTTGGAGTCATAGCCGCCGCCGTCCATGCGCCAGTTCTTGATCTGCTGGGCGTTGAGGTTGGGCGGCGGGTCGATGATGGCGATGCGGTCCCCCATCAGCTCGCAGTGGGCAATGGCGGCGAGCTGCACGGCTTTGACGGTTTCCAGATCGATGGCGCCTTGCTCGTAGGCGGCCAGGAGGTCCGGCACGGCCACCATGGTCACTTCGTCGACGGCCTCGAGGCCGCTGAATCCGGTGCGGTCGGCGGCATCGCCGACGTAGTCGTCCACGTTCAGCTTGTCAGTTGTTGGCGGTTCAGGCTCAGGCTCCGGTGCGACCAGCTGGATGGTCCCCTTGTCCGGTTTGACGAGGGCACCGCCTGTGGCAATCTCCTCAATGGTGACGATCTTCGATTCGGCGCTGATCTTGGTGGCGACGTTATTGTTGCCACGTTTGGTGGTGACGTTGTCCCAGACCTCGGGCGGCTTGCCCTCCACCGTTATGACGATCTTGAACTGGTCCTCGGACGGATTTTCACCCCCTGGGTCGGCAATTTCGACCGTTACAGGCTTGGGGTTGGCTGCCGTGGACTTGGCGGTCACGCGGTATCCGGCGAATTCGGCCGTCGGGGACGCCGTCACTGCCTTTGGCTGTTGCTTCGGTTTGTCCTCCCGCGCTCCGTCGGCGCCGATGCGCACCACGTAGCAATTCCCTCCGCCGTTGAGGAAGTAGCCGTAGACGGCATGGGCAAGGTACGAGCCTGGGACGAAGTCCCCAAAGGTGTCGGAGAACTGGGTCCAGTTGGACACTAGGGTTGGTTCATTGTCCGGACCCTTGGCGGCAAGCCCGACGAATGCAGCGACTGCCGTGCCTACTCCCTCGATTGGACGAGTGCCCGCTCCGACCTCGTTTACATACACACCTGGCGAAAGATAGTTCGGCATTTTGTCTCCTCAGTGAACCCAAAACGTGGTTCAAGGGTCCCGCGGAGGCGTGTGCGGCGGTACGGCTATCTGGATGCGCTCATGGGAAGGGTGGAGTGCACGAAGGGGCAGAATCGGGGCCGCTCGGTTGGTAGCAAGGACGATGGCTTGCCGTGCTCTGATTTCATCTCTTGCCCTCGGCCCCGATCCGGACGACGAAGCACTCGGCATGTTGCATTCTCGAAGACCCCGACGTTGGGTCCCAGCCTGATCCGGAGTTGAGGGAGCCGATACGTCCGGCTGTATGCCTAGTGCGGAAGCTATTCGTGCCGATCAGACACTGACGGTTGTGCCGTCCTCGTGTTTACTGATCGCAGGGTGGCGCCCGCCTTCTACGCAACTGACAGCGGGATCGAGGGCCGCGCACTGGAATGATTCCACTACTAGGACGGTCGAGGCGGACTCTAAGGGCCTCTGCGTGCCTGGCCGTAGAAGTGGCGCAACAACTTGAGCATCGATTCCTTGGTGGGAACAAGATGTGCATTCACGATGCCCTTCGCCCGCAACTCGCCTACGATGTGTGTCTGAGTCTGGAGGACCCAGGCGGACCAACGTTGCCTCACCTGTTCGACGAGCATTGTGACTCTCACTTGGCTGCGTGCGATCGACTCTGACTTCAGCCGTCCCGACTCTCCGAGCGGAAGATGGGTTGCCGGCCCCAGCGCCGATCCACTCGCCATCACCTCCCCTAGATTCGCGGCGCCGGATTGAACCAAGGTATGTGACATTGCCGTTGTGGTTGCGACAGGTTGCTGCACCAGTCCAAACCCTCGGTCCAAGAATCGAAGGGGCTCGATCACGTGCGTTAGTTGAGTCACTGCCCGAAGAGCTGCGGCGGGTGGCAGAGAAGCCCGACCTGTTCGCACCGGTTCGTTCGGATCGCCGCGGAACCCATGTGCTGCCAACATCGCTGCTGTTGGCGTGCGACCTTCTCGGGAAATCAACTGCATAACACGGCTGATCTGAGCGTCGGACATCCCGTTCTCCCGGAGGGTCCTGACCACTCCCATGACATCGCCCGTGGCAGCCGTCGCCGACGGCGTTCCGTACGCGCCAACTTCGTTGAGCTTTACGTTGTGCGGTTGGCTTCGATTCGGATTCAGCATCTCCGTCAACTGCCCGCCCTCCGAGGAGGACGTCGCAATGGCGAATCGAGGGACATTGCTCGAGCCGGACTGGCGGTGGGCCTCCAAGGCACCTCGTCTCGCCGCGATCTGTTCCGCACTTGAAACGCCTTCGACTGGCGCTGGGGCGTGAGTTGTCGCTCCCATGGCAGGGGCCCCGCGCCTCGCAACTGAACCCGCATACGCCTGTTCGTGCGGCCCCCGCACTGCCAACGCCGATGATCCCTCCAAGCCCGTCGCGAAGAACTGACGTTCCACCTCGGCCGCCGTTCGGGCAAATTCTGCGGCCGCAACCGACTCGTCCATGTAGGCAATTACGTCTGTGAGTCGGACCGAAGTTGGGTTAATCGCACCCGATATGGCCCACCGCGTTCCCTGTTTGATCGGCTTGAGCTCAGTCAGGCCATACCTGAGCTTGATTGCGGACAAGAGAGGCATCAAGAGGCGTTCGGCGACCTTCCGGCCAGCGAATCGACGGAGCGCGGATTCCCCGGCGGCCATGGCTTTGGCCAGCCGTTTCTGCTTACCCTCCGGCGTATCGTCACCTCCGCGGACCTTCGCGAGCGCCTTCTGGCCGAGCTTCTTCGCCCCAGCCTTCACCTTCCCGGCGAAGCCCTTGATCCCGCGGATGATCGGTCCAGCGAGCTTGAGGCCGGCCTTGATCACGAAGTCGAGGGCCTTGTTCACCGGCTTCTGCAGCGTCTCGATGATCTGGCGGATCTTCTGGCCGATGCCGCCGAGGCCGATCACACTGGCGAGGAAGCCGATGAGGATCGGGACCATCTGGCCCAGGACATCTTCGATCTTGTTCACCACGCTGCTAACGTTGCCGCGCACGATGTCGGCGACCGAGTCGATGATGGTGTTGACGAACTTCATGATCCGTTCGGCGTTGCTCACGAAGAACATCACGACGTCGTAGATCAGTTTGCAGGCCTTGATGAAGGCCGCGGCAGGGTTCAGCAGACCGATCAGCCACGTGATGCCGGCGGTGATGATCTTCGTGATCACGAAGTCCTTCACCTGATCCAGGATCATGTCCTTGATGTTGCCGAGTTTCTCCAGGAGCATCTGCCACAGGCCCGCGACGCCCTGGCTGGCGATGACCTGGAAGATCTCCACGCCCTTCTCCACGGCGGCCATCGCCGGCTCGCCGATCTGCTTGACGATTCGGTTGCGGATGTTGGTCCACGTCAGCCCAAAGATCGAGGCGAGCAGCTTGATGATGCCTTTGATGTCGAAGGTGTCCGGAAGCTCGACGCCCCCCTCGGCAAGTGCGCCGAACAGCCAGCCCATCAGGCCCTTCTTGAGGTGGCCAAGGATGTTGTCCTTGAACTTGAGGATGCCGCCCTTCACGCCCTCGATCAGGTTGCCCAGGAAGGCCACCGGATTCTTGATGATGTCCCCGACGACGCCGGCCGCGCGTGAGAGCACGTTCTTGAGCATCCCGGCGAGCTCACGGATGGTGTTGATGATCGCCTTGATCGCGCCGATCGCCTTGTCTACCAAGCCCTTGTTCTCTGCTTGCAGGGTCTCGATCCGCTCGTCAAGCCCCTTTCGCGCCTCGACGTACTTGGTCGCCAATGCATCAACCACCGACTCCTGCTTGGCATTAACGTCGCTCTCAAGCGCCTCGAACTTGTCGCCGATTTCCTTCGTCGCCTCGGACCCGAGCTTCTGCAGGTTGGCAGGGAGGCTCTTGACGTAGGCAGCGATCTCAGACTTGCCCCTGGCGATCCGCTGCTTGGCCGCAGTCAGGTCGTTGCCGACGATGTCCGCCACGTTGGAGATCACTGCGTTCATCTTCGTGAGGTACAACTCCCGGCCGGCCTCGTAAAACTCGTTGACCTTCGGCGGCATGCCGGCGATCTTGTCCCGGAGCCAGCGGTACCCGCCGAGCCAGCCGCCGTACCGGTCCTTCTTGTACGCAGACATCTTCGCCTCGACGTAGGCCTCGAACGCCGAACGGGCCCCGGCCTCACCCTTCTCGAAGGCAGCGTCCACCTTGGGATCGATCCCGTCGAGGGTCTTCTTCACGTCGGCTTCGGTGGCCGCGAAGATGCCCTGGATCTTGGCCGTGATCTCTGCGCGCTTCGACTCGTCCTTCGACTTAGTCTTGCCTTTATCGGCCATCAGGTTCGCCAGGGCCGTCGCCTTGGCAGTTTGCATTCCAGTAACGCCCGCCGCGGTCTGCGCACCGGCCTCCGCCTTGCCCTGTTGGAGGACCTGCTGTTCCTGCTGGCGGAACTCTGCTGGCGCGGCCTGGGCATGCTCGGCTGCGGCCTTCTTGTCGGCGAGGCCTTGCTGGAATTCAGGCTCGTTCGACTGCGCCAGTTGCTGCTCGCTGACCTCGGCGTCGGCCATCTCCTGGTTTGCCTGGTGCGGGCCGGCGGCGAGGTTGAGCTGCTCTGCCGGTGCCGGCTTGGGCACCGCCCCCGCGGCCGGGATGGGCACGGCCTGGCCCGGCTGCTCCTGGGCCATCGGGGTGACAGGCTTCGGAACAGCCTTGGACTGATCCGGAGGGGCCGCAGTGGCCGCCTCGATGTCCTTGGACTGCCCGGCTTTGCCCTGGCCGACCAGGCCCTTGACTTGCCCCTTCGCCTCACCGGCTTTGCCGGACTTCTTGTATTCGTCAGCTTCCTCAAGGGTCTTGGGCGACTTCGCCTCAATCGCCGCCTTGACCGCTGCGATGAATGCCTGTTTGTCGAAGGTACCGGGCTGCTGGGCGTCCATGGCATCGACTTTGGCCGCCTTGGCCTGCCCTGCGACGTCGTCGGTCGGCGGCAGCGCGGCCCCTTGGGCCTCCTTGGCCTTGGACGCGGCCGGAGGGTGGGCCTTCTTAGCCCCCGCGAAGCCCTTGATGCTGCCCGTGACCTGAGTGAAGGCCGGATCTTCCTCAGGGCGGACAGGGACCGGTGCCACGGGAGGCTGGAAAAGCTTGTCGGCAGGCAGTGCAACGGGCGCCAAGATGGCCGGTGCGGCCCCTCCCCCTGAAGGGGGCGCCTTTCCTCCGGCCGAGCCCTTCCCCGGTCCGCCCACCTTAGCGGCTGCAGCTTTCCCGAGCGGGCTGACCGCAGGGATCGGCTTGGGTGGCGGCACCGGTTTCTTGGCGGGAACAGACCCGGGGCCGAAGCCCGTCTTCGTTACCGCGAGCGCTGAAGCCGAAGGCTTGGGGCCCTCAAGTTCAACAGGTACGCCTGCCGCTTTTGCGGCCTTAAGCCCCTTCTCTACTGTGGCGATCGCGGGCTCGTCCCTTCGGATCTCCTTCAGGGCTGCGTCGATCTCTGTGGCTGCCTGCTCCCCGGGGGATTTCAGCTTTGCCGCCATGAGCGCACCGACAGCGGCGTTGCCGGCCAGTCGCTGGAGCGCCAGCACGGCGTATGGCCCGACGGCGGCGCTTGCTGGCCTGCCGACCCTTTCGCGGCCGTCGGCGAGCGCCTGAGTAGCCTCGGTTCTCGCCGTACCGGTGGCCTGGCGCGCGACTGTGGGCCCAACGCGTTGCGCCGGAACCTTGCCGGGTCCGCCGTGAAAGGTCGTCGTCATGGACCGCTCCCGCCGGGATCAGCCCGGCTCTTCCTCTTCCGCCTCGTCGCGCTGCACGGCCCGCCCGTCAACGAAGGACCCTTGGGCGGTCTCCTCCTCTTCCTCTTCTCGCTGCAATGATTCCTCTCGCTGTAGCGCGGCGCCTTCGGCAAAGCTCCCTTGGGCTGTGTCCTGGTCAGCATCGCGCTGGACGACGGCGGCGCCCGCCGCGAAGCGCTGTGCCGCCGGAGCGGCCGGGACGGGTGCGGACATAGCCCGCTCGGCGGTGGCGGTCGCCTCACGTTCAAACCTGTCGGACGGATCACTCACGCGCACCCCGGTTCCCGTGGCGGTCCCGTCCACCGGGCCGCTCCGCTGCTGGACCACATGTGTCAGTTCGTGGGCGATCATCGTACGGCCGGCGTCGGAGCCGGGATCGTAATTGTCCCGCTGGAACACGATATTGGAACCCACCGTGTAGGCGTGGGCGTTCACCGATGCCGCGGAATTGTGGGCGGCCTCCCCTGTATGGACGCGGACGTCGGAGAAGTTGTGGCCCAGGCGGCCCTCCATGTCAGCGCGCACGGGCTCCTCCAACGGCTGACCGGCTCCGGACGAGACGACGTCGAGCACAGGTGACCCTTCCTCCTCCGCGAGGCCGCGCACACCGCTGTTGCCGACGGCGCGCTGAAGCGCCAGTAAGCCGCGGGACCCGACGACGTCGGTCCGGGCGGCGGCCGCCGCCCGATACAGCACCGCAGGCTCCGCTGCTTCCGCCCGCGCCGGCTTGGCCCCCGGGACGTCGACGTCGGACTGGTCATGGTCGTGGCTGTGCATGGCGCACCCCTTTCATCAGACCTACACCGACGATGCGCCCGGCAAGGACGGCCCGCAAGCGCCGCCACGGCGCCGGAAAGGGCAGGCGCTCCTGCCCGAAAGGGCAGCGGTGCGACCTTAGGCGCCGGATCTCTTCGCAGTGGAAAGCAGCCCCCAATACGGGCCGAACTCGCTCTCCAGCGTTAGCCGCCCCAGCTTGCGGTATTCGCGTTGCACGGCGGTGACCAGATGCGCCATGGTCACCGTCCCGCCGTCGTCGGCTGCCAGGTACGCGCCGGTGACGGCCGCGGACCGGATCGCCCCGCCGGCCAGTTCGAAGGCCTGCCCCAGGAAGACGAGGTCAATGTCCGCTGCCCGGCCGATCGTCCGTCCGAGGCACCGGTCCCAGAGCACGCTGCGGTGCGCCGCATCAGGCAGCGGGAAGTCCACGACGACGTCGAGCCGGCGGGTGAACGCCTCGTCGATGTTCGCCCGCAGGTTCGTTGCCAGGATGGCCAGGCCGTCGAACGTCTCCATCCGCTGCAGCAGGTAGGCGCTTTCGATATTTGCGTAGCGGTCATGGGCGTCCTTGACCTCGGATCGACGCCCGAAGACGGCATCAGCCTCGTCGAAGAGCAGCACCCCATTGACGCCCGCCGCAGCCGTGAAGATCCGCTCGAGGTTCTTCTCCGTCTCCCCCACGTATTTGTCGACGACGGTGGCCAGGTCCACGACATACAAGTCCAGTCCCAGCGCCCGGGCGACCACTTCGGCGGACATCGTCTTCCCGGTCCCGGAATCTCCGGCAAACAGGGCAGCCACTCCGTGCCCGCGTCCGGCTCCCGGCCGCATGGCCCAGTCACCGAGGACCTTTTCCCGGTGCTTGGCCCGCAGCGCCACCTCCTTGAGGGCCAGCAGCACGGCATCGGGAAGGACCAGGTCATCCCAGCCCACCACCGGCTCCACCCGGCGGGCCAGCCGGTCAAGGGCCGATCCGTTTTCGGCGCGTGCCCCGGCACTGAGATGTGAAGCGGTGATGCGGCCGTTGGCGGTCAGGGTGGCCTGCACCTGAGCGGATCCGGCGGCCCGGGCAACCTGCTCCGGGCGCAAGCGGAACGCCGAGGTGGCTGCCGCCACGTCCACCCCATCGAGCGGGCCTAGCGCGGCCCGCCACAGATCCGATCTCTCGGCCGACGTGCTGACCGGGACCTCCACCAGCAGCGGCGGATGCCTGGTCCACGCCGGGTCCCACGCGCCGTCCCCGGTGAGCAGCACAGGCTGCGGTTCGGCATGCAGGGCCTCCAACACGGCGGGTCGGTCCGCCACGGCAGCAAGGGGCCCTGCCACCAGTCCGGTGCCCCGGAGCCTCGCTTCCCGTACGGCGAGTTCCACCAGCTGGAGCGGATCCCGTTCGGCAGCCAGCCGCACCAAGTCCACATACACGCCGTCGCATCCCCTGGACCGCAGCGCCTCGGCTGCCAGCACGCGGCCGGAACCAGTGGCAGGCTCCCGAAGATAGGCGAGGAGGACCCCGGCTCCCAGTGCCCGGGAAAGCGGCGAAGCATCACCCCAGCTCACGGCCGGACGTTCGGTCAGCACAGCCTCGAGAGCCGGTTCGGCGGTGTCATCACCCAGCAGATGCCCGACGACGCGGTCCGGCACCCGCAGTGCCCGTCCGGGCAGCGGGCGCTCGGCGTCCTCGACGACAAGCAGCCCGCCCCTAATGAGCGGGCCGGAAAGCAGCCGGGCCCTGCCGTCGGCTGCGGACAGGGGTGTGCCGCAGAGCGCCAGAGCGACGGCCACGGAGGGGCGGCGGCGGGTGACGTCGTCGTTCAGGTAGCCGAATAGCTGCTCGAAGCGCGGATCCAGATCGGCGGCGAGCGCGACAAGAAGCAAATCGATGTCCAGGGGCAAGAGGCCGAAGGTGGCGCCGAGCTCCCGGAGCCGCAGCCGGTGCCCTGCTTGCTGGGCCTCGTCCGCTAGTTGTTCGCAGTGCAGCTGCCGGGATGAGACACGGCCTGGTCCCTCTTCGGGTCCGTCCCCGTCCACGGACCGGGGAACTTCCCCGAGCAGGCGGTCCACGGCCTCATCGCTGAGATAGAGCCCGCGGAAAGGGTCATCCGGCTGCGGGTCTTCGGCGCGGCGGGCCGCCACGAGCAGGCGGATGCGTTCCTCCACCACTCCGACGCGGCCGAGCACGTGGGCGAGACTGGGATTCGCTGTCATCTTTGCCGTCACCGATCAATCACCCGGCCGTCCGGCGGGGGCCGCGGATCGCGGCAGGCGGAGGGGTGTGCTGGCGGCGGCCCACGTCGGCGGCGCCACCTGTCAGGTCGGCCATATCCAGCTGAGTCCCCTGGGATGCCGGCGGCCCTGCCTGGTAGACAATGCCGGTGTCCACCGGGGCGATGACCACGATGTCGAGGGACGGCTTGAGCTCTCCCCCCAGGGCGGACCACACATCGGCGAACGCACGGTCCTCGGGCGGGGGAAGCCCTACCGTTACGGGCACCACCAACCCGGTCTCCGCGAGCGGGCCGACCACGAGATCGTCGGGGAGCGCGTCGTACTTGAGGAAGCAGCGCAGCAACTGGTCAAGCAGGCGGTGCTCGTCTTCCGGGCGCTGTGTCCACGCCGTGACCAAGTAGGACAGCTTGAAATAGCGGGGAGCGGGCCGGCGCGTCCGGACGTATCCGTCATCTCCTCTCTGCTCGGACAGGCCGCGTTCCCTGCGCCGGACGTCCTCACGGATGTCATAGAGGTACAGGTTGACGGTGGGAGCGTTGCGCCGGGCGGCCCAGTCCTTGGTAGGCGCGTCGAACACCACGTCCACCTCAGAGCCGCCCAAGGCCTCGTTCCTTACCAACGTGCGCAAGGCATCGTCAATCTGCGCAATCACGGTGTATCCCTCCCAATGAGCTCCGGCCCAGCCCGTACGTTGCAGCGGTCTCCCTGCCTATGGAGCCCGTGGCAGGCATCACGGCACCGTACAGTCCACCGTGGCCGCCTACACCACCGTCCGGGACCCGGGTCCGGGCACACCTACGGGCAACAGATCCGGGTGCTAGGGGCAGGGCCTAAATCAAGCCCTCCCGCAGTGCATATGCGACGGCATGGGACCGGTTGCGAAGCTGGAGACGCGTCGTAACGTCATGAACGACGTTCTTCACCGTCCGCTCCGAGTAGGACAGCTGGTTTGCGATCTCGGACGTGTCCAGCCCATCCGCCAGCAGCCGCAATACTTCTACTTCTCTGGGTGCCAAGCCGGTAAACATGATTCCGCGCGGCCCCAGGACGTGCCGCTGCAGTTTGCCGACCTGGTCCAGGAGACGGCCGAGCAGATCCGGAGGTACGCTGCCTTCACCGGCAGCGGCGGCCGTGATCACTGCCACCAGGCGGTCCGGTGTCGCTTCGCTGCGACGGACCAGGCCAACCACCCCGGTTTCAACTGCCTTGACGAGGTCGCCGTCGTCGAGGTGGCCCGCCACGAGGACGGCGCGGGACAAACCGCGCCGCTGCACAATGCGGAGCAGCGTCAGTGCGTCGTCGTCCACCGAGTCCGTTACGACGACGACCACCTGCGCCGGCTCAGCGTCGTTCGCCCTGACCACCCGCACTTCGGGGCGCGCCCGCAGCTCGCTGGCCACGCCCGCCTCGGAGATCGGGTCACGCGCGTGGACCCGGACAGTTATTGGTTCCATGAATCCTCCCATCGAGAATGCGGGGCTGACTGGGTGGGGCACGGTCTGCCGTACTTGCCTGTTCCATCCCGCTAGATCGACCATAGCGGGCGGTGCTCTTCGTGCAGTCAACACAGGCTCAACGGGCAGCAGCAATGCCCGCAAGTCCGGCCGACGGTGGTGCTGTGCCCCCGCGCGTCCCCCATAACCTCAGAGTACGGATGAGGACCTTTCGCCGTTGGACGCAGAGTAGGTCCGCAAGGAGGAGCCATGAGCACCACTGCAACACTGGATTCGCCGCTGGTCAGCCTTGAGCCCGGTGCCAGGGCGACTGTTCCGCTTCACATCCGCAACGACGGCGAAATCGTCGAGGAGTACAGGCTCCAAGTTGTGGGGCCGAGCGGCTCCTGGACGGAAGTGGTGCCCGGAATCGTGTCCCTCTACCCGGGCCAAGACGCCACCGCCTCCGTGGAGTTCCGGCCGCCGCGGTCCTCCGAAGTCCCGGCCGGGGAATTCCCCTACGCGGTGCAGGTGCTGCCGACCGAGCATCCGGAGGACGCGGTTTCTCCTGAGGGCATTTTCCAGCTTCTTCCGTTCCACGAGACGGCGGCTGAACTGCTGCCCCGGCAGTCCCGGGGGTGTTTCGGCGCCCGGCACCGGGTCGCCGTAGACAACTATGGAAATGTGCCCATCACCGTCACCCTCACCGGTTCCGATCCAGGCGATTTGCTACATATTTCCATGCGTGAGCCGACTCTGACCATTGCTGCCGGAACTGTCGAATTCCCCCGTGTTCGAGTGCGCGCGCGAAGAACGATCTGGCGCGGGATGCCTGCCGTGCACTCTTTCACGGTGGCTGCCAAACCGGCGGACGGCCCCCCTGTTGTGCTGGATGGAACCCACTTGCAGGAGCCTGTCCTGCCGCGGTGGATCGTCAAAGCCGTGCTCATCCTTATGCTTTTCGTCTTGATCCTGGTGGCCCTGTCGTTTGTGCTCCGCGATCCTCCCGGGGTAACCCGGGCTGCCGGGGTGAACGACCCCGTAGCATCGGCCAGCCAGACATCCGCTGCGCCGGTTCGGCTGTAGGCGCCCTATGCCTACTGGGCCAGCTCTCCGCGCAGGAGACACCGCGCTCTGCCCTTTGTTCGACGGCCCCAAACCGCATGCCGGCGGACCCGTCACCCCGGCCGCGGCCGTGGTGACCGTTCTCATCGGGGGGATGCCGGCCGCAGTCGCCAATTCCATTCCCGGTGGCATCGTCTGCGTTTCCCCTGCACCGAACGGCATCGCCAGCGGCAGCCTGACCGTGATGATCGGCGGCTTTCCCGCCGCTCGTGTGGGCGACCTGAGCCTGCACGGGACACCCATTGCTCCGGGTCCGGGGTGCCCCACCGTCATCATCGGCGGATGAGCACGGCCGCTGACGGACCCAGCCCGGCGGAGAACCGGACTAGGAAGAACATGGCGAAGCAGTCGGAGACGGGGTCACCCCTTGAGTCTCTGCCGGCCCCGCTCCGAGTGTCGGCGTCGTCTGAGGCACGGCGCATTCCTTCGGCTCGAGTCCTGCGGCCGTTACACAGGAAGCCGGACTCCCGCCAGATTCCACTGGTGCACACGTCACACACCCCGAGGGACTCCCGTCAGGTTCCAAGGTTGGGCACGTCACACATGGTGCCTGCGTTCCGTTGGGCTCGGCCGCCGGACACGTCACACAAGATCCAGGGGGTCCGTCGGGTAAGGCCGCCGGACAGGTCACGCACGGCGCAGGAGACCCGTCGGGCCCCGGCGGCGGACACGTCACACAGGTTGCCGGTGTTCCATTCGGCGCTGCCGACGAACACGTCACGCATGGCGGCGGCGGCGTGCCTGGTACCGCCGTTGGGGACGTGCAGGCTGGTGTCGGGGACTGCGTAGTCTCAGTGGGGGTCGGAGTGGGCGTCTGAGTGGACTCTGTCGGTGTCGGAGTGGACGACTCACTGGACCCAGTCGGCGGCGGACTAGGCGACTCACTGGACCCAGTCGGCGGCGGACTAGGCGACTCACTGGACCCAGTCGGCGGCGGACTGGGCGCAGTGGCGGAACCGGAGGACTGAGCGGTCTGCTGAGCAAAGGGATCAAGCGGCCCTGTGGGCGGGCCACAGCCCGCAACGCCAAATTGGAGCAGGATGAGCAACCCGATGCAAGCAGCGCATCCACGACGAGTACCCATATTGTGTCCCGCTCCGCTCGTAGACGGTTCGCCTGCTGAAATCCCTGCGCGAAAGGGGTCTGGCCCACTACGCATCCAGCTTGCGGTTCGCACCCGACTGAAGCACGCCTCGGCGGGGCACACTTTCGGGCAGACTTGACGGCCGTAATGTTTGAGACCGCGGACGGCTTGAGCCGCTGCCTGGTCGGGCCGCACAGTAGGTGACTGGTCCGCCGTCGGGCGTAAGCTCGTGCCATGGCGAGATACTTCGATGTGCACCCCGAGAACCCCCAAGCGCGTTCCATCCTCCAGGCGGTAGAGATCGTGCGCTCAGGCGGCCTGATCGTTTACCCCACAGATTCCTGCTATGCCCTCGGCGCGCAGCTGGGAAGCAAGGAGGCGCTGGACCGAATCAGGAGCATCCGCCAACTCGATAACAAACACCACTTCACGCTCGTCTGCAAGGACTTCGCGCAGTTGGGCCAGTTCGTCCAGATCGACAACGATGTCTTCCGCAGGATCAAGGCCGTCACCCCCGGCAGCTACACCTTCATCCTGCCCGCCACCCGGGAGGTCCCCAAGCGGCTGCTGCACCCGAAGAAGAAGACAGTCGGCGTGCGCATCCCGGACAACCACGTGGTCCAGGCACTTCTCGCCGAGCTCGGCGAACCCCTGCTGTCCAGCACGCTGCTGCTACCGGACGAGGAAGAGCCTCTTACGCAGGGGTGGGAGATCAAGGAGCGCCTGGACCACGTAGTGGATGCCGTGATCGATTCCGGCGACTGCGGTGCTGAGCCAACCACGGTGATCGATTTCTCCAGCGGCGTCGCGGAAGTCGTCCGGCGCGGCATGGGCGATCCTTCCCGCTTCGAGTAGCGGAAGACGCCCGGCGGCGACGGCACAGCGTACATTGCGGGCCGGGTCCGCTGCGGGCTGGGTGCGGTGCCGGCTAATCGTGGCGAGCTAGGCGGATTCCGCCGCGCTCGTCTGCCGGTTCCGCAGCCACCGACGGACGAGGTCGATGGCGGCGACGAGCCCGGCCAGGGGCGAGAGCACCGCTGCGGCATAGACGAACATCATCCAGGTCAGGGTGGTCACCGGGGCCTGGCGGGTGCTCAGGAGCGACAGTCCGCCGAAGAGGCCCAGGATCCAGAACAGGATGACCCCGGACAGCACTGCAGCTGCGGGGAAGTACTCGTTCGTGACGACTTTCTTCAAGGTTTCCATGGGCCCTCCTCACACCCGGCGGTGGGACTGCCCGCCAGGGTCATTCCAAGTATGGGGCCCGGCACGACGGAATTTCCCGAGAATCCCGGCCACGTGACCAAGCTAACTCCTCGTCCCGGCGGTGGCAGCCTTTTGTGCCCTTCAAATTGGCGCTGCCGGCCCGCCGGGGACGGGGATGCGGGGCGTCAGACCGCGGCCCGGACGCGCTGGAGGAAGGAATCAAGCACCCGTCCGGCATTCTCATGCATGCGCCGCGACTCCGCCGCCGGAAGCTGCCGGCTCTTGGGCGCGTTCAACCGCTCACCCAGGTAGAGCAGCGCCGCCAATACCTCGGAGAGTTCGGAATTACTTTCCGCACGCTGGCGCAGGAGCCGCAGATGAGCCTCCTGCAGGGCCGGGCCCGGGGTGCAGCCAAGATCGCGGTCAAAGAGCCTGCGGCAACGGTCATACGCCGCCAGGCCTTCCGCCGGCAGGCCGGCCTGTTCATAGGCTGTCACCAGAACCGTCCAGGCCCGCTCGTTCAAGGGTTCCGCCCGAATGGCAGCCTGAACCAGGTTGACGGCCTCGTCCGGTTTGTCCAGCAGGGCCGCCGTTTCGGCCGCGAGGATCTGCAGCGCCACTTTCTCGGCTGCATGGCGTGCGCGAGCCTCTTCCGCCCAGTCAGAGGCGAGCTCGAACCCGAGCAGTGGCTCGGCGGAAATCTCCAGGGCCTCGAGCATCAAAGGGTACGCCTCATCCGGAGCCAGCTCACCGGCGTCGCGGACCAGTCCACGGAACCGGAACAAATCCAGATCCACGAGGGTGGGGTCCAGGACGTAACCGCTGTTGGCCGTGCGGAGCGGACCGGTCTTGGTCTGGCCTGGCTGTATGGCACGCCGGATACCGCTGATATAGCTCTCGAGCGTCGCCACGGAGCCATCACTCGCGCCGGCGCCCCAGAGAAGATCGATCAGGCGGGTCTTGGACACGGGCGTGCCAAGGTTCAGCAGAAGAATTTCCAGTATGTGCCGGGGTTTGCATCCCCCCATGTCGGCGGCCGTCAACGCCACGCCGTCCCGGCGCACTTCGAATGATCCGAATAGGCGGACCGAAATGGAGGGTGTAATTTCCGTTGGGCTATCCACGATGTTCTCCGATTTCCCCAGGTAAAACGAACTCAATCGTCTGCGAAGAGCCGGATCAACATCGAAACCAGGCCGTACTGAGACACTGTTCCCTCCGGCTTTCCAATGACACCGTGACACGCCCGGCCGGGCGCAACAAGGCATGCCGCTACCCGATCTTTCGCCCAAAGAAAGACGGGTACAGGCGTCAGTACCGTTGAGTAAGGACGTGGAGCGGCGGGCAGGTATTTGCGGCGCCAAACAAGTAATTCCGCGGGCGGCCGCAATTTGGACCCAAGTAGTTAAGCAGGGCAGGAATTCGGCCTCGGCGGGACTATTTCAGCGGGTAAAATCGCCCTCTCTGGGCGGGATTTTCCCTACTGGTTGTCGGTCATCTCCGCGGGCACCGCCACCAGCCTGAGGTCCGAGCCGTCACGGAGCACGGCAAGTTCCAAGGGCTCCCCGATCGCTTCGGCGAACAGCAGTTTCTGCAGGCTCTCGGCGTTGGACACGTACATCTGTCCGACCTTCAGGAGGATGTCGCCGGCCCGGAGCCCGGCGCGCTCGGCCGGCGACCCCGGCAGGACTTCGACCACAAGCAGGCCCTCCCTGCGGCCTGTCCGGACGACGGCGCTTGGCTGCAGCTGGATCGGCGTGTTAACCAGACCCAGGTACGCCCGGCGGACACGGCCGTCCTTGAGCAGCGAAGCAATGATCCGCCGGGACGTGGCGTTGATTGGAACCGCCAGGCCGAGCCCGACTCCGGCCACGGCGGTATTGATGCCGACGATCCGGCCGCGGGCGTCCGCCAGCGCCCCGCCTGAACTGCCGGGGTTGAGGGCCGCGTCGGTCTGGATGACGTCCTCGATCACGCGCCGGCTCCGCCCGGACCAGACGGGGATGGAACGGCCAAGCCCGCTTACCACGCCGGCGGTGACGGAGCCTGCGAGCCCGAGCGGATTGCCCACGGCGATAACCAGCTGGCCGACCCGAAGGGATTCGGCGTCGCCCATTTCCGCCGGCGCCGCCGTGGGCGCCCTGCCATGGACCACGGCAAGATCGGAGAGCGGGTCGGCGCCCACCACGTCAACAGCCGTGCTGGTGCCGTCGGCGAAGACGGCATGGCCGGACTGGGCGCCGCCCACCACGTGGGCATTCGTGAGCAGATACCCGTCCGAGGTGAACAGCACGGCCGAACCCGCACCGACCCTGAGCCTGCCGTTGCGCCCGTTGCCGGTCATTTCGAGCGCTGCGACGTGCTGTGTGACAGCCTCGGCCACGCGGATGACCGTTGCGGAATAGGAATCCAGGGGGTCTTCGGACACCTCGGATCCGGATACCCTGCTGATGGACGCGGCCACTGTGCACCTCCTGCAAACCGGTACTCATCCAAGTCAACCACCGCCGCCCCGGCAGTAGTCCTGGAGTGCCTACGCCGTCAGAGAAATACGCCGGATGAAGCGGCTGCGGAGCAACAGTTCAGCCCGGCGCGGATCCACGGCTAGGCTCGGACGTAGATCCGCCCGACAGCCCAGGAGAACCTACGTGACACCAGCGTCCGCTTCCCCCGCTCCGCTGCCCCCGCCGGGCCTTACCTGGGGCATCAAGCGCAGCTTCATGGATTACATCTCGGGACTGCCTGACGGTGCCGTCTCCGCGGCCGACGGCGCCACGGTGACCGCGTCCGGGGAGTTCTGTTTCGCCCCCGCCGGCTCCGAGTACGACCCCGCCAGCGGCACGGGCGTGCTGCGCTTCCGCGGCGATGTCCGCGTTGCCGGACACCACGGAATGATGTTCGTCCGGCTGCTGGATCCGTGGGTCGAGTTCACGACCGGGCACGGGGTCCTGTCCATCAGCACGGGCGACGGCGGCGGGACGGACCGCTTGGATGTCGGCACCCTGCGTACGGCCGCGCCCCGCAACATGGAAGGGTTCCTGGTCTGGGAACGCGTCGAGGTGGCCGTATCCCAGGCCGGTTCGGAACTGTTCGACGGCCAGTACGCCGACGGCCAGGCGATGGACCCACTCGTCATCCGGGTGCCTGCGTAAGCCGGACGACGCCCGGGGATACGTGGCTCCTGCACTGGGCACCGGTCCGTCCGTCTGCAAGGATGTCAACTGTCGCGGCGCCGTCGGGGGCCGAAGTTCGTCAAAGGAGACCTCCATGGTTGAACCCGCCCTGATCGATCAAGAGGCCCGCCGGCATGTGCTCCAGGCGTTGGCGCCGGGCACAGGAATCGGGTGGGACGGGCCGGACCGGGCGGTCTTCGAAGAGCGCTTCGACCGCCATTTCCCGGCCCTGTTCCGGTTGTTCCACGATCTCTACGGCGCACGGCACGATTGGTTGGATCAGCTCACGGAACTCGTAATGCAGTCCGCCCGGTCGTGGGCCGAGAGGCCGGCGGAGCTCAAGAGCCTCGACGCCGAACGGGAACACAACACCGGCTGGTTCCAGGCCAACACCATGCTCGGCGGCGTCTGCTATGTCGACCGGTACGCCGAGGACCTGGCGGGTGTCCGCGCCCGGATCCCCTATTTCAAGGAACTGGGCCTCACCTATCTGCACTTGATGCCGTTGTTCCTGGCCCCCGAACCGCACTCCGACGGCGGCTACGCCGTCTCCAGTTACCGCGACGTCAATCCTAAGCTCGGCACCATGGCCCAGCTGCGTGAGCTTGCCGCCGAGCTGCGGGCGAACGGCATCAGCCTCGTCGTCGATTTCATCTTCAACCACACCTCCGACGAACACGAGTGGGCCCGGAAGGCGGCCGCGGGCGACCCGTCGTACAGCGACTACTACTGGATCTTCCCGGACCGGTCGATGCCGGACGCGTTCGAGCAAACTGTGCGCGAAATCTTTCCGGACGACCACCCTGGTTCTTTTGTCGATTTGCCGGACGGACGGTGGGTCTGGACCACCTTCCACACGTTCCAATGGGACCTCAACTACTCCAACCCGGACGTCTTCCGGGCCATGGCCGGCGAAATGTTGTTCCTGGCCAACCAGGGCGTGGACATTCTCCGGATGGACGCCGTGGCCTTCATTTGGAAGCAGCTCGGCACGCCCTGTGAGAATCTGCCCGAAGCCCACACGCTGCTGCAGGCGTTCAATGCCGTGTGCCGGCTGGCCGCGCCGTCGCTGCTGTTCAAATCCGAGGCGATCGTCCACCCCGATGAGGTGGCCCGGTACATCGACCCCGCCGAGTGCCAGCTCTCCTACAATCCCCTGCAGATGGCCCTGATCTGGGAGGCGTTGGCCACCCGCGACGTTTCGCTCCTCAACCAGGCCTTGGAGCGTCGTCACAATATCCCGGACGGCACGTCCTGGGTCAACTACGTCCGCAGCCACGACGACATCGGTTGGACGTTTGCGGATGAGGACGCCGCCGAGCTGGGCATCAATGCCTTCGAGCACCGGCGGTTCCTCAATTCCTTCTACGTGAACCGTTTCCCGGGAAGCTTCGCCCGCGGCGTGCCCTTTCAGGACAACCCCCGCACCGGCGATTGCCGGATTTCTGGCACCACGGCGTCGCTGTGCGGGTTGGAGAGTGGAACAGCTGCGGCGGTGAACCGGATCCTGCTGGCCCATTCGGTGGCTTTCAGCACCGGGGGCATTCCGCTGCTGTATCTCGGTGACGAAGTGGGACAGTCCAACGACTACCAGTACGCCGTCGAGGAAGGCCACGGAACGGACAGCCGCTGGGTGCACCGGCCGCACTACCCGGCCGACGACTACGCGCAGCGTGCGGACCAGGAAACCCCCGCCGGGGCGGTCTACGCCGGGCTGCGCCGGATGATTTCCGTACGGTCCGTGACGCCGGAACTGGCCGGCACCCTGCTGGTCGGGTTCGCCACGAACAACCCGGGTGTCCTGGGGTACCAGCGTCCGGGAGATGGAGCGCTGGTCCTCGCGCTGGCCAACTTCACCGACAGCCCGCAGCAGGTAGCGGCTGTGACGTTTTCCGGCTTCGCGGCCGGCGCCGTGGACATCCTGACCGGCGCCCGGCTGCGCCTCGACGCGGGGCTTGTCCTGCAGGCCCAGCAGTTCCTCTGGCTCCGGGTAACGCCCCGGCCGTGAGGTCCTGGTCCGCGGCTCATCGGCCTGACGGGCCGGGACCTAGCCGTGGTGGTCAAAAGTTGCGGCGTAGCGAAGGAATGTCGTGTCCGGCCGCACACTGGTTGAGGAGAGCGTGCGGCCGGAATCTATGGACGAACGGCCCCGTGATGGCCGGCGGCCGACCTTCTTCGGCCTATTTCCACTGTCCCGCATCCGGCTGAGAATGGACTGAGAGCATCCTATTCCGGGGGGACCGTGCGCGCCCGCGGACCGCTCCGGCCGCCGCCGGGGGTGTGGGCCCGGGCGGGAGACCACGGCAATGCCGCCGTGATGGTTGTCCGGATCCGCGTATTGACGCATTCTTGGAGCATGGCAGTGGGCAAACGAGCCTCATCCAGCCGTTCCGGCAGGGGCGAGATCCGTTGGGGCGTGCGGAAGCAGTCGACGGCGGTCGCCGTCGGGGTCGTTGCCGTGGCACTGCTGCTCGGCGGTGTGGTCCTCCTTATCCTGCTGCAGGCATCCCTGGCGCGATCGAGCGACGCCGCAGCCCAGCAGAAGGCGCTGGACGTGGTCGCCGAAATGGAGGATATGGACGTCGCGGATGCCCGCGCCTACATCGTTGATACAGCGCATGCCGGCCAGTTCGTCCAGGTGTTGGATACCGCCGGGTACGTATTGGCCAGCTCGGATCCCGAGGTCGCCAACGCCCCGCTCTCAGCCCAGCGGCCCGGCCCGGGCCAGACCATGACGCAAGACGTCTCGAGCCTGCCGAGCATCGGGGACACCGACGATTACCACATCGTCACCGTGGGAGCACGGACCGGCACGCTGAGCTATACGGTGGTGGTGGCCCAGGCCTCACAGATACAGGCCGACACCCTTTCCACGGTCGCGTGGTTCATGCTGGGAGCCACGCCGCTGCTTCTGGTCACCGTGGCAGCGTCCGTGTGGCTCCTGGTGGGGCGTTCCCTCCGCCAGGTGGAGCGGATCCGTGGCCAGGTGGCCCGGATCAACGCCGAGCGGCTGGATGGGCGCGTTGATGTGCCGCCCACCAACGACGAAATCCAGGCCTTGGCGCTGACCATGAACACGATGCTGGACCGGCTGCAGGCCTCGGACAGTGAACAGCGCAGGTTCGTCTCGGACGCCAGCCACGAGCTGCGCAGCCCGCTGGCCACGCTGAGGGCCGGAATCGAGATCGCCGCTGCGGACCCGACCGGGGCGATGTGGCTGCAGATGAAGGATGTCCTCGCCGAGGAGACGTCCCGCATGAGCTTCCTCGTGGAGGACCTGCTGACGCTGGCCAAAGCCAATGATGGCGGCCCGAAGGTGGAGCAGAAGGACGTCGATCTTGACGACGTACTGGACCAGGAGATCCGCCGGCTGCGGTCCACCAGCCGGAACCAGATCACAGTGGAGCTCGTTCCGGCACGGATCCGCGGCGACGCCCACCGGCTGGCGCAGGTCCTCCGGAACGTCCTGGACAACGCCGACCGCCATGCCCTGTCCCGGGTTGCCGTGAACCTGCACACCGCCGGGGACCGGGTCGTCATCACGGTCGACAACGACGGCGACCCCATTCCGGAGGCGGACCGGGAGCGGATCTTCGAACGATTTGTCCGGCTCGACGGCAGCCGCTCCCGGGAGGGCGGTGGCAGCGGACTTGGCCTGGCCATCGCAGCGGGAATTGTGGCAGCCCATCATGGGAGCATCCGGCCGACGGACGGACCAGCAGGTTACTGCAGGTTTGAGATGGCCTTTCCCCTTCCGGAACCTACGCAGACTGCGGAGCCGGTGGACGTCATTCCTCGCGAATCCCGGCGGCACGGGGTCCAGGGATCGGGTCGGCGCTGAGCAGGTAGCCCATGCCGCGCACGGTGGTCAGGGTGTGGATTCCGAACGGGACATCGATCTTGCGCCGAAGGTAGCCGATGTAGACCTCCACAACGTTGTTCGCGCCCTCGAAAGCCGGATCCCAGACGTTTTGCAGGATCTCCGCCTTTGAGACGATCTGGTCGTGCCGTCGCATCAGGTAGTGCAGGAGCCCGTACTCCCTGGCCGTGAGGCTGATGAGGGTATCGCCGCGGCGCACACTGTGGCTGACGGGGTCCAGCGACAAGGTGCCAAGAGTCATGATGACGGGCCGGGCTGGTGCTCCGCGCCGGATCAGCGCCCTGATCCGGGCCACCAGGACCAAGAAGCTGAACGGCTTGGTGAGGTAGTCATCAGCGCCCAGGTCGAAGGCATCGGTCTGGTCGTATTCGCCGTCTTTGGCCGTGAGCATCAGAACCGGGGTCCAGACTTTGCGTTGCCGCAATTCCTTCAAGACGTCATAGCCGTTCATCCGCGGCAGCATGAGGTCCAGAAGGATGGCATCGTACGCGTTCTCCAGCGCCGCAGAGAGTCCCCGCACGCCGTCGTGGGCGACGTCGACCACGAACCCCTCATTCTTCAGTCCGCGGCGCACTGTTTCCGCCAGGGCATGCTCATCCTCGACCATCAGAATCCGCAATCCGGCCCCCTCCCTTTGAGCCAGTATGGCCCTTGATGGGCCGGGCTGGAAGGAATCCGGTGCGTCTAGTGAGAGGGTGGTGCTAATTGCCGTCCGGTTAGGCCTGCGGGGCCGGCCCGAACAGCCAGCCCGAGACATCGCTGCGCAGGATCACATGGGGTCCTCCGGTGGAACTGACACTCCCGTTGGGGACGTAGTAGCCGCGCCCGGCCCCGGGACCGCCGGCGGCGCGGTCGATCGCGTCGGTGAGGCGCCGGGTCAGGTGCCCACTGGGGCCCAGGGACCGCAGTTCATTGAGTTCGTCCTGCGTGAGCCGTCCCAGCACTGCAGCGATATCGGCCATGGTGAATCCCTCCCGACGAATGGTGCGGATGGTGCCCAAGGTGGATGGTCCCTAAAGAATCAGGCTAGGGCACGCAAATTAACAGCACGTGACGCCCCGGTGACCAGTGGCGAACGAAGCGTGCAGGGCAGCGCCGCGGGCGGGCGCCTCCGGGTGTCGCGAGAGTCACTGCCACGACTCCCCCGGTCCCCAGCATTTACACGGCGTCATGCTGTACCGTTCAATCCCGGAGATCCGGAGATCCGGATCTCCGGAGAGACACTGAATCACACCCCCAGCAACTGAAATGAGTACCACCAGGTGGCAACCGATTATGACGAAGTACGCTCCGACGTCGCGGAATCCCGCAACGCTTCCCTGGAGGCGCTCCGTTCGGCGAATGCGCCTGACGCCCGCAGCGTTGTCCGCGAACTCGACGAGGCCGATACCTCCGAAGGCGTGGAGCTTCCGGGAGCAGATCTTTCCGGCGAGGAACTGACCGTCACGGTCATTCCGCAAAAAGAGGATGAGTTCACCTGCTATTCCTGTTTCCTGGTGCGGCACCGGTCCCAACTGGCCAAGGAGAAGGCCGGCCACGCGTACTGCGCCGACTGCCTCAGCTAGCCCCCGGCAGGAGGCCCAGCCAGGCAGGAGAATTCGAACCTGGCAGGTGAAGTTCCGGCACGCTGCGCTACAGTGTCGGCCGTCCGCCGACTACACTGCTGTCACATGCTTCACAATAGTGTCAGGAGGTAGCCGGACATGACCCGCCGGGGCCAGGTCGGCTACGCTCCTTGATTGACGATGCGGCGAGTGCCGGCACGTGGCCGGAGGCTGAGTATGCGTAAGTCCAACAGCAGGTTGGCGGACCCTGCTGCTGCGTCGTCGTCGGCCCCCGCAAATTCCCCGGGACGTTCCCACGCTGGGGCGGCTGAGCCGGCAGATGGACCGACGGGCCCGCGGACGCGGATCGGGATGCCCGCCCGCCCGCGGAGCCTGCAGCGTGAATGGTCCAGGGCCTTCACGCTGGTACTCGTGGCCCTGGTCGCCGGGGCCGCGGTAACCCTCGTCGGCGTCCGTGTTGTCACGGACCATATGCAGCACGCCGCCGCGCAGCACCGCGACGAGTCGGAGGCCGTCGCCGAACTGCGGGCCGGCCTTGATGCCCACGAACAAGCCGGGCTCCAACTGTTGTCCGCAGGGGCAGTGGATCCATCCGCCTTTTTGCAGCAGCAAAAGGACGTCTCCGCCCAGTTCGATGCCGCCGCCGGGATCCTGCCGGTGGCGTACGGCATGCGGGACGCAGTCCGCGAGGCCCGGACCGCGTGGCAGGAGGGACTGTCCGCGCACGGTCTCTGGGGAAGCCAGGTGGCCAGTCTCCACGGCAACCGCGTGGCGGAGGCGCCGGCGTTTGCCGCATCGGGCGCGAGGGCCCGCGCGTTGCTGGCTAACGTCCGTCGCGCCTCGCTTGACGCGCTCGACGACGGCGTCGCTCACGGTGCCGAGCTCCAGCAGATGGTGTCGACCGGCCGCATAGCCCTTTTTGCGCTGGCCGTGGGCGGCGTGTTCCTATTCCGCCGACGGATGACCAGGTACCTGATGCGCCCGGTGGAGGGGCTGTACCGTGGGGTCGTGAAGCTGCAATCCGGCGACTACAGCCACCGGATCAGCGTTGTCCGCGACGACGAACTCGGCCAGTTGGCCGAGGCCTTCAATTCCATGGCCGCCACGGTGCATGACAGTCACCTGGAACTGACCTTCCGCGCCACGCACGACCCCCTCACGGGGCTGGCCAACCGGGCGGTTCTCGCCGAACGCCTCGCCGCCGTGTTTGGCCCCGGGGCTCCTCACCCGGAAGGCAAGGAAGGCTTTGGCGCCGGGCGCAGCGACCACCGCGAAGGCCTGTTGATCATCGACGTCGACGACTTCAAGGACGTCAATGATTCCCTGGGCCATGAGGGCGGCGACGCGTTGCTTATTCAGCTAGCCCAACGCCTCCGGGGCTGCGTGCGCGCCCATGACCTCGTCGCCCGGCTGGGCGGGGACGAATTCGCGATCGTCGTGATGGATGACTGCGGCACGGCGACGGACGACGTCGCCGGGCGTATCCAGGACGCGCTGCGCGACACCTTCAGCATCGATGAGGTCCGGCTCAAGGTATCCGTCAGCATGGGCGCCGCCCAGCGCGGCGCCGGGACTGCAGATCCAGCCGAGCTGATGCGGCAGGCCGACTTCGCCATGTACATGGCCAAACACGGCGGCAAGGGCCGCTACCAGCTCTTTGATGCCCGGGGCTACGACGAAATGACCTTCCGTGCCGCCCTCCGGGCGGACCTTGCCACAGCCGTGCAGGCCGGGCAGTTGCGCCTCGACTACCAGCCCGTGGTTAACCTGGGCACCGGTGAGATCGCCGGAGTGGAGGCCCTGGTCCGCTGGGAACACCCGACCCTGGGCCGGCTGGGACCGGCCGACTTCATCCCCCTGGCCGAGGAAACCGGCGAGATCGGTTCCATCGGCTGCTGGGTGCTGGACACCGCAAGCCGTCACGTCGCCGGCTGGCGCCGCTCCCCTGGCACGGCCGGGGACCTCTGGGTCTCGGTCAATCTCTCCACGCTTCAGTTGTCCAGCGACCGGAACCTGGCAGCCCTTGAGCGCATCCTGGCCCACCCCGCTTCGCAGGCCGACAAAGTGATCCTCGAGGTCACCGAATCCGCCCTGGCCACGAGCGCCGATGGCGGAGTCGCCGCCCTTAACCGGCTGAAGAGCTTCGGCGTACGAATCGCAATCGACGACTTCGGGACCGGGTTCTCTTCGCTCAGCACGCTCGCGGTGCTACCTGCGGACATTCTCAAGATCGACCGCGCCTTCCTGTCCGGGTTGCCTGGGGACGCCCCGGCCACAGCGATGCTTGAGGGGATCCTGGAAGTGGCCCGGAAACTGGACCTGGCCGTCATCGCCGAAGGCATCGAGGACAGCGGGCAGCTGGATCTCCTGCGCTCCCTCGGTTGCGACATGGGGCAGGGCTTCCTCCTTGCCAGTCCCAGCCCGTCCCCTGTTCTCGAGGCGCTGCTGGCCTCGGGGGCTCTTCTGCAGCCACCGGCCGGCCTGGACGCGCCGGCGAACGGCGTATGAGCCTGAGTTAGCGTTGCCCTTCAAGGGCAGGGAAGTCCAGCGAGGGCTCGTCCGCGGTGGCGAGTGTCAGGACGGCCTCCTCGACGGTTTCGTGGTCCTCAAGTTCGCGTTCAACGCGGCGCAAGGCCACGGCCACGTCGTGTTCGCGGAGGTCCCCCAGTATGTCCACTGCCGCCACGACGTAAAGCTTGCGCGGGCCGACGTACTCGAGATGCAGATAGGTGATGCGCTCGATTTCGGGGTGCTCCAGGAGTCGGCGGGCCATGCTGCCCTCGATATCGCTGGTCACTGCCTGACCCACCAGGAAGCGCCGGTTCCGCTCGATCAGTACGACGGCGACGCCGGCCAGCAGGATACCCACGAGAATGGACCCCACGGCGTCCGGCACTGAAGATCCCGTGACCTGGTGCAGGAAAATCCCGGCGAAGGCGATGAGGAGGCCGATCAGCGCAGCCCCGTCCTCGGCAAAGACCGCGCGCAGCGTGGGATCGGAGCTCTTAAGGACCTGTTCGAGGGTGTTCCGGTCCAGCTCGCGCGCCGCCTTCCGGGTCTGCCGGAACGCCTGGATGAAGGACACGCCCTCAAGGACGAACGCGACCGTCAGCACCACGTAGGCGATCGCATAGTCTCCTGCCGGCTCCGGGGTGAGCAACTGCTGGATGCCGTGCATCACCGACACCACCGCCCCGGCCGTAAACAGGCCAAAGGCGGCGATCATGGACCACACGTAGGCCTCGCGCCCGTACCCCATTGGGTGGGCCTTGTCCCGTTTCCTCGCGGCCTTCCGTTCGGCGATCAGCAGGAAGACCTGGTTGCCGGTGTCGGCCCAGGAGTGGGCAGCCTCTGCAGCCATGGACGCCGAGCCGGAGATGAGCGCGGCCACGGTTTTGGCCACCGCGACCAGAACGTTCGCTGCAAAGGCGATGAGCACTGTCAGCGATGCGGTCCAGGACTTCTTGCTGTCAAGCTTCACGCAATCTTCCCTCCCGTGGCTGTGGAATGCATGCCAGTGACTACGCTATCTCCCGCGCCCGGCGTTCACGGTGATCTGGTCCCATTCCTGCCTAGTAGGAGCACAATGAAACTAGTACGTTCATCCGCTCTTTTTCCACAAGCTGCTCGGAGTGGTGCGCTATGAATGCTCGCCGGACGCTGTCACCGCCGACTTCACCGCGCCGACGAAGCCCGGAACCTACCCGTACACCTGCACGTTCCATCCGGGCATGCACGGGGTGTTGATCGTCAATGAGCGCCCAAAGCCCCGAACAGTCAGTGCGAGTCTATGGATCCGGCATGACGTTGCGCGTCCTCACGGCCGCCGCCTTGTTCATTGACGCCGCCGTCCACATCCATCTGGCCCCGGGCTACCAGGCGGGGAACCCCGCGGGTATCGGCCAAGGCAATCTTTTCCTGCTGGAATCGGCCGCGGCTGTGCTGTCCGGGTTGTACGTATTGCTGCGCGGCAGCAGGGCCGCCTACGCCGTCGCGTTCGTCGTTGCGTTCAGTGCCTTTGCCGCAGTGGTGGCGTACCGCTACGTGAATATCCCCGCGTTCGGGCCATTTCCGGCCATGTACGAGCCCATCTGGTTTTTCGAGAAGTCCCTCAGCGCCGTCGCCGAAGGCGCCGGAGCCGTTCTGGCCGCCGTCGGCTTCGCCCGGGCCGGGCGGCGCACCACGTCCCCGCAGTAAGCAAGCCGGTACAGCAGACTTGCTAGCATGTGGGCGGGGTGGTTCAGGCTGAAGCCGATGACACAGGGCACGCGACAAAAGGGTACGACGTCTACAGGCACGGCCTCCACTGGCCCGCCTTCAGTCCCGCTGACAGTCTCGTCGACAGGCACTGAGTCCGATGCCGCAGGGCAGTCTGGCCTGGCATCAGCGGCCGCCCGCCGTGCCGTTGCGGATGCCGGGACCGCTGTCGCCGCCTATCTTGTGGCCTGGGCCTCGCTCGGCTCGACAGTCCTCACTGGCCCGGCTCCCTGGTTCCTGGCTCTGGCGGCGGGCGCAGCGGTGATCGTAAGGGCAGCTGGCTCCGTTCTGCGGCGGACACCCCGGTTTTCCACCCCCGCGGACCGCGTTACCCTGGCCAGGGCCGCCATCGTGGCGTGCTGCGCCGCAGAGACTGTGGTTGGCTTCATGGCCGGAGCCGCGGCAAGCTCTCTGGTGGTTCTCCTGGGCACGGCAGCGTTCCTGCTCGATGCCGTGGATGGCCGGGTAGCACGGTGGACGGGGTCAGCGACGGCCGAGGGTTCACGGCTGGACTCGGACACGGACGCCGCGCTTGTTCTAGTGCTGTCCTGCGCGGCGGCGGGAACGTTCGGCCTGTGGCCCCTGGGCATCGGGCTGATGTACTACGCGTTCCTCGCAGCAGCCTGGTTCCGGCCGTCCCTGAAGAATCCGCTGCCGTCCAGCACCGTACGCAGGATCATCGGAGCCACCCAGCCCGCGGCCCTGTTGTTCGCCCTGTTGCCGGGCGTCCCTCCGGCCCTGGGAGCCATGGTCCTGGGCGCCGCGCTTGGGCTGCTGGCCTTTTCATTCGGGCGGGACGTCGTCGAGCTGGAACGGCTCCGCCGGGCGGCCCTCAACGCGGCGGCCAGCTCCCCCGCCTCATGCGCCGACACCCCGGCGGGCACTTAACGCGGTGCGGGTCTCGGCGCCAGGTTCACCGCCGCAGGGCCCTGTATGACTGCGCCGTCCGCGGCAAACCGCGAGCCGTGACAGGGGCAGTCCCAGGTCGAGTCGTCCGCGTTGAACGCGACAGTGCAGCCCAGATGCGTGCAAATGGCCGAGGCGGCGAGGAGCTCCCCGGCAGGGCCGGCGTAGACGGCGGTCATTTCGCCGTCGATCTCCACTACGGCACCTTCGCCCGGACGCAGCCCGGCGACGGTCGGTTGGTCCGGCTGCGATTGGTCCGGGTGGCCGCTCTTCCCGACGGCCTGGCCGGTCGCCGGAATGCGGTTGGTGTCGAAGACCGCCGCCCAGGGGTTGTGCCGCCCCGTGAGCGTGTCGGCCAGGACCAGCGCGGCGGCGGTGCCGTTGGTCAGGCCCCACTTGCGCAGCCCGGTGATCACATGAACGTGCCCCGCCGTCGGGGTCAAAGTCCCGGCATAGGGCAACCCGTCGACGGGCATGGTGTCCTGCGTGGACCAGCGGAAGCTGGTCTCCCTGGTTCCGAGGCGCTCACGGGAGAATACCGCGAGGCGGCGGTACCGGACGGCAGCATCGGCGGTCTCGGCGGCCCGGTGGCCCTCGCCGCCGGTGAGAACGTAACGGGAACCGTCGACGTCGATCGCCAGGATTGAGCGCATCGGCTCGTCGACACTGATGAAGGTCCCGTCCAGGGGCGCCGCAGGTGCCAGGCAGGCAACGATGTACGAGCGGTGCAGGTAGCAGCGCTCGGCAAAGAGACCTCCGTCGCCGACGGGGACGTTGGTGGCAATGATCACCTCGCGTGCCCGGACCGTGCCGCGCCCGGTCTCGACGACGGCGGGCACACCATCGCGCACCGAGGTGACGCGCGAGTCCTCGAGCACGTGGCTTCCGCCCCCGTCCACTGCGCGGGCGAGGCCCTGCAGGTACTTGACCGCGTGAAGCTGCGCCTGGCCGTCGAACCGGACTGCGCCCCGGACAGCGAACGGCAGCGGCGTGTCAGAGGTAAAGACTGAAGGAAGGCCGAGCCGTGCGGCCAGGGCGGCCTCGTCGCGGACGCGGGTGAGTGCGTCGTCGGATTCTGCGTAGGTGTAGTTGGACACCCTGCGGAAGTTGCAGTCGATGCCCTCCTCTGCCACGACGCGCGCAATGTGCTCGATGGCGGCCTGGTTTGCCTGCCCGTACCTGCCTGCGACGTCGGGTCCATGCAGGTCAGCAAGTTCGGTGTAGACCAGCCGGTGCAGGGAGGTGACCTTCCCGGTGGTGTGCCCCGTGACGCCGGTGCCAATGCGCGCGGCCTCGAGGACCGCGACGGTGTGGCCGGCACGTTTGAGGGCCAGCGCCGCAGTCAGCCCGGCGATCCCTCCCCCAACTACGGCCACGTCGACCTCGAGATCCGAGTCCAGGCAGGGATAGCCAGTGCCGCCGGCCGTGGCGACCCAGAGCGAAACCTGTCGTCCTTCGAGCCGTTCACCCACGGCGGTGCCTCCCCTGAACTTCCGGAATCAGAGGCCCTCGACTGCTTCCAGCCGGCCGGAACGAACCGCGTCGGCGAACGCCTGGTAGTCCTTTTCGTTCTGGTCCGCGTACCGCTCGGAGAAGTCGGTGATCGACACGTCGAATTTGTCGCTCTTGCCGAGGTAGGCGGCGATTGCGATCGGGTCCCCGGACCGGGCGTGGGCACGGGCGAGGGTCCACCCGCATGCGTTGGCATAGAAATTCATGCCGAGCGGTTTCATGCCTTCCACAATGGCTGAGCCCTTCATGTCACGCAGTTGGCGCCAATACAGGTACCGGTTGTCCTGCACGCCCTTGGTCCACCCCAGGAAGATGTCACTCGCGGCCTGCATCATCCGCTGGCCCTGCACCACTCGCTCGCCCGGCTGCTTGAACCTGCTCTTCGGCAAGTGGTCCTCGAGCACCGACCTTGTGGCCTCCTTGACCTGGAGGAACAGCGGATCCTGCTCATCCCGGCCCTGGAGCAAGGCGATGAACGCCCGCGTGCCGACACTGCCGACGCCCACCACCTTGCGGGCGACATCGATGACTTCGAAGCGCTCCAGCAAGATACGTCGGTCGTCTGGCAGGGTCGCCCGGTAGGAACGGAGCTGCTCACGAACCGCCTTCTGAATCCCATCCGCAGACATGCCGAATGATTCACCCAGCTCCCGTGCGGGAATGACGATCGGCGGCTGGCTGACGATCCGGTACTCCCCGTCCACCCGCTCGGCGAGCTTGGAGAGTGCCTGCAGGCTGTCGCGGGTGTGGGCCTTGGCGACGTTCTGTTTCGCCACCTTTTCCATCCCGTGGGCTGCCTTCTTGAGGGCCTTGCCCTTTTGAGTTGCGACGGCCAGCTCGAGGGTTTCCATTAGCTGTTCCTCGGACAGGCGGGCGTACCAGATGTCCAGGGTGCCCATCTGCGCGAACTCTGCCATCGCCTCCCGGTACGCCCGTACGGCAGCGAGGGTGACATCATGCGTCTCTTCCTTGGTGTACTCGTTGTTGCGGGCCGCGATAGTGAAGCTCGCCGCCATCCGTTTGACGTCGTACTCGAAGGGGCCGGGCAGTGTCTCGTCGAAATCGTTGAGGTCGAACAGCAGGGTTCGCTCAGGAGATGCGAAGACACCGAAGTTGGACAGATGGGCGTCCCCGCACAGTTGGGACACCAGGCCGGCCCTGGGAGTGTCTTTCAGATCGGTTGCCATGATCTTGGCTGCGCCCCGGTAGAACGTAAACGGTGAGACCAGCATCCGGCCGTGACGCACCGGCACGAGGTCCTGTTCCCGGGTGAGGTTCTGTTCCTCGAGCAGCGCGACCGGATCGGGCCGGTCGGAAGCAGGCTTCCACCCGGTGTGGCTGGAGACGGGCGTCTTTTCCCGGCGGCCCTTGCCCTTCGCAGCACGTTCCTCGACGCTCGGATGCTTGACTTTTTTGGTCTCGGCCATGATCGGCGACCTCCCTATTAGGTCCGGAACCGCCACCGGCACTGCTTGCCTGGGTCAGTCCCCGCCGAGCGCGCCAATGCGCCTCGGCTCAAGCTACTGCGATTCTGGCCCCGAACCGGCCCATCGTCAACGCACCGCCGAACGAGCCTGCAGCGCAGGCACAAAAACACGATCTGTTCTTGTGCCAGGCGGCTTACCATCGATTCATGCTGTTCGGGTGATGCCACCCCGGGTCGTGGCGGGTTACGTTCATGACGAGTCGGGCCGATCCGCTCACGTCGCGTCAGTCGGCGCACACCCCCGCTAACAGTTGGAGAAATGATCATGGCCGAACAAGATACCCCCGTCCTCGACGCCCTCGCCGACATCACTGCCGTCTCGCTCGAACGCTCCACGCTCGAGCCTCGCGAGTTGATGCTGGCCCGGATCGCGGTACTCGTCGCCGTCGAAGCCCCTGCCGCCTCATACCTCCTCAACGCCGGCACGGCGGTGGACGTCGGCATCACGGCGGAGGATGTCCAAGGAATCCTCATCGCCGTTGCGCCCATTGTCGGCACCCCCCGTGTTGTGGCGGCGGCCGGCAACATCGCCGCTGCGCTCGGCTTCGCGATAGCAGTAGCCGAGGCTGAGCTCGAAGCCGAGCTAGAGGCAGCCGAGGCCGACGCCCAGCCCAAGGACTGACCCGCCAGGTGGTGATAGCCGCCGTAATGTCTGACTCTGGCTGCCTCCCGGCGTAGACTCCTCGCAAATAAGCGGACTGGCGTGCCGGCCCCCGCACTGCGCGCTCGCCGGCGTCGCTGGTCCCTGCGACGCATCGGTCACGATGCCCGGATCCAGGGGTGCCACTGTGAATAAGAACCGTCTGGAGGCCTTCAGCGACGGCGTGCTGGCCATCATCATTACCATCATGGTGCTGGAGCTTCATGTCCCGGCGGAACCCACATGGTCGGCGTTGCTCCACGAGCTTCCAACGGTGCTGAGTTATCTGCTGAGCTTTGTGTATGTGGGGATCTACTGGAACAACCACCACCACATGCTGCATTTGGCCGGGCGGATCAACGGTGGAGTTCTCTGGGCAAATCTGCACCTGCTGTTCTGGCTCTCCCTCATCCCGTTTACCACCCGATGGATGAACGACGCCGGCCTGGCACAGGTCCCCGTCCTGGTCTACGGACTGAATCTGCTGTTCGCGGCCATTGCCTACTACATCCTAAAAACGGCGCTGATCAGCCAGCAGGGACGCGGTGGTGCCCTGGATCAGGCCATGGGACAGGACTGGAAAGGCAAGGGATCGCCTCTCTTGTACATCGTGGGGATGGGGCTGACCTTTGTGAATCCGCTCCTGGGGATCGCCGCTTACACGGTGGTCGCCGCGATCTGGCTGATCCCTGACCGGCGTGTGGAGCGGTTTGTCGCGCACACGTGAGTCTCAAGGCGCACGTGAGTCTCGAGGCGGCTACTGCCGGACGCGTTGGGCCAGCGAGGCGCTCAGGAACCGCAGATGCGCCGGGGTGGGCCGTACCACGTTCGCCGCGTAGCCGGAGTGCTTGCCAAGGTACTTCTTGATGTAGGGACACACAGGAACGATTGTGAGGCCCGCGGCGACAGTTTCATCGAGTGCCTGTGCGGCCAGCATCCCGGCCAGCCCGCGGCCGCCATATTCCTCGTTGATCTCCGTGTGGTAGAAGATCCGCTGGTCTGCCGCGATGTCATCCACGTAAGCGGCCTGTCCGATCAGTGCGTCGGCGTCGAACACTTCGAAGCGGCTGCGTTCCGAGTTGTGTCGGATCGTGATCGTGGTCAATATGGTCTCCTTGAGCGGGGCGGATTGGCCCGGCAGGCGGGCTTGTGGATGCAGGACCTGCCGGTGTGGACAGTTCAGCCGCGTGGCCGGATGCGGGCATTCGGCAGGGCCGGAGCCGGGAGGGCCGCAGCCTGCCCGGGCGGAAACGGGCCGAACCGCAGGTCCGTGCCTGCCCCCGCGGCCGAGGCCGGGCCAGAACCGTCCGGGGCACCGATTTCCGCCTGCCATTGGTCCCGGAACGCGACGATCTCGTCGTGGCTGCGTCCGACGAAGTTCCACCACATCACGATCTTTTCGCCCAGCGGCTCGCCGCCGATCAGGAGGACACGGGCACCGTCACTGCCCGCGGCCAGGGTCAGGGACGCATGACCGGCCGGAAGGTACGCCAGGTGGTCCTTGGCGACGGCGTGTCCGTCCAGGACAAGGTTGCCCGAGTCCACCAGGAGGCCATGTTCAAAGGACACGTCGGATTCGAGGGTCAGTTCCGCCCCTGCCTCGAGCAGGATCTCCGCGCCCAGCAGGGGCGTGTGGGTTGCGACTGGCGAGGCGGACCCGGCGAGCGTGCCCAGGAAGACGCGCATGGTCCAGCCGATTCCGGTGACCGGTTCGGGGCGATAGTGCTCGAACGTGGGTGCCATGTGGCGTGCGGCGTCCGGGAGCGCCACCCACAGCTGCGCGCCGTGCAGGACCGCTGTGTCGGGGGTGGAAAATTCCGAGTGGCTGATGCCACGGCCAGCGGTCATGAGGTTCACTTCGCCCGGGCGCACCGTTGCGTGGAAGCCTGCCGAGTCCCGGTGTTCAATCTCCCCCGTGAACAGCCAGCTGACGGTCTGCAGCCCGGTGTGCGGGTGGCGCGGGACCTGCATGCCGCCGGAATCGCTGACCGGGTCCGGGCCATAGTGGTCCAGGAAGCACCAGGCGCCGATCAGACTGCGCTGGCGCTGCGGCAGGGTGCGCCGCACGTCCATCGCGCGTGGGCCGCCCAACGGGACCTGCCGCGGAACCAGTATCTCGACGCCGACGCATGTCATGTCTGTTTCACAGAGGATTTCCTGCGGCGCAACTTCGGTATTGCTCATGATGACAGCCTAGCTTCGCACGGTCCGCAGGTCAGCCGCCATGACATGCCCGGCGCCTGGCCGCTCGGCTTCAGATCCACGCGGAGCGGCGCAACGGGGGTTCATCACCGCCCGGGCGCTGGACCAGGATCTGGTTCACGCCGGTGAGGCCGGCCTCGAAGCCAAGGGCGCTCGCGGCCATGTAGAGCCGCCAGATCCGGGCCCGTCCCGCGCCCGCGGAGCGGACGGCCTCGTCCCAGTGCTCCTCCAGGTTCCGCACCCAGGCCCGGAGCGTCAGGGCATAGTGGCGCCGCAACGCCTCAACGTCCAGGACTTCCAGGCTTGCTGATTCGAGCGCCTCGACCATGTCCGAAAGGCTGAGCATCTCGCCGTCGGGGAAGACATAGCGGGGAATGAACGAGTCCGGGTCCGGTGATGTAGGTCCGGCGTTCCAGGAGATCGCGTGGTTGAGCAGCCGGCCGCCCGGGCGGAGCAGCCGGTGCAGCCGGGACGAATAGTGCTCGATCTGTTCGCGCCCTACGTGCTCTGACATGCCGATGGAGCTGATCGCGTCGAACGGCCCGTCGTCCACATCGCGGTAGTCCTGCACCCGGATGTCCACCCGCTCCGTCAGCCCGGCGTCCGCGGCCCTTTTGCGGGCCAGTGCCGCCTGCTCGACTGAGAGCGTGACGCCGACGACGTCGGCCCCGAAGTGTTGGGCGGCGTGCAGCGCGAAGCTGCCCCAGCCGCACCCCACATCCAGCACGCGCATACCCGGCTTGAGGCCCAGCTTGCGGCAGACCAGGTCGAGCTTGGCGGCCTGGGCGGCTTCAAGCCCGGCTTCGTCCGATTCCCAGACGGCGCAGGAGTAAACCATGGACAGGCCCAGGACGAGCGCGTAGAAGTCGTTCCCGACGTCGTAGTGGTGTGAGATGGCCGCGGCGTCGCGCCCCTTGGAGTGACGCCTGCCGTACCGGCCCACGCGGGCTTCCTCCGGCGGTGGTGCCGGGTTGGGCCCGAGCGCGCCGAGACGGACGGCAGCCTTGAGCAGCGCGAACCCTTCGCGGGGAGACGGCGGCCGGAACGGTCCGGGCTCGGCGAATTTTCCGGCCGAGCTGAGGGCGGCGAAGGCGGCGAAGATGTCGCCGGGTGCGTCGATTTCACCGGCCACATAGGCACGGCTCAGTCCGAGCTGCCCGGGGGACCACAGCATCCGGCGAAGTGCCCTCCGGGATCGGAATACGACAAGGGGAGCATTTTCCGGGCCCGCTTCCGAGCCGTCCCACGCCCTCAGCCTCAGGGGAATCCCGTCGGTGCCAAGGATGATCGCCAGTGCGTCGGCCAGCCGTGAAGCCGCATTCGTGGATGTCCCCATGTCCAGTGCCTCGATTCTCGTGACTCGTCTCCAATGCCGTGGGCTGCGCCCGGCAGTTCCAAACATAAGGGCGGAACATGGCCCTCAACCAGAGCTTAGGTCCCCATTCCTTGCCCACCGCGCTTTTCCCATCGTGGCGGGGCGGCCCTGCCGGCTCTGGCGCTTGGGGATGCGGTTGCCTATGGTGGGTCCTATGTCTGAGTCTTTCTCGTCCCTCGTGGACACGTTCAAGAATGTGGGTGTTTCCCGGGCGTACGGCCCCGCCATGAACATCGCAGGGGAAGAGGTCATCCCCGTCGCGGTGGTTACTTTCGGCTTCGGCGGAGGCAGCAGCACCGAAGACGCCCAGACCGGCGGGGGAAGTGGCGGCGGGGGCGGCGGCTTCGTCTTACCCCTGGGTGTCTATGCCAAGAGCCCGGCCGGCCAGATGACTTTCCGGCCCAACACCGTGGTGGTGCTTGCGGCGCTGGCCCCGTTGGTGTGCGCCGTCGGCATTTCGATCCGCGGCATTCTTCGCGCCGTCCGCTCCCGCCGGTAGCACCGTGGCCTAAAGGCCAAGGATTCCCCAAGCCGGGCAGTGCATCGTTTGGTTTGGGCAGCCTGGGTCTCGGGCAGCTCTGTGGACGGGCCTCGGATGGACATGATCGGCCATGAACTTATTCAGAACTGCATGCGCAGCTTCCTTGGGCGGGGCACTCCTCATGACAGGATGCGCTGCACCTGTCGCCACGCCGGGACCGACGACCACAGTGACGGCGACTCCCCCGCCATCGGTGGTGGTCTTCGATCCGCAGACCAGCGGCAAGGTTCTGGCCGAGCGGATCAAGGCCCGCGCCAAACCCAAGGAGCCCGGCATCACGATCTCTGATGTGGAGTGCAAGAACTTCCCGAACATCAAGGTGAACACGCATACGGACTGCCAGATGGTGGTCAACGGGGTCAAACGGGGGTATCGGGCCACGTTCACCCAGCGTGACGGTCACTACGAAATCAAGGCCCAGGAACTCACCTGGTAGCAGGCGGGGCGTACGACATGACGGGTTCCCGGTCGTCGTCTGCTTCCACCCAGGCCGCGAAGTCCTTCAGTGACATGAAGCAGTAGTAATCGCAGTAGCGCAGGTTCTTCTTCTCCGACTTGCTCATGCCGGTTATTCGATGCGGGCGCCGTCATGGATGGGATGACTACGGTCTAGGGGGCCTGGGCCAGCCGCTCGCCTTGGCTCTTGCCGGCGTCGGCGATGGCGATGGCCAGTTCGGAGAACACTTCCTCCGGTGTACCGGACGCAGCCAGTTCGGTGAAGTGCGCGTATTCGGGCATCGATCGGTAGGCGGCCCTCAACGAGTGGAGCTCACCGAGCGTTTCCATGTCCGTGCCGCGCGCCAACACTCTTTGATGCGCCTGTTCAGGGTCGATCACGAGGTGGACCACCACGTCAGGCTTTGGAAACTTCGTCAGAAGGAAGGGAAGCAGCCGGCCACGGGGAAGGCCCCGCGCCTGGCGTAGCGCAAGCTGGCAGTGCAAGTGGCGGTCCATGATGACCAGGCCCGGATGCCTGTGCGCCCTGGCGTGGGAAACCACCACATTCGCCGTGCGGATCGCTGTCTCTACGGCATCGGCCAGCCGCGGGTGAAGTTGTATGCCGAACTGTGCGCTCAGCAGTGACATCCTGCGCCGGCCTGCGTAGTTTCTAAGCAGCAGCGCCTTCTTGCCCGCCCGCCGTTCGGCGGCAACCGTTGCCTGTGCGGCGGTGGTTTTCCCCGATCCGTCAATTCCCGTCAAGACAATCAGCAATCCGGCTCCTTCTGGTGGTGGCGGTGTTCGTGCCCGGGTGAGCCACCCGGTGCCTTTCCCGATGACAGGGCGGCGTCGAGGGTAAAGGCGGACGGTCGTGTGAAAAGTCCAAGGCCCGGGACTTAGCGGGCTCCTGGGTGCGCCGCAGCCTCCGCTTACTACTACCAACGGTAGAGGTCGCTAAATCGTCCCCGACGGGCAATACGGGTCCGGATCGTCGGCCCTTTCTCGGGTTGATCCCAGCTGATCATCGGCGAGTAGCTGCAGAATTTGTGGCAGGTCAGCTTTGGTCGCGTGCCGGAGGCTGAAGGTTTCAGAGCCGACGCCGGCAGTCATTAAAGCGGGGACAGCGGAGGAACGGGAGGTCATGACCCCAGCATTCCATGAAGGTCCAGGGGCTTGCGACTAATGCTCTCTGTGGTGCCAGTCCCGCCGCAGGGATTCAAACAGTTCCTCCTAGCACACCGATGGAGCGGCCAACTGTTGGGTGTAGTGCTGCCTGTCCCAGGGCTCCGATCACCCTGGCGGCGCGGCTTTTTGTGAGCGGGTTCCGTCGCAGCTCGCAGCACCTCCGCTAGAGTCGCCACATGGAGCCCATCCGTCGATTCTCATCTGCCCTTTACTCGGCTGCCCTCGAGCCGTGGTCGTTTCTCGACCTCGCTGGCAAAAGTCCGCTCTTCGCATCACCCTTTGGCGACGTCTTTTTCCAGGCAGACAACGGCTTCTGGTTCCTTGATGTGCTTGCGGGTGAACTGCGTCATCAATGGTCGAACCAGGATGAGCTGAACGCCGAACTGAAATCTCGTTCAGGGCAGGATGAGTACTTGATGATCACTTTGGCCGGCCAAGCTGAGAGCTCCGGTCTGCAACCGGGCGAGTGTGAGGTTTACAGCTTCCGCGTCCCGCCCGTGCTGGGAGGTTCGACCGACGTCAGTAATATCGAAGTCAGTGACTTCGTCGTGGCTTTGGACATCGCCGGACAAATCCACAAACAAGTTCTGATGCTCCCGCCAGGCACACCCATAAGCGGCATCTCTCTGTCCTAACTATTGGCCTCGTCCAACCGGGATTTGGGCTGTCCGCTCGGTCAGCCTTGCCGACACACCGAGAGCGACGTCCTCCGCCGAAGGTGCCCCTTTGTGTCTGGGATGCGCCGGTGATCTAGGCTGATCTGAATTTCACGCAGGCATCCAGACCGGTGGCTCCCATTGCCGTCTCGGAAGTTCTGGGCGTCAGCGAGGCCTCGGCGCCGCTGGCCCGGGCCAGTTGGTGCACGATGGACAGGCCGAGGCCGCTGCCCTCGCCGCTCTGCGTGCCGCGCCAGAAGCGGCTAAAGGCCCGCTGCAAACGGTCCGTCTCGTCAAGGGAGGCAGCCACCATGCGTCGGCCCGCTTCCGGGTCGATGGGGATCGTGTCGACAGCATTCTCGAGCCTCAGCCGCAGCCCCGTCAGGGGGGTACGGAGTTGATGGGAGGCATCGGAGGCAAATCCCCGTTGTTGCTCGAGCAGGTCTTTCAGCCGGTCCGCCATCCGGTTGAAGGAACCGGCGAGGGCTTTGAGCTCGGGCGCACCTCCTTCGTCGGTACGGGTGTCCAGATTGCCATCGGCGAGTAGCTCTGTGGCGGTCCGAAGCCTCTGGAGTCTTCTGGTTACGGCGCCCGCCAAGAAGTATGCCAGGATGCCGGCGAGCAATACCGTGGTGCCGGCGACGGTCCAGATGGTAGGCAGCTGGCCGTTTACCTTCTCGGTCACCACCGACGCAGGGAACGTCGGCCGCACGACGCCGGAGATCGTCTCACCGCTGAGGACAGGGACGGCGACGTAGAGCAGATCGAGGCCCAATGTCTGGGAATACCGCTGGCCGGCGTTGATCTGTCCGGTCAGCGCCGCGGCTATTTCCGGGTGTGAGCTGTAGGTTGATCCGGTGGCCGCCTGATCGTCATCGGAGGTCGCCAAGGCCGTCCCGCCCGGCGTCGATAATCACCACACGGGCGCCGCCCGCCTCCCCGTATCGCCGCACGTCAGCGGCTACTTCCGCGGGTAGGGGGCCACCAGCTCTTAACGCGTCGCCGGCCCGGCCGGCAAGCAGAAATGCGTCGCGTTCAAGGGAGGTGGTGAGGCGCTCACGTTCACCGCGGACCAGATAGTTCCCCAGCGGAATGTCCTGCACCAGGACCACGAGCAACGTGATGAACATGAACGCGCCGATCAGCCTCCATCTCATCCAGGCACTCCCAGCCTGAACCCGACGCCCCGGACGGCCTCGATCCAGCGTGGATCACCGAGCTTCTTGCGGATCCCGGCTATGTGGGCATCCACGGTTTTCGTGGTGCCGTACCAGTCGCCGTCCCACACAGCGCGAAGGATTTCGCGACGCTAGAACACCGCACCAGGCTCGGCTGCAAGGAAGTACAGGAGTTCGAACTCTTTTGCCGTCAGAGAGACCTCCACTCCGTCGAGGACCACGCGACGGGACCGCTGGTCAATGCTCAGGCCGCCGATTGTCCTGCTGATGTCCGTCTCGGGACGGCCGTCCGGGAGCCGCTCTTCGGAGCGGCGGGCCACTGCCCGGATCCTGGCGATGAGTTCCCGCATGCCGAAAGGCTTGACCAGATAGTCGTCGGCGCCCAGTTCCAACGCCAGCACCCGGTCGATCTCTTCATCCCGTGCACTGACAACGATGATCGGGGCCCGAGCCTGGCGACGACAAGCGCTCAGGCAACGATGACTGAAGCCATATCCCACAGCCGGGGCCGGGCTGCCGTCAGTCTGAAGTGGACGGCCTGTCGAACCCAGCGCATCATGCAGTCCGAGAGACCCCTGACCGCACCAGTCAGGCCGAGGCCCGGTACTACAGCGGCGCTTGTTGGCTGGGTGCCCCGTCCCGATAGATGTGGCGCAACCGGGACGCGACAGCGAAAATCCAGGCCATCACCGTCACCAGAATGACGCGCTGCACCAGGCCCTTCCACTCGAACAAACCGCTGTCGGGCTGCTGGCTTAACTTGAGCAGGCCAATCCCGAGAGTCAGGACAACGCCGGCGGCCAGTGTCCACCCCGCCATGGGGCGCCAGGACCGGTCGCCACGGAAGCGCCGGTAGAAAACGAAACAACTAACCGGCGCTAGCGTGAAGAAGAGCGCCCCGAAGATTCTATGCACGACACCCTGCGCGGTGGCCTGGCTGAACATCGCCGACGGATCGGTGGTGAACAGTCCTGACACCATCAGGCTGACTCCCATGCACTCCACCAGCACCGGCCCGGCCCGGGAAGCAGCCCCGGTGCTGAAGTGGGCGGCGAGGCCGCGACCGAACACCACCACCAAGGCACCGGTCAGCACGAAGTTGAGCATCTGGACCCAGCCGTAGGGCCCAAGCGACAGTTCGCTGACGAACATGGAGTTCGGCGTGTAGCCCGGGCACAGCCACCCGTAGACGGTGAAAACGGAGACAAAAAGGACTGCCCCCACCATCCCCGCCACAGCGGCCAGTCCGACGCGCCGGCGTCGGACCGCTGCGTGGCCCTGGACAGAACTCGAGATCACAAGCTGAAGCCTAGTGCGTCAAGGCGGAGACCTCGACGCCCACATGGTTACTGACCTCCCCGACGGCTGCGGCGCCGGGCGTGAATGAGCGTGCGCGGAGGCACACCCAACCGCTCCTATCGCGAGGCGAGCCGGTCCGCGTTGTTGCTCATGCGTTCGAGGACGCTGACAGCCATGGCATACTCATCCGCTCCGATGCCTGCCGTGAGCTCACGGCGGGCAGCTTCCACCAGCCCGGTTGCCTCCGAATGCAGAGCGGAGCCGGCCTCGGTCAGGGCGAGGCGACCATCCAGCAGGAGCACCAGCCCCCGCCGAACCAACGCGGCCAGGTCCCGCTCCTGCCCTCCGCCGCCGTCCGCTGCGTTGAAAGGCCGCAGGATATCCCGCATTTCCGCCGGCGTGACGGGGGCGGAGCCCAACGTGTTGAGGACCTGCCACTGCGTTCTGGACAGATGGACACCGGCCAGCGTGGAATCGAGCTGTGCCTGCAGCGACGCATCCAGGCGCCGGACCCAGTAGCCAATGGGCATGTTCACCTTGCCATCGTCGCAGGAGCCTCATGCCCGGGCAAGGTCGCGGGCGGAGCCCGACTCCGGATTTCAGGGCTTCATCCCCGCTAGGGTCGCCTCGTGGTTGAAGTTCCCCCTATGGGCCAGGTCTGAAAATCCGTTGGCTCCGCGTGCTGTGCGTTGGGGCTCCCTGCCCTGTCCGGCCTGCCGGCCCCTTGCGCGGGTTTTGGATACCGACGGCGGAAACAATGCCCCCGAGGATGAGCAGCACGGCCGTCACGGTCACTATCCGGTGAAATCCGTCGAGATCAAGTTTGCCGCCCACGACGAGGCCTACCAGCGCGATGCCGATCAGACCGGCAACTCTGCTGACAGAGTTATTCACTGCCGAGCCGATGCCGGCCTGCTGTTCCGAAACCGAACCGAGAATGGCGGCAGTGAGCGGTGCGACGGTCGCCGAGAGCCCGACTGCGAACAGGAGGATCCCAGGCATCAGCTGGGTCCAATAGTTCACCGGGATTTCAGACGCGAGCATCAAGAGGTAGCCAGCTCCGGCGAGAGCCGGTCCGAATGCCATGAACCACCGCGGGCCGAACCGCCCGGCCAGTGAGCCAAACCATGACGCCAGGAGGATGTTGACGATGCTGACGGGAAGCAAAGCCAGAGCAGCCACCGTCGCCGGAAACCCGGCAACCTGCTGCAGGAAAAGCACGATGATGAATCCCCCGATCGACAGCGCAGCGTAGACGAAGGCCGTCGCCACATTGCCGACGGCAAAGTTTCGGACGGAGAAGAGGCTGAGCGGCAGGAGCGGCCGCTGTGCGGTCTGTTCCCGCCAAATGAACCCGGCGAGGCACAGGATGCCGAGGACGAAGGGCATCAGAATGAGCGGGCTCCCCCATCCATAGTTGCCTTGTTCGATCAGCGCGTAGACCGGCCCCGCCAGCCCGAGCACGCAGAGTACGGCGCCCGGGTAGTCGATGCGCACCCCCTCCTTGCGAACATCCCTGGCCCGCAGCTCGCCCAACAGATGCAGGGTCACAGCAATGGGCAGGACGTTGATTCCGAAGACCCAACGCCAGCCCACCGAATCGACGAGCACCCCGCCGAGCAGGGGGCCCGCGATGAAAGCCACGGTTGTACCAGCCGTCCACTGGCCGATCGCCTTCGCCCGGGGGGCCTCGTCGAAGTTGGACGTGATCAGGGCCAGGGAACTGGGCACCAGCAAGGCGCCCGCGACGCCTTGGAGCGCCCTGGCCAAGACCAGCACGTCCGCTGTGGGTGCCAGTGCACACATCACTGACGTGGTGCCGAACCCGATGAGGCCTGCCCGGAGAACCACGACGCGTCCGAGCAAATCAGAGAGCGAGCCGGCGACCAGGATGAGTGAACCCAGGGTGATCAGGTAGGCATCGACTACCCATTGCTGCGTTGTTAGTCCGCCGCCCAGTTCACGGGAAATGGCGGGCAGCGCTACGTTGATGACGCTGCTGTCGAGGAACGACACGAAGGACGCGAGAATCGCGATCCACAGCACGAGCCTCTGCGTACGCGTCGACGGTAGGGAACTCACTCTCCCAGTTAACACCCGCGGTTGCCGGACCCAAGCCGGGACACACTCACGCAAGGCAGTACCAGACGACGGCGGCTGTTGGGTCGGTACCCGGCCCGCGCCCCGAGCTGGTGATCGTTCGATGAACATTGGATGTCCTTCAGCTTCCGGCTGTCGCCGGGGACCTAAAATGGGGGGCGGGAGTCTCCGCCTCAACGATCGAACCGGCCAACCCTGGTAACCCCAAGGGACGAAACCACAGCAGAATGCGCCCAGGCTCGCGTGGCCACGCGAAGCATCAACGATGGAGAGCTGCGATGTCGTTTGAGGATGGGATGAATAGGACGCAAGCGGAGGTGGCCCGAGCGGATGTCGCCGGCAGAGCCGCCAAAGAGTCCGTCCCGGGCATCTATGAGTCGGCCCGCCGCGCCGCCGCGGACCGGATGGAACGCATCCTGGGACATGCCAGCACGCGGCTGCTCAAGCGATCCGTGCCGACCAGTCTTGCCGCCGTCACCACAGGCACCGATTGGAGCACATGGCATTTCGTGGCCCAGTCCCTTGGCTGGCCCCTGGAAAACGAGGACGACGGCGCTGCCTTCCTGACTGTCGACGGCCGCATCTGCTTTTACCGCCAGTCCACGACCTTCGGCGGGGACGAATTCCTAAGCGTCGACACCGTTCTGAGCACGTTCGAAGGCGGCAGCGACACGAAAAGGCTGGTCAACCCCAAAGGCCTGGTCCCGGCGTCGGGACGTGTGATCTCGCTGCCGGCCCGCAAACCGGGCAAGGAGCCGGCCTGGATGACCTCCCCCCAGCGCCTTGTCGAATTCAGCGGCAACCACGCCATCGCCCGCTGGCCCCGGACCGCTTTGGACAACCTGGTGAACACTGACTTTGACCGCAAGGGCAAGGCGTGGATCACCTACTCCCGCTGGGACCACCACCAGAGCATTCCGCTGAAGGAGTGGGTCACCGCGACCACCGCTGGACTCCTCGCCCCCGGATCCCCCGCAAGCAAGGAGGCCTAAGGGGCAAGGTCTGGTCTCGGTCCCGCCATTGCCATATCGTTGGGGCACCGATAAGAGTCGACCGGCGGAACTCCGCATCGGAGGTACAAGATGGGAATCATCTCGTCTGGTTTTCATGGAAAACGGCGCACCGGCAATCCAGCGTTACCACCCGGCCAATACGAGACAGCAAGCTTTCCCGTGCTGACGGCAGGCCCTGCACCCTATATCGCCAACGCTGACTGGGAGTTCTTCATTAGAACGGAGACGGGGCAGCGCCGTGCTTGGTCCTGGGAGGAGTTCTTGGCGCTGCCCCAGGTTGATATCCAGACCGATATTCATTGTGTGACCAGCTGGTCCAAGCTGGGTACCTCGTGGCGCGGGGTGTCCCTGGACACCTTGTTCGAGGACGTGGAAACAACATCCGAGTTCACTACAGCTCACTCCTATGGCGGCTATACCACCAATGTCCCGTTGCAGGACCTGCTGGACGGCCAGGCATGGGTGGCCTGGGAATTCGGCGGTGAGCCATTGGAACGGGCCCACGGCGGCCCTGCCCGCCTGCTGGTGCCCCACTTGTACTTTTGGAAGAGCGCGAAATGGATCAATGGCATCGAGCTGATGCCGCACGATGTTGCCGGCTTCTGGGAATCTAACGGGTACCACATCAACGGCGACCCGTGGCGCGAGGAGCGCTACTCATGAGGCAGGACGCATGAGCACCTTGTGGCGCGTCGCCGAGGTTGTCAGCGGCGTTCCCGAAACGGAATCGTCCAGAACCATCGGGCTGCGCGTGGACGGTCTGAACGGCAACCTTGCCGGCCAGCACATCGATATCCGGCTCACGGCGGACGACGGTTACACGGCGGTGCGGTCCTACTCCGTGGCCACCGCCGGCATGGACGAGATCCTGGAGATCACGGTCGACGAATTGGCCAATGGGGAGGTCTCCCCTTATCTGGTCAGAGACCTGATGGTTGGAGACCAGTTGGAGATCCGGGGCCCCGTCGGCGGCTGGTTCGTCTGGCGTCCGACCGACCCGAACCCGGTTCAGCTGATCGCCGGCGGATCCGGTATCGTGCCGCTCATGTCCATGATCCGCGCGCACGAGGCATCCGAGAATCCTTCACAGTTCCGGTTGCTGTACTCGCTCAAATCGCCCGAAACAGGGTTCTATCGGGAGGAGCTGCTCACCTTGGGCCAGGAATCCCCCAAGCTGACCGTCGACCATTTCTATACACGCAAAGTTCCGGCGGGCTGGCCAAGCGCACCGAAGCGACTCACCGCTGAAACACTGCTGGCAAACATCCTGCCCGCGGACGCTGCCCCCGACATTTTCATCTGTGGTCAGACGATGTTTGTCGAAACGGCCACAGAGTGGATGGTGCAGGCGGGCTATCCGACCGGCTCGATCAAAACCGAACGCTTCGGCGGAACGGGAGGAATACGGTGACTGGCAACAACGGCTCCGCTTCCCCGGGTGCTGAGGACCCGCGCTTCGAGGACCCGGACATCGCCGGAACCGCGGGCAATCCAGTACCACACCTTGACGGGAACGCGGCAGCAGGACCGTTATGGGAATTGTTCCGCATTGACATCATTGCAGCGATCGGTCGGTGCAAGAACTGTGGCGCGGTCAGGGTCTTCGGGGAAGCAGCGGTCTACGCCGACGCCCCGGGAATAGTTGTGCGCTGCAGTTCCTGCGGGGGCGTCCTGCTGCGTCTCGTAGAGACTCCGACCAAATTCTGGCTCGATGTCAGTGGACTCAGCTACCTTCAGATCGACCGGGAGGGCTAGGCACGGGTCTGGTATCCGCACTCCTGCCGTGCTCAAGACTGCAGGACGCGGGCTCCGAGGATAGTTCATGCAGTTACCTCACGAATCAGCACCAGTCAGTCGCCAACAATTTGAAGGCGACGACCTGGCACAGCCACCAAGACGACCGGATGAAGATCGAGTATGGGCTCATTCTGCCGGAACTCCCGGGGCTGCGGTTAGGCTTGCAGACATGGCGATCATCCACCAGGCAGAATTGCAGCCGACGAAACTTGAACTTCTCGAAAAGTGGCTGCCCAGCCAGCCGTGGTTCAAGGAGCCCGGCACGGCAGGGTTGCGCAAAGTGGGTTCCTATCGGTTCGACGACCCCGCCGGCGAGGTCGGCATAGAAACGATCATCGTGTCTGTGGGCAGCTCCACCGTTCAAGTTCCTCTCACGTACAGGGCCCAGCCCCTGGCCGGCGCGGAACCATGGCTGGTCGGAACGATGCAGCATTCGGTTCTCGGAACGAGGTGGGTTTACGATGCCTGCGCCGATCCCATCTACGTGGCGGCATTGGCGGCGAGCATCATGCTGGGCCGGCCGCAAGCTGAGCAATACCTCCAAAAAGGGGGGAAACAAGAACGCCTGGCCCAATCGGTCTTCGTGCAAACCACCGGACCGAAACTCGATGCAGTTCCTGAGGTCTCTTCGGCCACACCGTGCGACACCGACGCCGGCACGGTAGTCGAGTCTGCCGGCCTCCACTTGCTCGTTATCCGGCGGCTGGACCTTAACGGGCAACCCGCCGGCCGGCTCACGCTGACCGGCAGCTGGGAAGGACAAAAGGACAACGTCAAACTCGCCGTCATAAGCGAAGCCTGACACTTTCGTGAGCTAGGTGCGGTCCACTCCATCGTTCTCTCCGGGATGGTTTCTGCCTTCCGGCTGTTCATGGCCGTTCCCGTGCTGTTCCCGCAGCTCCCGCCCGCGGCGGATGTCTTCTTCCTCGCGGGCCTGGAGCTTGTCGCTCTGTTTCGTGTCCCGTGGTGGCAGCTGAATGGTCTCTTCGGCCTCGATGCCGGCCTGGAGCTGCCGTCCACGCTCCATCTCGGCGTCGAACTCGGCACCGAACAGCAGAGACATGTTCAGGATCCAGAGCCACAGCAGCGAGATGATGACGCCGCCGATCGCACCATAGGTCTTCTCGTAGCTGTTGAAGTTGGCCACGTAGAAGGCGAAGGCCAGGGACGCAAGCAGGAAAATCACCAAGGCGATTGCGGATCCCAGGCTCATCCAGCGGAACTTGGGCTGCTTTACGTTCGGGGTGGCGTAGTAGAGGATGGCGATCGCGAGGATCACGAGCAAGAAGATCACGGGCCACTTGAGAATATTCCACGCCGTCAGGACGGCCCCGCCGAGGCCGATCGCGTTGCCGACGGCCTCGGCCACCGGCCCGCTCAGCACGAGCATTGCTGAGAGCACGAGGACGATCAGAACGGTGGCAATCGTGACGCCCAGCATCGTGCCCCGAAGTTTAATAAAGGGCCGGCCCTCGTCGATTTCGTAGATCCTGTTCATTGCCCGGCCAAACGCACCGACGTAGCCGGACGCGGACCAGAGGGCGGTGAGGATGCCGATAACCAGGGTGAGTCCGGCAGCGGAGGAGCTGCTGAGTTGCTCGACCGGCTGGCGGATCGCGTCCACCGTGTCACCGGGCGCGAATCCCTGGACGATCTCCAGAAGGGCGGATGTGGTCTTCTCGGCCTGCCCGAAAATGCCCAGCAAAGACACCAGGGCCAACAGCGCCGGGAAAATGGAGAGCACCGAGTAGTAGGTCAGGGCTGCGGCGAGATCCGGGCACTGGTCCTTCGTGAATTCACGCAGGGTCTTCTTGGCGATGTACTTCCAGGAAGGCTTGGTGACGTCGGCGGGGCTGTCCGGTTTGCGGGAGTCGTCCGGAGCGGGCGCAGTACGGGCCTTGGCAGTGCTGCTCTCGTCCGTTTCGGCGTCGGTCATGGAGTCATTTTCTGCCTTGGCAGGGTTCTTGGCCATGGAAAATCCTTCTTGGGGTTAAGCGAAGTGGCCGGCCGCCCAGCGCATCAGCGAGGGCAGCCGGCCGAATTCAGATGTGGCCTCAGGCCTGCTGAACGTTGCCCTTGGCTTCTGCGGTCCGATCCTTCACGTCCGCCACAGCCGTCTGACCGTCCGCCTTGAGATGATCGGTGGCGTCCGCGGCAGTGGCCTTGACGTTCTCCATGGCTTCCTGGGCGGGTTCCTTGAGTCCCTCGGCCACGTGCTTGGCGGCGTCCGTCAGTTCCGTCGTGAGTGGCTCGGCGGCGGACTTGAGGGCATCAGCAGCTTCACGCTCCTTCTGGCTGGCCGGGATCAGGGAGGACACCAGCAGTCCGGCGCCAAAGGCGATCAGCCCGGCAGCCAGCGGGTTCCCCTGGGTCTTGGCCTTCAGCTGTGTCGGCGCGGCCGCGACTGCGGAACCCGCGTCACTCACGTGCGCGCCCGCGCTTCCGGTGGCGGAGTGGACGTGGTCGGCGGTGTGGTCGGCGGCTCCCATGACTTTCTCCTTCACTCCGAAGACGGCATCTTTGACTCTGTCGGTTTGCCGCTGGACGATGTGCGACGGCGTGACCTTGTCAGCGACGGCATCCACGTTTGTGCCCAGGCGGGCGCGGGTTGCTTCAATATCTGCTCGGATGACATCCGGATTTTCACTCATCGTGTTTCCTCGCTGGATCTAAGAGTTGGGTTTAAGTGTCGGCGGGATTTCCTGCAGGGTCTCGGCGGTCCTCGGCATGCCCTTGATCGCGTTAAGTTCCTTGCGGCCCATGGTTGCCAGGACGGCGGCGGCAATTGCCCAGATGACTGCGACAACAACACCGGACCAACCCAGCCCCATCAGGTTCCCCAGCGCCCACCAGAGCGCCAAAGACAGGAACAGGAGCACAAAGTGGCCCGCGACGCCGGCGCCGGCCAGCATGCCGGTGCCTTTGCCGGCCCGGGTGGCGGACTGCTTGAGTTCGACCTTGGCTAGTTCCACTTCCTGCCGCATCAGGGTGGACATGTCCCGGGTGACTTCACCCAGCAGGTCACCTAGGGAAGACGTTTCCGCCTTCGCGTGGGCGGCGGTGGGAGGCATTTCGCTGCTCATCGACGGCCGCCGTCGAACGGGTCATCGCGGAACGGATCAGCCGACCGAAGGGGCTCGCCGACCATGGGCTCTGTGGCCCTGCGGCCCGGCCCGGCGTCATGGAGTGGATCGGCAGTGCCCAACTCGGAGTCCAGGGGATTCGGAGGGTAGGTGTCCGCGAAGCCCGCCGTCGTGGTTTGCGGAGCCGGCATCTGCACCGGCGGCGGCGGAACCGCTACGCCGGTATCGGGGATCCGGCCGGCGGCGGACGTTCCGGTAGCGGTGGTGCCCGTGGTTTCGGGGGCTCCGGCGCTCAGGCTGCGGCTGAGACGCCCGGCCAGTACACCGGCTCCGGCCGCGAGCAGGAGGAACGTGCCCGGGCGCTGGCGTGCAAAGGTTTTGACCTCGGTCAGCAGCGAACCCGGATCCCGGTCATCGAGCCATGACGCAACAGCGGCGGACCGCTCGGCGGCTTGGCGGACGACGTCGGTGGCCACGCCCGGCTGCTCGGAAGCAGCAGCCATGGAATGCAGTTCGCCAGCGACGGCTCTGAGGCCTTCGGCAACCTTCTGCTGCTGGGTTCCGGCCTGCTCAGTGAGATCTGACTTGGCCTGGTGCAGCAGGTCCCGGGCATTGGTCTTGACCTCGGCGGCGACGTGGACTGCTTCCGTCTTGGCCGTCTCGGCGACGTTTTGGGCCGCATCTGTTGCGTGGCGCTTTACGTCCGCCGCTTCTTCCCTCGCTGTCTCCTGTTTTGAGACAGCACGTTCCGTACCGTGAGCGGGCACCACGCCAACTTGAGGGGGCGCCACGCCATCTTGAGGGGGCACCACGCCATCGCCGGTGTACTGGTCCGTGGATGCTTGGGGTGTTGCCTGGGCCCATGGGTTCTGTGTCATCGTTGCTCTCTTTCAGGAGGGGTCCGCGTGGGATCGTGATCGTGTCTAGCGGTACCGGATGAAATTAGTAAGCACGGTTACTAACTAGATAGTAAGCACACTTCCTATGCTGATCGCAAGGCCTTGCCGAATTTCAAACGGGGGCTTATCGCGAAAAGCGCGCAGAGTGCGGTCTTGTGCGTGAAAGTAGTAAGCATACTTGCCAAATAGATGCACGGCGTGCTTACTGTGGAGGTGGACGCCGGCTTAGTTGGCGCCGTCCCTGACACCGCGATTTCGTCGCCACCCCAATCAGGAAGGCTCTCTTAGTGATCCTCGCCCCTGAGCCCCACGCCCGGGACGCTTACCGGCTTCTGACCGCAGCGGCCCGTCTGGTCCAACGCCTCCACGACGATGCGCTGGCACCGTTGGGACTGACGCGTGCCGCTGTCATCGCCTTGGAAGCCGTGGCACCCCGGCCCATGTACCAGGAACAGCTCGCCGCAAAGGTTCATGTTCAAAGCCAGACACTCGGGCGCGTTCTTGCGCGCCTGGAGGAGGGAGGGCTGGTCACTAGGACACGCAACCCCGCCGACCGGCGCCAATTTCAGGTCCAGATTTCCGAGGCCGGAAACGCCGCCCTGCAAGCGGCCTCCGAGGCTGAGCGTGCGGCCGTGCCTGCGGACTTCGACGGGTGGGAGACCCTGTCGGAACAACTCGCCCGGTTTGTGGATTTCTTCCAGACTCCACGAACGGGAATTCCAGGCTCCAGCGCCCCCTCGGCGCCCAAGCCTGGCCCCGAAGCTTCATTGAACTAGCCTCCCGCGGCTGGATCCCGCTCGGCCTGCCGCCCCTGGTACGCACGGCCAGCGCCCGCTTCGATTGCAGGCAAGACGGGCGACGGGACAGCCGCAGCAGCAGGCAGCGAGACCGGGTATTGCACGACAGTACGCATGCTGATTAAATCGCGGTTACGGCCGCATTCCACGACCGGTCTACCGAAAGGAAGTACAGTAATGGGAATTCTCGCGTTCCTCATTCTCGGCCTTATCGCAGGAGCTATCGCCAAGGCGGTCCTTCCCGGCCGGCAGGGAGGCGGCTGGGTGATCACACTCGTTGTTGGCGTCGTAGGCGCAATCCTCGGCGGCTGGATAGGTTCGTTGATCTTCGGCGGAGGCCTCGCTGACTTCTTTGACCTGCGGACCTGGCTCCTCGCCATCCTCGGGGCCGTTATTGTGCTCCTGGTCTATGGGGCCCTTGCCGGCCGCCGAAGCAGGGCATAGCAGGCTCGGGCCGCAAAGTCCTCCCGCTAAGGCGTTCTTGGGCTCCGTAGACTGCTGCTGGCTGGTTCTGTAAGACCCCGGCAACAGGGTCTTACAGAACCGCAACGCCGGCTGGCCGGCGCCACCCCCGCCGCTCCGCGCCGCAGCCACCTCGGGAACCAGAGCAAGGAGATAGACATGGAAAACTTGTTCCGCCGCACCGGCATCGACGTGCCCGAACCAGTCCGGCGCTTCCTGCAGGGCGAGACAGATGCCTGGCTAAGAGTCGAGGAGTACCGGGACGGAAACACCTTGGTCGTCCGAACCGATATTCCCGGCATCGACCCCGACAAGGACATCGATATCACCGTCACCGACGGCACCTTGCAGATTGCTGCCCGGCGCACGGAACCCGCCCACAAGGATCAACCGGGTTACCGGAGCGAAGTTCGCTACGGCGAATTTTCGCGTAGCGTCCCGCTGCCCCGCGGCGCGAACCCTGAGGCTGTTGAGGCAAGCTACATCGACGGTGTCCTCGAAATCCGCGCCCAGCTTCCGGAGCAGTCCGAAACGTCCGCCACGAAAGTCCACGTCTCCCGCGGTGGAGCCCAGTCACCGGAAGCACCCGAAACTACGTGACCTGACCCGCACGACAGAGCGGAAGCAACCCGATGACAATCAAGGTCAACAACGCGGGTCTACGTCATGCCCGGCAGCTGATCAAGGACGCGAGGCTTGCCCGGGATACCCGGGACGACTGGAGCGAGCATGCCCCCGACGCCGACCAGGAAAACGCGTTCATCGACAAGTACGGCTACACAGAGTACGGCTCGTGGCATCTGGGCGAAGACACGGAAGAAACACACGACACCAAGGGACGTTGCAGCTTTCCCTTTGGAGATTTTCGGCGGCTGCACCGCTGCGCGATTCTTGCCATCGAGAGCCGAGCCGCCCAGAACGACCACAACGACATCGCCAAAGCAGCTAAGTCCCTCCTCGACGAACTCGACAAGAACTAGACCCGGGCTCGTCTGGCCTTCGGGCGGCTCTGGCGGGGCTCTCCCCCGGGCCCTCCGATCCAGCTATGGCCTCTTGCCTGTGGCAGTGCCAGTATGTTGGGCATCAGGCTCAATCAAGACACCCCGGCCCGGGCAGAAGGGACGCACGGTCATGACCTACATCAACAACTTCGGCGATGTGGGACAAGGCGACGTCGCTGTGGCCGGCGGCAAGGGTGTCGGACTGGGCGGCCTCACGCAGGCCGGGCTGCCGGTTCCTCCGGGGTTTGTGCTGAACACCGCAGCCTATGAGGATTTTGTGGCCGCCAACCACCTCGAGGCGGGCATCCGTGAGCTGGCCTCGCTGTCGCCGCAGGCTGCGCCACAGGACTACGAGGACGCCTCGAAGCGGATCCGCGCCCTATTCGCCGGCGGCACCGTGCCCGCAGGGATCGCAACAGAACTCAGCGCTGCTTACAGTCGCCTCGGCAACGGGGATTCCGCTGTGGCGGTGCGCTCCTCCGCCACGGCCGAGGACCTCGCCTCGGCCAGCTTCGCCGGGCAACAGGAAACCTACCTCAACATCCGCGGAGCGGAGGCTTTGGCCGCGGCCGTGACCGATTGCTGGGCTTCCCTGTGGACGGCGCGTGCCATGGCATACCGGGCCCGTGAGGGCATCGGCCCGGACGCGGTGCGCCTCGCGGTGGTGGTCCAGCAGATGGTCGAGGCCGAGGCTGCCGGGGTCATGTTCACCGCCAATCCGGCGAACGGGCGCCGCGACCAGATCGTGATCAGTGCCGCGTGGGGTCTGGGTGAGTCCGTGGTCAGCGGTACGGTGACCACGGATGACGTGGTCGTCGAAGCCGGTACGGGCTGGGTGCTGTCGCGCCGTACCGCTGACAAGGAGGTCATGACTGTCTATGCGGACCACGGCACGCGGGAGCAGCCGGTGCCGGCGGCGCGGCGTCGTCAGCCCGTCCTGGACAACCAGGCGGCGGCCGTACTGGCCGGCTATGGGACACGGATTACTGATCATTTCGGGACGCCGCAGGACATCGAGTGGGCACGGGCCGGCGGCGAGTTCTTCATCCTGCAATCCCGGCCGATCACGGCGTTGCCTGAACCAGCGGCTGACACCCCGGACGTCTGGACGGTGCCCTACCCGAAGGGGCTGTACTTCCGGGCCAGCATCGTGGAACAGTTGCCCGACCCGCTCTCGCCGCTGTTTGCCGACCTCATTGACGGCTCGGTGGCCCGTTCGCTGCGAGCCCTGATGGCCGAGGCCGTCGGCAAGAACGTCATCCGCGACGACGACGTGGGACTGCCCACCATTAACGGCTATGCCTATTACTTCTACCGCACCTCGGGAATGTGGCGGGTGATGGGCAAATCGCTGACCGCCGTACGGGCGCTGGTCCGCGGCAAGGCGCACATGGGTGTGGCCGGCTGGCGGGAATTTTCGCATCCGCGCTACGAGCAGGTGATCAAGGACTGGTCGGCCACGCCCGTCGAGGAGCTCTCCGGAGGGGAACTGTTCGAGGGTGTGCAGGCGTTGCTGGACGCAGGCACCGTGTACTACACGGCCGTGCAGTCAATCATTCCCATCGCCGCGACAAGCGAAATCTCCTTCCGGACGTACTACGACAGGTTCGTACGGCGCAACGGAGATCCCCCCGCCCAGACGTTCCTCCTCGGCTACGACAGCGAACCCATCCGGGCGGAGAAGTCGCTGTACGACCTCGCAGCCTGGGCCCGGGAAGTTCCGGAGCTGGCTCCGACGCTGCTCAACGAACCCACAGCGGCACTGGTGGAGTCGCAGCGCACCGGGATCCCGCCGGCAGGTGTGGACCAGGCGCTCTGGCAGCAATGGCATTCCCGCTTCCAGGACCACCTCGGCCGGTTTGGCCATGCGGTCTACAACTTGGACTTCGTCAGCCCGGTGCCGGCCGACGATCCCTCAGCCCTGCTGGAGACGGTGAAGTTCTACCTGCGGGGACAGGGCAATGACCCACACGCGCGACAACGGCTGTCGGCCGAGCGCCGGGAGGACCAAACCAACCAAGCGGTCACCCGGCTCGGGCCGAAGCGCAAGGCCGCGTTCCTCCGGTTGCTCCGGTGGGCTCAGAACGCCGCCCCGATCCGCGAGGACGCCCTGGCCGACGTCGGCCTGGCGTGGCCGCTGCTGCGGCGGATGCTGCTCGAACTGGGTCGACGGCTGGTTGACTCCGCCGTCATCGCCGAGCCTGCCGATGTGTTCTGGCTGCGCCGCCAGGAGCTGCAAAGCGCCGTCGATTTCGGCCTCGCCGCGCCGGGCGCACCAGCGGCAGTAGCAATTACCGGAGCGGATCGGCCCGTCCGCGCCGACGCCGTCGAGAAGCGCAAGATGCTCTGGCGAGGCCAAGCCAGGGCCGCCGCCCCGCAACTGCTCCCGGAAAGCCGGTGGATGGAGGGGGCCTTCGGGAAAATGATGCCCGCAGGCTCTCAGGACCAGCTGGGCGACATCATCAAAGGCATCGGCGCCAGCGCGGGCCGGGTCACCGCGCCGGCCCGCGTCCTGAGGGGGCCCCAGGATTTTTCCCTGATGGTGCCCGGAGACGTCCTGGTCGCCCGCATCACCACCCCCGCATGGACCTCGCTGTTCGCGATGGCCTCCGCCGTGGTCACCGACGTCGGCGGACCATTGAGCCACAGTTCGATCGTGGCCCGGGAGTACGGCATCCCGGCCGTGCTCGGCACCGGGGTGGCCACCCAGCGGCTCACCAGCGGCCAGCGGATCCGCGTGGACGGCGACGCCGGCACTGTCACGATGGAGGATCCGGCCGTTACGCAGGGGCCATGACCGGCGGCCTTCAGAACGCTCCTGCCGCCGGCTAGTGCTCGCTCAGCCTCGGTAGCTGTCCCCCATCAGCCATCCTGCCTGCCTACAGCGGCCCGAGTTCTGCCGACCGCGGTGGATTTGCGCCCTTCCGGGAGCACGTGATCGCCGCCGCGCGGTTGGCGTACGAGGCGAGTGCGTGCAGCTGATCCAGGGCCAGGGTCTGCAGTTTTTGTCTTCCCTCCGCCCCGAGCGCTTCGAGTTGGGCGAGTCCGGAAATAAGCCCTGCCATGAAGGAGTCGCCGGCCCCCACGGTATCTGCCACTTGGATGGGTTCAGCTGCCATCTCCACCCGCCCCTTCCCGGAGAGGATGATCGGTCCGGCCGCTCCGCGCGTCAGTGCCACGACCGCCGGTCCCAGTTCCAGCCAGGCCTGCAGGGATTCCTCCGGGGTCCGGTCCGGGTAGAGCCAGCTCAAGTCTTCGTCGCTCGCTTTGACAATGTCGCTGGCTGCTACGAACATTTCCGCCTGCCGGCGTGCGGCAGCCGCATCGGGGCTGATTGCAGGCCGGCAGTTGGGATCGTAACTGACCGTAGCGTGCTCCCGGGCGGCCTGTACCAGGACAAGGGTGGCCTGCTCCCCCGGCGGGAGCACCGTGGCGATTGATCCCGTGTGGACGTGGGTGGACCCTTTGACGGCGGCGAGGGCTGGCAGGGATGCCCCATTAATTGCCCACGTGATCTTGAAGGTGTATTCGGCGGCACCGTCGGAACCCAGAGTGGCGAGGGCCGTTGATGTGAGTGCGGTTCCGCCGTTGATCACCTGGACGCCGTTCGCCTGCAGATGCTCTTCGAGCATGAGCCCGTGCGGGTCGGCGCCATAGTGGGTCACCAGGTTCGTCCGGAGGTCGAGGCGCGCAGCTCCTACTGCCACGTTGAGGGGGCTGCCGCCGGGGTGGGCCTGGATTCCGGCAGGCCCGCGGGGGTCGCTGATGATGTCGACGAGTGATTCGCCGATGACCGTCAGCCTGCTGTCCCCCGCAGCGGGGAGGCGTGCGGGCGAGGCGTCCGTGGCGTACATCAGCGGCCCGGGTACACGACGGCTTTGAGCTGTCCGGCCTGCTTGCCCGCTTTGAGTGCTTCCTCGGAATCGGCGAGGGCGAACTTGCCGGTGACCAGGATGTCCAGGTCCACCTTCCCGTCCGCGATCAGCTGGATGGCCAGCGGCCATGTGTTGGTGTAGCGGAAGACGCCGGAGAGCCAGATTTCGCGGTTCTGGATGTAGGAGACGGGGAGTTCGACGTCGTCGGCCCCGAGTCCCACCAGGATGACCCGGCCGGCCGGTCCTACGGCTTTGATTCCGGAACGGACGGCCTGCGGGGCCCCGGAGGCGTCGATGAACGCATCGACGTCGAGCCCTTCGACACGGTCCGTCAAGGCGTTCAGGGCATGGGTGGCGCCGTGTTCCAGGGCGAACGCCAGCCGGTCTTCGGCGATGTCCGAGACGTAGATTTCGGTGGCGCCGAAGGCGCGGGCTGCTTGAGCGGCGATGATGCCGATGGGGCCAGCCCCGGCGATCAGGACCCGGCTGCCGGGCTTGATCTGGGCGCGTTCGCAGGCCCAAAGGCCGACGGAGAGCGGCTCGATGAGGGCTGCCGCCTCGTCGCTGACGCTGTCCGGGATGTCGTAGGCGAAGTCGCTCTGGATCTTCACGTATTCGGCGAAGGCTCCGTCGATCGGCGGGGTGGCGTAGAACTCGATGTCGGGGCACAGGTTGTAGCGTCCGGCTTTGCACTGCTTGCATTTGCGGCAGGGCCGCTGGGGTTCGACGGCGACCCGCTGGCCCACACGTGACGGGTCGACGGCGCTTCCGACGGCGGCGATCCGTCCGGAAAGCTCGTGGCCGAGGATCAGCGGATGGTCCACGACGTAGTCCCCGATCCGGCCGTGCTCGTAATAGTGGACGTCGCTGCCGCAGACGCCGACGGCGGAGACCTGCACCAGGACCTGATCCGCGTCCAGCTGCGGGACCGGCAGGGTTTCCATGGCCATGTCGCCCTGGCGTTGGAGGACTGCGGCGCGCATGGTGGCGGGCACGTCCGGATGTCCGGCGGTGCGGGACTGCGTGGTTGATGTTGTCATCGAAGGAATCCTTTACTAATCGAAGAGGTGGCCGGCTATTTGACGGCGCCGAGGGAGAGGCCCTGGACGAGTTTGTCCTGGGCGGCGAAGCCTGCGAACAGCACCGGCAGGGAGATCACGACGGCGGCGGCGCAGACTTTGGCGAGGAACAGGCCCTGGCCGGAGACGAAGCCTGTGAGGAAAACCGGGGCGGTGCCGGCCACGACGCCGGTGAGGACCCGGGCCAGGAGGAGTTCGTTCCAGCTGAAGATAAAGCAGATCAGGGCGGTGGCCGCGATGCCCGGCATTGCCACGGGGGCGATGACCTTCCGAAGCGTGAGCAGCAGGGTGGCGCCGTCGATCTGGGCGGCTTCGAGCATTTCGACCGGCACTTCGGCGAGGAAGGAGCGCATCATCCATACGGCGATGGGCAGGTTCATCGAGGTGTACATCAGCACCAGGAACCAGATGTTGTCCAGCGCGCCGGCGGTCTTGGCGAAGAGGTAGAGCGGCAGGACAGCGGCGACGACGGGCATCATCTTCGTGGAGAGGAAGAAGAACATGACGTCGGTCCACTTTTTCACCGGCCGGATGGACAGGGCGTACGCGGCCGGAATGGCCAGCAGCAGAACCAGGACGGTGGAGAAGATCGAGGCGGTGGCGGAGTTGATCAGCGACGGCCACGGGCTGACGCCGGATGTGGCTCCGAAGAACTCCTTGTAGGCGTCCAGGTTAAGGTCGGCGGCAATGGAGGGCGGGTTCGTCGCGGCGTCGATTTCCGAGTGGAACGATGTCAGGATCATCCACAGGACCGGTACTGCGAACAGCAGGGCCAGGAGCCAGGCTGCGATCCCGGCGGCCGTGTTGTTGCGGGTGGGGTCCATGCGCGACTTGCCTC
>NZ_CAKKMF010000004.1 GCF_918697925.1 Arthrobacter sp. Bi26
CGGCGACACCGCTGTCCGGCGTGGCGGTGTGCCGACACAGGATTGTTGCCACCGGTTCGAGGACGTGGGCTGCGAGGTTTCCCTGGTCCGGCTCGGAGTACCGCCACCCACTCGAATCGAGAACCTCCCGGTGTTCCCCGACCTCGGGTCCGGTCAGCCGGTGATACTGCGCCAGCGGGTGCCTGGTCTTGCCGAAGACGCGGGCCACCTCAGCCCACGTCACGGGTCCGCCGTCCTCGCCCGTGGGCCGATCCCTTCGCGCCGGGTGGAACGCCCGGGCATATGCAGGGAAGCCGCGCGGCACGACGTTCAAATCGCGGCTGCCGGTGTCCAGCAACGGCCGCAGCCAGCTCCCGTTGTCAGCACTTATCGGTTCCACGGCCCCAGCCTAGTCTGCGGCGCGCCTATTGAGCCCGCGGCTCCTGAGCCTCACTGGACTGTGATCTTGATTCCGGCGACCGCCCCGGTCCAAGCGCCGGTCGGGTCTGGGCGGGTCAGCTGGGCACCGACGTACCCTTTCTGCAGTTGGACCACCTTCGAAAGGACCCCCGAGCAATCAACCTCCAGCGATACTGGCTCGACCCCATCTTGAGAGAGGAAGATCTGGGTGGCGGGAGTGCCAACGCAGGTCGCGGTGACAGTGTACGGACCAGTAGTCACCACCGTCGCGGCTTTGCTGAAGCCAACCCCTGGCCCGTCGGCCGGGCCAGCGTCGTCAAGAAGAACAGGCCCCGTGGCATTGGCCAGGCGCTTGTGGAGTATTGAGTAGTTGCTCGCTTCCACACCCAGAACGCCAGGGTCCTTCGCAGGGACGGTGGGCGCAGCCCGGTGACTTTGGACGGCAGTCGTTGGCTGTGGATCTCGGTCGTCCTCATAAGCACAGGCGGCCATGCCGTCGGCGAGCAGAGTCCCAATAATGAGTGCCGCAGCGCGACGGACTGTTTTCGTTCCACCAAGACCTGACATGGGCCGAGTCTACGGTCCGTCGCCGGATGGCAAGTCATCCGCCCTGGAGCCTGGCTCCTGTTGCGCGGCCCTAGACTCCGATCCCTGGTCATTGAGTCTGTTTGGTTAGATTGCCCTGGCAGTTGGATGATGCTGGGGAGAGGAACTGGCAGCTACCGTTCGTTCCCCATGCTGTCAGTCAGCGGGGCAGGGATCTCCACTGCCGGGCCTGGAAGGCCAGTAAGACGGTCCAGGCGATCGGCACCAGCAGGGAGGTGAACTCGCCCAGGAATGCTAGGACAGCAAAGACGACCCAGAACACCGCGGTGATGACGGAGAGCACGATCAGTGATTTGCGGGTGATCACGAAGGCGGGCATGTCGATGCCTTCGGCTCGGAGGGCCCGGGTTTCAGTGGTTGCTCCCCGGATCAGGGGAATGAAGACGGCCGCCAGGGCGGCAGCGAGCAGCACGGACCGCCACGGCTCGGGCATTCCTACTGCGCCAAGGACGCTCTGCAGGAGACTGCTCAAGAGGAAGAGCCACAGCATACCCCAGACGACCAGTCTGCGCCGCTTCGGTGGCATGCCCTCCAGAGAGTCGGACGGCCACGATTGCCACGCATACCTTTTACCGCCATCACCACTTTCCGAGGTCATGGGCACAGACTACGCGGGTTACTCCGGAGCCCACATGAACCGCGGTCCTGGCGTCCAGGGTCCAGAGGTGCGCCGAATGCCGGCATCTCCTCGGCGGCTACACCGGGGCATTAGTCGGTAAGCCAGCTGAGGTCGCGGACATGAAACGTCCTGGCAGGCGTCACGTACTCGGTCATGACCCCGTATTTGGTGTTCACGAACGCATACCCGGTGAAGCTGGGGTCTTCAATTGAGACCAGGGCAAACCTGACTCCTTCACCATCTGCTTCGGCTCCAGCCACCCGGAAGTCGTCCGCACTTCCGCCCCAGATGCGCATGGACAACGGGAAGAACAGGGCAACTTCCGGTGGAAGGTAATCGTCCCGGTCCCGAGGCACCTGCTCGACCTCCCCGGTGCCGTACTCGATCCTGCCGCCGTACGCGGGAGTGAACGACCAGGTTTTGTTTTCGTCGGTAACCGTCCAGGTCCCGTCGCTGTAGCTGACCATGATCACGGCTGACTGCCGGGCACCTCCGGCGTCCACCTGATCGACGGTGGCGCCCAGCCTGCGCTGCATGAGGGAGTTCCGCACGGCGGCCAGAACCGACAGCAGGGCCTCAAAGGATTCATCCACAACCGGCGCCCTTTACCTGGGGAACAGCGAGCAAGTTATTAGACGCCAACCTATCCGAAAATGGTGAACGGGCGCCGTGGGGTGATCATGACCGGGTTCCCCGGAACTTTCGTCGTGCGTCGGCGACGCCCTCCTCTGAGTGAAGTTCCGCCCATGTATGCTGCAACGCCACCATCCGCGGTGACTGGTCGAGGGCTGGCACCGTCCGTAGCGTTGCCGGTGGGGGAACCCTGGGCTGGGCAGACTTGCGTTGCCTTGGCTGACTCTTGCTTGAGCGCGCCGCAGCGGCAGCGATCTCCGGTCCACTGATGAGCGACCACTTCTCGGGTCGAAGGCGGTGCAGGAAGACCTGGCCGACAACTGCGTCGCAGGCGGGGCAGCAGAAGGCACTGTACTCCTTGCCTGAGGCTTTGGTGCGCCGGAGCCTAATGACGGCTTTGGGCACGTCGGCTTTGATCTCTTTGATCCACCGGTCGACGACGCGGTGGATCTCGGGACGGTTCTCGAACCGCTTCAGGCCGACTTCATCCCTGGCCTGGACTTCCGGGACCCGCGTCCACCGCTTGCCCTGCCCCGGGCTGCGGGCGGCCCAGACGAGCATCGGCTCCTCGCATTTCCAACACGCGTTCAATGTCGCCCAGATGAAGATGTCGGAGTCGGCGGGCACCCGATGCGGGCCGAAAGCAACGGAAGCCGGTGCGCTGCGTTCGTTCGTCTGCTGGACGGCCAGCTCGAAGGCGGCACGTTTCGCCTCCTCTGCTTTGAGCTGGGCAATCCGCCGCTCCTCCTCGGCCTTCCGGGCTTCTGCCTGTTGGGTCGGAGATCCTTTCGGCCAGTGCGGCCCGCGGTGGAGCAGTTGCCCGATGAATGCGTCCAGGTTTTTGGCCTGCTGGATGAAATTCAGGTCGACGTCGATCCGGAGCAGCTGTTCGACGTCTTCGGGGATGTCGGAGGATTTACCGAAACCGGTCACGACAGCCGGCACGGCGATGGGGCTGTACTCGAGCTCGCGGGGCACGAGCCACACGGGGAAGATGCCACCGTCGAAGTACCGCTGGCTCCGGCTGGCGTACCTGTCCGGCGTCTGGGAGGAGAGCTGGACCTCGAAGGCCACCTTTCGGGCTCCGTCATCAGACTCGGCGAGAACGTCGACGATCCACTCCCGGGAAGGATAGGGGTGCTCGATGATGGCATGCCACCCGGGCACCCGGTCGATGCCCAAGGCCAGGGCCTCCTTCATGGCCAGGTGCTGGGGCGTCTCGCCGCCGTGCTCGACACCGCAACCGGCGGTGGACAGGTGCGCGAAGAACTTGGTTTCACCGCGCGCTTTCGCCACGGCCCGGACGCCGCACAAGGGCATCACCAGTTGTCTGCGCTCCTCCGAGGACTGCAGTGCGAGCCAGGACTCACGCGTGTGCTTCGTGGCGTCGACCCGTTCCCCATCAAGCATGGCCACCAGCGGCATTGTCCACCCCCTGCAGCGGCCCCCTGCCGCTGACGGACCGATTCAACCACGGCCGCAGCGATCTTGCGAGGGGCATCATGGCGGGGGTGCGTCGGCCATCGGCGATCGGCGACGCCTGCTGAGTCGGGGCACCGGCGCCATATCACGACACACTCGACCCTGTTTCAGTGTCTGGCGCGCGTTTAAGGAAAACACAAGGTCATCTGGTGGATCTGTGGTTAGACTCGCGGCATAGGCGAGCGGGCTGGTCCGGCGCAGAAGAATCTATGGGGGGAACATGCTTCGCATTGCCAGCGAGCTGCGTATGCGGCTGGCCATTTCAGTCTTGGTCTGTTTGTCGCTCTTGTTCGTCGGGAGCCACCCCGCAGCAGCCGTCGTTGACACATCGAGCGCCAGCATCAGCGGGAAGATCACTGCTCCCGCCGGGGTTACATTGACTGCCTTGGCCGTGCTGGTGATGACCAGTTCCAACGGCTACGCGGGCACCGGCTTTGTTAATGCTGACGGAACGTACACGGTGTCGTCCCTTCAAGCAGGATCTTACAAGCTGAGCATTGGTGACATTTCTGGCCAAGACAGTGGCACACTGCCGCAGTGGTACAACAACGCGACCACCTTCGAGACGGCCACCCCCGTAACCGTCACGGTGGGCCAGGCCGTCACCGGCATCAACTTCACCCTCAAAAAAGATTCCCGCATCAGCGGAAAAGTCACTGCGCCGCCCGGCGTCAACCTGACCAAAGTGTTTGTCTACTCCTATGCGTCCGCGTCCGGCGCCTACGTCGGATTTTCCTTCGTTGGCGCCGACGGGACCTACAAGATTACCGGTCTGGTGGCGGGCAGCTACAAGCTGGAATTCGGCGGGACCGACACCAACGCCGTACCGCAGTGGTACAGCAACGCATCCTCCTCCGCGACTGCAACCCCGGTGGTCCTCACCGCGGGCCAGGCCGTCACTGGCATAAACGTCACCCTCAAAAAGGCTGCCAGCATCAGCGGGAAAATTACTGCTCCGTCCGGCGTCGACCTGACCCTCCTGAGCGTATCTGCTCAACCGACGGCCGGGTCGGACAATTTCACAGGCTTTGCCTCGGTCGGCTCTGATGGAACATACAAGGTGTCGGGGCTGGCGCCGGGCAGTTACAAACTGGACTTCGACGGAGGTGCGACCAGCGCCCTTACGCAGTGGTACAAGGATGCAGCCTCGTTCGAGACCGCGGCCCCGGTGACGGTCACAGAGGGCCAAGCCCTCGCCGGCATCAACGTCACTCTCAAGAAGGCTGCCAGCATCAGCGGCAAGATTACCGTACCGCCCGGCGTCGACCTGACCGACATGTATGTATCAACCGTGCAGTTGTCGACCGACACTAATCCCGGTGGGTTGGGGTTGGGATTCGTGCAGGCTGACGGGACATACACGATCACCCAACTTACTGCGGGCAGCTACAGACTATGTTTGTTCCGGGGGATCCTCCGCATCTTTCTGCAGTGCTACACAAACGCAGCCTCCTACGAGGCTGCGACTCTAGTGAACCTCACGTCCGGCCAGGACCTCACGGGTATCAACATTGCTCTGGCACCGGCCCTCGGGCCGGCTCCGGCGCCGACTATCACGGGTACGGCGAAAGTCGGTTCGACGTTGACGGCTGTTCCGGGAACGTGGGGTCCGGCGCCGGTGGCCCTGACCTATCAGTGGAAGGCCAACGGCGTCTCCATCACCGGGGCGACCGCCGCTACCTTCAAACCCGGCGCGGCGCAGGTGGGCAAGACCCTGACAGTCACCGTCACCGGCGCCAAGACCGGCTACACCACGGCCGCGAAGACCTCGGCTGCCGCAGCCGCCGTCGTTGCGGGCGCGCTCGGACCGGCTCCGGTGCCGACCATCACGGGTACGGCGAAAGTCGGTTCGACGTTGACGGCTGTTCCGGGAACGTGGGGTCCGGCGCCGGTGGCCCTGACGTATCAGTGGAAGGCCAACGGCGTCTCCATCACCGGGGCGACCGCCGCTACCTTCAAACCCGGCGCGGCACAGGTGGGCAAGACCATCACTGTCACCGTCACCGGCGCCAAGACCGGCTACACCACGGCCGCGAAGACCTCGGCTGCCGCAGCCGCCGTCGTTGCGGGCACGCTCGGGCCGGCTCCGGTGCCGACGATCACCGGTACGGCAAAGGTCGGCTCCACCCTGACGGCGGCTCCGGGAACGTGGGGACCTGCGCCGGTGGCCCTGGCGTACCAGTGGAAGGCCAACGGAGCCGCCATCACCGGCGCGACCGCCGCCACGTACAAGCCCGCCGCGGCACAGGTGGGCAAGACCATCACTGTCACCGTCACCGGCACGAAGGCCGGGTACACGACCATGTCGAAGACTTCCACCGCTACAGTTGCGGTGGCCCCGGGCACGCTCGGACCGGCGCCGGTGCCGACGATCACGGGAACGGTGAAGGTCGGCTCCACCCTGACGGCGGCTCCGGGGACGTGGGGACCTGCGCCGGTGGCCCTGGCGTACCAGTGGAAGGCCAACGGAGCCGCCATCACCGGCGCGACCGCCGCGACCTACAAGCTCACGACGGCCCAGGCGGGCAAGACCATCACGGTTACCGTCACCGGCACCAAGACCGGCTACACCACCAAGTCGAAGACCTCAGCGGCGACAGCTCGGGTCGTGTGACAAAGGGCCTCGTGCCTGGCAAGTAACCGACTGTCGCGGGTTAGTCGCCTGACGTGTCAGGACGCGGCTTCCAGCTTGGCGAGGCGCTCGGCGATCCGGCTTCCGTTCCGGCGTGCCTTCGGGCATTTGGCCAGCCACCGCTTCAGCACGGCGATCTCCTCGTCTTTCTGGGAAAGCTTCCGGTGGATGATGGCGGCCTGCTCGGTGTAACCCGGCGCGGGCTCCCGTCCTCCGGCGTCTCCTTCGGCGGCAGTGATGGCTTTGTAGCAGAGGACGAGAGCTTCTTCGAGCCGGCCGTCGCGATTCAGCTGTTTGATCGGCTCAATGAGCTCGAGATAGTGGACGCCGTCAACCATGCCGCGCTCGAACTGGGCAGCCCGGGCGCCTCCGCCGGTCAGGGCTTCCCGGACCATGGCGCTCCGGTCCCGGTGGGCTTCGTTGGCGCGTTCGGCGGTTGTGAGTCCCGGGGGATTGTCCTCCGTGTGATCCCATTCCGGCGGCCCGTCGCCGAGCCAGACGAAGGCCTTCGCCTTCAGCTTCGCTTCCCGCAGGACGTGGAGCTGGTACGTGGCCGGCGCACTGGCGCCCGGCTTCAGGCCGGTGCCCCTGTTGGCCGGGAACGGCAGGTAACCGACCTTTTCACCCTCGACGAGGACGGCGATCGCATGGGGGTCGGCGGGGTTGTCCGGTTCCAGCTGGAGCTGCGCGGGCCCCTCGTAGTAGCCACGGATGCCGAGGCTGTGGCGGTCAGCCAGGGCACCCACGGCCTCTTTGGTGAATGTGGTTGTTCCGGCCAGCTCTACGCAGCGGGCTGTCCCCGTCGATATGGTCACGCGGAGGCCTACGGGCGCTTCGGACAGAGAAGCAGGCTCTCCCGGCGGGACAGCCGTAGCCGGTTTCGTACCGAATGCTTGCCTGACCCAACTGCCGAGTCCCACGTATGTCCCCCTGAAGGATGCCGGCGGCCGATCAGCCGCGCACGCCCGACTTTACCAAGTCAGCCGCGGGCGTCCGGCAAGGGGGATCCCACCAGACGCGTGGACCCGAACGGTGTTCAGCGAATGGGATTCCTTGGACTGCGGGGCGTGACACTCCGGTTAGGAGTAGTGGGCCAAGTCGGGGACCGGTCGATGTAGTCCGTTTTCACAGAGCGCGACGTTTGGCGCCCGGTCGTAACACTCGACATGCTCAACGACGCAACCCGGAGGCTCAATGTATTTGCCCTGATGCTGCTGGGAACATCGGAGTCGTATCTGGGCCCGCCGGGGCAGCGGTTTGCCGACTGGCAGAGAGCGCAATTGCTGTTCGGTCGCGATGATGAAGCGATCACGCCCTTGGAGCATGATGGCCCGCATCTGGTCCGTGACAGCGGCTGTTGCCTTCCTGAAGACAACCTTCTCCCAACGAGGTTGTTACTCCACGCGACCGCCCGGTTCGGGCTAATTGGCCACCAAATCACCCGTGCGTTGTCGACCCCAGGACGAACATTCCTCACGAACGGGATCTGAACCGGAACGTCGGAGGTCAGGAAGCGGCCCTTCGGGTCGTCCCAAATCTCGAGTTGGCGGGTTGTCATGAGGTCTGCGGCGTCCCACATCGCTTGGAACGTGTTCTTAGTATGGATGTTGGCCAGGCGAAGTGGATCTGCGTCGTCGCGAGGGCTACTGAAGTCGTCTGCGCCCTGATCACCCATCCAGAGGTCGTACTGCTGCAGGAGCCGGCGGCTCTGCATGGTCCGCATTCTTTGAAGTGCGGCCGAAACGCCTGCCGCCATGAAGTCTTCGAAGGAGATGTCTCCGTCGTTACGAAGCCCGAGCAAGAGGTCTTGGACTCTGCGCAGTTCCTCATCAACGGCTCCAAACATGAGTTCTACCCGATTGTGGGGTTCGCCGTCAGAACCGACAACCCTGTAGAAATTCTCAGAGACGCACACGTCGCTGACGCCGAGCTTTTTGACCACTCCGGTTTCGGTGTTGAGCGTCCACACGCGTCTCCCATCGGCCGACCACCGCCTCAGGTGTGTCTTCGGCACGTAGTGGTGGCGTCTGGCCGCGGTGTCAGCAGCTGACCCGATTGCTATCAGACGCTCGAAATAACGTTGGGCCGACTGGCCGAGAATCTTCCCGCCACCTGTCACCGGGATCTCGCCCCAGGGATTGGGGACAATCTCCCGAAGCTGCCAGTCGTCGTGTGTAGCCCGGGAGATCATTCCCTCAGGGTAGCTGCCAAATATCGTCTCCTGGTCTAACGAACAGTAGGTCAAGAGCCGCGAGTGGAGCGCCCCCGGGGTTATGCCTTCCGTGGCGTAGCGGTCGCAAAATGTCGGTACGTTTTTCTGCTAAGTGTGTTCCCGTGCGACTCAGTCGCTGGCGCTCGGAGGATCCGGATGGTGGCACGCATACGATGTAGCCATGAACGAGGAGCCCCGTAAGCAGCCGCTCTTCCTCACCGTCGAGCAGGCCGCGCAAGAACTGAACGTCAGCGATGCGGCGATTAGGTCTCTGCTTCGAACTGGGGAGCTTAGAGGCTTTCAGGTCGGCGGCCGCGGCCAATGGTGTACCGGGATTGACGACCTGCAGGCCTACATCGACGAGGCGTATCGCCGCGTGGCCGAAAAGGTCTCGCGGGGTGAGTTCGCCGAAGTAGAGGTCGGGGACGAGTGATGCAACGGGGGCTTGGGATATGAAGGCCCAGCTGAGCGTCTAGGACACATGGTGTCAGGCCGCTCTAAAACGGTGGGGGCATGGACTTAACCTTGAAAGCGTGGTCCGAAGAATTGACCTACGCCCTAGCGATTGGCAGCCCCGGTGCCTGGGGAATGATGACGGTGGCAACATGCAAGACCGCCGCCGCCGGCGCGGAGGTCATGGAGACTGCAAGGAGAGTTGTCGCTGCTCGGGGACTCTCGCTCATAGAGCTCGACGCTCGAACAGTGGCTGCTGATCCGGGCCTCCTGCCCTCGGAGGCAGGTTTCGTCATCTTGCATGACGTCAAACTTCCCCTGCGGCCCGCTGTGCCCCTTCTCGTTGGAGGGTTCCAGCAACTCGTCATGAAAAATCTGTTCGTGGGAATGCTCGTAATGGGGTCGCCCGCTGGCATCAAAGCGCTGAGGCGCCAGGGCCTCGGGCTCGTCAACCGCGCAGAAGTCTTGGACGTCTAAATTGGCTGCGCGTAAGCCTCAAGCGTCTGAAGGAGCCGATCTTTGCCGCACCAGCAGATCGACGGGCCGCCGAGGTCGAGCAGGGGGTGACCATCCAGGCGGCGAAGACGTTGTGGGGGCCTGCAGTTTCAGGTCCGTCTCGAAGAGCTTCAACACGACGGGGTGCAGGCTGCTGTCGGGGCGGACCGGAATCGGGGCTGTAGGTACCGTCACAACCGGACCAGCTGCCGCATCGCCGGCTCGGGGTCATTTTGGAGGCCGGACATCCTCGTCTGCATGTCTTTCAGTGACGGCAGCATGAATTCCGTCTCCAAGCGTCCCAGAGCGTTTCGTCAACAAGGAATTCCGTGCTGCTCCAGGGGCGGCGTCAGGAGTAGGTCGGCGGCTGCGGGGTCGACGGGCTGAACGGTGGTTGCTGCTGCGGTACCGCCGCTTGGCCTGGCCAGTATCCGGGGAGAAATCCGCCGGGGATAGCGATCGGGAGGGCATCAATATTGACTAGAGCACGGTAGATGCTGACGCTGACCATGATGGACCCGACAAATGCTATTGCCTGCCGGGCGCGGGATCGAGGGGCTCGCTCATGGCTGGATTCTAACGGCAAATACAAGACGCCGGTCCTTCTCTCCAGGGGCTATCTGCCACGCCAATAAGCGGTCTTTTGTAAGGGACGGAACCGCCAAGGAAGGCTCCCGCGTCTGGCATGTTAGGCCATACAGCTATCGGCAGCCAATGCCCCAGTCAACACGCCGGCCGGCGTTACATCCGGTCTAGTCACGGATCGCCAGGCTCAAGAGAAAGATTGAGTGACTTGTCCATATCGGATCGACGTAGGGATCAATGCGAGACATCAGTTTCTTAGGTCAGTGGGACGAAGATGCTGCACTCCACTACATATCCACCCAGGAGCTCGGTCTGCGGCAGGCATCCGTGGTGGAGGACAGCGAAGCATCAGCGCTATTTACGGAATGGCATCGCGGGCAGCTTGGACTTGATGCGCCGGGGGAAGTTCTGCTGTCCTGCATTGATGCGAGCATTCAGGGGATTTTGAGGAAGGATGTCGTGGAGTCCTACCTCAGGCAGCCAGACCGAACCCTTGCTGGTAAGCCCTCATCCTGGGGGCTCTCGGTCCACTCGCTGCCGAGCTGAGTAATGGCAAAATTGTCCTCGTCGACGGAAATCACCGCTGGGCAGCAGCTCGGATCAAAGGTGAACCTTCATTCGTTGCCCAGATACTTAGAGGAAAATCGGCATAAGTGGCAGTATGAGCACGAAGCCGAATCTGACGGCCTTTTGATCCCGACATCCTGGACTTTCACGTCGTGAAACGTCATCAGGTTGTGACGGGAATGGGACAGGCGCGCCGGCCGCCGCAGCTCCTGGCCGGGCCGACGACTTCCACATCACCAGAACCGATGAAGATTCTGTTGGTCAACACGTCGAACTGAGGTTCGTGGTGCAGCTTCACTGACCTATGCTGTCACCGTGGCCGCTCTGCCAGCTGTGCTGGAGTACGGCCGAGGCCACGACAGCGGCCAAGCATGACATCGACGGCGTGATTTCGGAGGGAATCAAGATGAATTTTCCGAGGGGTTACATTGCTGAGGCCAAGCGGATCTTGAAGGCCGGGAAGTATGACAACGACGGGGCCCTCAAGCCGGACGGAACCGTCGTTACGGACCCGGAAGTGATTGCCGTGTTGAATGCGCTCATCGAGCTTGACATTGACGCGACCGAGAAAATTGGGCCGGGCATTGATCACTGGGTTGTGTTCAGCAACCGCGATCTGAAACTCAACCGAAATAGCGCCGGCTACAGGATCATGCAGGTGGACGGCACGGGGCTTATCAAGTTCGGATACGGTGACGTGCTTACCCCACCCAAGCCCCGGACGTTCGTTCAGCGGGCTCTAAATGACGAAGCAGCATCTCTGATGGTTGAATTCCGAACCGCCAAGTTCAATGCAGGACCAGTCTGTTGTAGTAAGACTGGCGTCCTGATTGAGGACTTCATCAATTCAAAAGCGATCCACCATGAGCCTTCGCGCGCTGAGCTTCACGAGGCGTTCTTGGCAAGCGAGGGGCTGACTTTTGAGACTGTCGCCCTTGTCAAGCAAGTACCGCCACGTTCGGGGCATCTGCTTGCAGATCGTGCCCTGACAGCCCGATGGGTCAATTACCAGCGGGCCCGACTTGACGGGCTACGCCTCGTCTACGCAGATCGATTCGACCGTTAGCAAGAGGCTCCGAGGGCAGTCAGCGCAATAGTGCAGACGGCCACCGCCACATACCTTCGAGACCCACTTTTCACCTATGGGTTGGTTGGGGGACTACGAGGTCGGCTGCGCCGGCGAACCTGTTGACTTGTCGCGCTTGTACATGACACTGGCTAGATGCCCGCTGCTGTCGGGAGCCTCCTGACGTTCTCGCAGGTAGGAGCGGATGGTGACGGCCGTTCGTTTGTGTCCTAGCTGTTGAGCCGCCTGGTCAATGGACACCGTTTCTCCGATGAACGTGCCAACCGAGCGGCGGAAGGTATGGGGCGTTGCGGTGTCAATGTCGCAGGACTCTCGGCGTTCCTGTTTTCTTCCCGAAGTTTCGTCCTCCTCAGGCAGGTCGTAGGTGATTTCCAGCTCCTGACGAACTATGCGCCACCGGCGGCGAAAATTGTTGAGTTGCATCCATTTGCCGCCCCGGGCGGCGAATATCGCGCCGTTGGGGTTAGCGCGCTGTTCGTTGGCTCGCCGGGCACGAAGCATGGCGGCCACCTCCGGGCTGATGCGAAGATCGAGGATCTTATCGTCCGTTTTCCTATAGCTATGGCGAAGCATCGGATGGCCCTTTTCCCATCCGACCTTGCCATTGATCTGAACCCAGTAGGAGCCCTTATCCGGTTTGTCGATGTGGACGTCCTCCCACCGCAGCGCAAGGAGCTCGGAGATTCTCATTCCGGTGGCCATGAGCAATTCCACACCGTCAGGAATGTCCAGGTTCTGGCGCGGTCCCGGCCGCCTAACCTGGACTTGTTTTTCTCCGTAGCTTCTTATGGCGGCCAGAACCGTTGCCATGTCTTCTTTCTCGATTATCTGGACCTGTTTCTTAGGAGGTCGAGGCAGTGAGGCTACTTGCCTCACTGGGTTTCCAGATATCAGGCCCCGGCCGGCACACCAAGTCAGGACGTTCGAGAGGACAGCACGATTATGTTCGGCCTTGGCATAGAAGCGTCCGCTGTCAACGATGCCGTGCAGAAAGTCGGCGCAAGTCTTGATGTCGATGTCAGCCAGCCGTAGTTCTCCGAGAGCCGGCACGATGTCGGCCCTCGCCATGCGGGCATACTCGTAGGCAGTACTGATCCGCAGTCCCTGGCCACCAGCCTGGATGTAAGCGATCCAGTCCTCAACCACGTGGGAAAAAAGAATGTCCGTCGGATGCGGTCGCTTGGTAGCTAATTTCTCTTCGGCTGACTTCTTTCTGATCTCATCCTGCGCAGCCATTTCCTGGAACAGAGCAAGGAGGGAGTACTCCGCCTTGCGAGCAGTGCTGCCAGTTCGGAACCGCTGGATAATAGCACCGTCCAAGTTCTTGTAACGCCCGTTTGCCACCCACCGGCCATCCGATCGCATCTTGGCGCGAGGAACCTTTCCCCAGGATCCGGGGCGAATCTCATGGTTGGCCATTACGCTGCCCTCGGCGTAACGCGCTGCGCAGCAATCCAGTCTGCCAAGTCTTCGATCGCGTATACGACGTGCCCATCCACTTGCCGGTAGTAGGGCGGACCCTTGCGCTGCGCGGCCCAATTTGCCAGGGTCCCTGGTGACCGACGCAAGTAGCTTGCGACTTCGCCGCGTGTCATGAGTTGCTTGGGCATCCACTGGATGCCGTATGTCGTGCCTTTAGATGCTTCCATATTGATTTCTATGCGGCCACTTCGCTGGCGGGTGTCACTTTGCGCGGCTGATCCCGAGACGACTCCGGCATAACACTTTGCATAACACTTTGGGCGTGAACGGGCGTGAACCTGAGGTGACCGCCCGTGACCTCCGATGAAGCCGACGCGGTATCCCGGCACGTCAGAGGGGCAAATAGTGACATGGAGTGACTTGGCGTTATCCCGCGTTCGCATCGAAGAGGTCAGGAGTTCGAATCTCTTTAGCCCGGAGGTTTGCACCGGGTCGGTGTTGACGGTGTCAACACTTTCGGCTTCGGATCGGGTCGTACATCGGCCGGACTGGCTCGGATTCCCTGTGTGTCAGGCTGTTGTGTGACAGGTTCCCTGTTGCTGGAGCCGGTGCTCAGAGCGGGGGAAAGGTCCATCATGGATTTCGTTATGCCTGTTCGTGTTTCGAACCGGAAGCACTTCACTACCGACCAGAAGCACGCGATTCTGGACGAGTACGACAAATGCCTCGAGTGGGGCTCTAAAGCCGCATTCATCAGGGCGGCGGGCATCACCGAGGGCACCATGAACCATTGGTGCCGCCAGCGGGAGTCCGGGGAGCTGAGGTCCAGATCCGACAACGTCAAGGAGGACCAGCGATTGAACGCAGGCGATAAGCAGTTGCTCAAACGGGTCTTGAAGGAAAACGAAATCCTCAAGGCCAAGCTGGCACGGTCCGAGGCTGCCGTGGACATTCTGGGAAAAGCTTCCGCGCTCTTGGACGCGATGGCCAAGAGCGCGGCGGCGACGGATCCAAAAGTGGAGGAGCCGGAGCCGGGCCGGCCGGAGTGGCTGACGCCAAAACCCGGAAAGACATCGCCCTGACCTTTGCCGGGAAACTGATCACGGCCGGCTGGTCCGCGGTGAAGGCCTGTGCCCTGGTGGGCGTTCACCGCACGGCCTGGTACCGGCGTCTGAGCCCGGCTGCACCGCCGGGGATCCTGGTGCCCCATGCCGACCGGGACTACCCGAACCGGATCAGCGATGCCGAAGCCGGCGCCTTCATGGAGTTGCTGAACTCCAGGGAATACGCCGACCTCTCCGTCACCCAGGCCTACTACCGGATGCTCGACGCGGGGCACTGCTTCTTCTCCATCGCCGCCGCCCACCGGATCGTGGCCCGGAACGGGCAGAACGGCGACCGCCGCGACCAGCACACGGGAACCGGCCCCAAACGAGCCAAACCCATCATCCACGCGACCGCCCCGAACCAGCTGTGGAGCTGGGACATCACGATGCTCCACGGCCCGGGCAAACACACCTACCGGCTCTACGCGATCCTGGACGTGTTCTCCCGCAGAGTCGTCGGGCACCGCGTCGAACACACCGAAACGGCCACCCTCGCCGCCGCGCTGATCAAGGGCGCGGTCACCGAAAACCGGCAGCACCCTGCCGTGCTCCACGCCGACAACGGCGCACCCATGCGGGCCGGCAGCACCCTCCAGCTTGCCCAGTCCCTGGGCATCACGCTGTCCTACTCGCGCCCGCGGGTCTCCGACGACAACCCCTACTCGGAATCCCTGTTCAAGACAGTGAAATACGACCTGGACTTTCCCCGCCGATTCCAGGACCTCCAGCACGCCCGCGAATACATGGCGGCATTCTTCGCGGACTACAACGCCAACCACCGCCACAGCGGCCTGAACTACTACACGCCCGACACCGTCCACGAAGGACGAGTCGACCAGGCCCGCCGGCGGCGGCAGGCAACCCTCAACGCCTGCCACGCCCGGCATCCTCACCGCTACCGGAACAAACCCACCGCACCAGCCGCACCGGCCCACGCCGGCATCAACTACAAAACCAACCAGCTGTCACAAACAGCTTGATATATACCGGATTGGCTATGTTTCCGGGGCTTCCCTGTGTTTGCAGGGGTCGGAATGTAGTTCGAGTCCCACCTTGGGCACGCAAACCCCCTCGTCAGAGGGGGTTTTTGCTTTTGACGTGTGTACAAAAGCTTGGTGGCGTCCTCTGACCCTTGGTTCGCGGGCTTGTGGCCTGGCCGCCGCGGTGGCCTATTCAGGTGTGCGGGGAGCGGGTTCAGGACCCTGGTTGGTGGGCTCTCCGCCTGTTCTGTACTGGGGGTTATACGGTTCCTCCTATGGGTTCTGATAGGTAGGTCTGGGCGCGGCCTACACTCTTTCATGGGGTAGGGGAGTGGGTACGACATGACTACGACAGAATTCGGTTCTGTAGATTTCCGCCCATCAGTTTCCCGTCGTTGACAGTGAGGGAAGGCGGCTTTGTCCGGCCAAAGGGGGTGTGGACACTGTCCACACTTAAGCCCGCGCCCCGGAACTCGTCAGCGAAGGCTCGCATTTTCACGCCGTCGCCGCTGCTGCGGCGGAGCGCGGGCTGAGGGTTGGAGCCGGCACTGTGACGACTGTCGAACAACTTGACGCCGCGCAGGGCGCCGGTGTCTCCTTTGGCTGCCGCCGGCGCCCGGCACCGGCAGCACTTCCAGTTCAGCATCCTGCGGGTGTTCTCGCCGAGCGCCCCAGCCGCCCAGCTGGATGCGGCCGAAGCCCACTTCAAGCGGGCCCTCCTCACCCGCAGTTCGGCATGAACCTGAATTGACGCTTTCCAGGTACGCGTCACAGCGTCCCAGGCCGGCCGGCGGCCGCGGGGAGGCATGAACCCCCTGACCGCGTCTTGGGAACGGAATCTGGCGGGAATTATGCGCCCTGGAAGAGCTCGTCCTGTAGGGCATTTAGGCGGGCTTCGGGCCAAGGAGACCGCAACCTCAGCGGGTACGGCTTCTTAGCTGGGAGCCATGCACAGTTCCGCGTCGATCCTGGCGTTGCGTGCCGATGAAATTGTTGCTCTTGGCCAGGTTGCGGCGCCCTCATGCTGATCACCCCGCATCACCCGCATCGCACTCGGCGGCTGCCTTGAACTTGAAGAATTAGCTCGGACCCAGCGGATTAGCGGCCTGCCTCGAGCGGGCCGGGCGGGTGACGCCGGCTGCGGCTACTCCTGCCAGCAGGACGATCAGGGCCGCGATCTGTTGCCAGTCCCCGTCGAACAGGTCGAGCTTGTCCGCCGCGGAGGCATTAAACGATGCATGCAGCAGCCCCACTATGAATAGGCTATGGCCCGTTCCCAGGTAGACGATGCCCATAAGCAGGCGGAAGAACGGCGCGAAAAGGAACAGGACTGCCCAGGTCACCGCCACGTCGGTCCAGGGCGTGCCGGCGAAACCCCTCTCAGCGAAGGCGAAGGGCACATGGATAAGCGCGAAAGGGATGGCGGTCAGCAGGGCAGCACTAACCTGCCCGTTCCGGTCCATGAGCCGGTGCTGTACCACGCCGGTCCACGCCAGCTCCTCCCAGATGTTGCCGAGTAAGGCACCGATGATCAGGGTGTTCTGCAGATAGCTTCCCATCAAGGCTGCCCACCCTCCGGCGGGCAAATGGAATGTTCCGGTGGCTGCCGAAATGAGGACCGTTAGCGTGGGAAGGGCCAGCAGCGCTATTGCATACCAGCCCGGGGCCACCCTCCAGCGTAATGCCCGGCGGAAGAGGTCACGTATTGCCGGCCGTCCGTCCGCGACGCCGGTCACCAGAGTTGCCGTTCCCACCAGTATCAGGAGCTCCGCGAGGATTCCAGGCAGGATATTCCCCAGCATTACGATGGAGACGATCTGGGCAGTCCAAGACAGCGGGATGGCGATCACCAAGAACGCTGCTACCGGATGCTGCTTGATCACGGACGAAGTCCCAACAGAACTGTGCGAATTCATCAGCCGTACCGTCACTCAGATGCCTGTTGGTCGGGGACTGCAGCGCATGCCGCTCGCGGCGAAACAGCGCTGAGCCGCTGACACGGGAAACAGGACTATTGTCCGCCCCGGAAGGTTCCGGGACAAGCAAGTTACGGAGCACTCCGTGCCGGCGCATAGGGGCCGCACTCTTCCCCCTGCCATCGATGCGCAGGCAGCACCGGCGCGACTGGAACACGAGGATGGGCGCGGGCGCCCGACATCATCGCGGCGGGTTGTAGTCTTGTTGGTTGAAACGCCGATAACCGCCGTTTCGTCATCGTGAACAGTGATTAGTGCAGGCCCCCGCACGGGGCCTCCCAGACATGGTGCCCGGGGCGTCCTTGCGTTTTAAGTCTGTGAGGACAGTGGTAGTCCACCTGCGTCAATGTCGGACGGACCATTCCTCGTGGTAGGCACGTGGTCCTGGTAGCCGGCGGCAAGAATTCGTAGCATCGAGTGTCGGGCAAGAGTCAGCGCCCCCCGATTGTGCAGGGTCCGTGGTCCCTTCAGCCGCGGCCGAGGCTTTCCATGCCGCCACAATGCTGCGCTTCTCCGCGCATTCGGACAACAAGGCCTCATTGAGAGTTTGCCGGGATCGCGGAACCCCCGGTCCAGCGCTCCCATCCTGCTTGACGTCTCGTCCCTGAAGCTGTGCCCCCCGCTCAGCTATGCGCGCCTCCAGGAAGTCGACGAGATTCATTCCCCCGCCTTAGTGGTGCACCATGGCCCCATACACTCTCAACGGCGTCGTGCACGAGTACCTGATGCCTGATCCGGCCAATCACCGAAGGACGCCCGGTCGTGGGTGTAATCCAAGTGAACGAGGTCACTGCGGGTGTTCAATGCGACGTGGTCCCATCTCGTGATAGCGGCCGAGTTTCCACCGAACGAGGTGTAGGAGTGGGGACATCCGCAACGCAGGCCTGAAGAGCCGACTGTGGCTGGGTATATTGCAGTACTCCACAGTACTTGGTATGCTCCGAAACAATACCAGATACCGCCAAGGAATATGGAGCGCATCGTGAACGACAACGAAGGATTCTCGCTCATCTCGGTCCCGAACGAGCACGTCGGGGCCGTCTACCGGCTCCTCGCCGACTTGTTCGAACGCGAGGATCTCGCTGAACGCGGCAGCTTGGTCCCCAACGAGGCGCAGGCCAACGCCCCGCTCTGGCCTCTCGAGAAGCTCATCCAATTCGCCAGCGACCGATCAAAGACCGCGTCGATCATCGGAGAGATCCTGGATGTCCTCGTCGATCGTCCTGAACGCCGGCTCAGCATCGACGAGCTCGCCAAGGAAACTGAACGACCTCGCAGCCAAGTCAAGATGGCCTGGACCCACCTCGGCCGCACCATCCGCGCCAGGTACGACACGAAGGCCTGGCCGCTCACCGCCAAGTGGGCAGCCAATATGGACCCCCGTCCGGAAGGCCCAAACGTCGTGTACTACTGGCTCACCGACGAACAGGCAGAACTGTGGAAGCAGGCGCGTGACGCCAGCCGAGACAGCTGACGACTGGCGAACAGAAGAGCGGCCCGCGTGATCGGCGGGCCGCTCTTCTGTTCGCCAGCGCGCCGAGAGCCGGTCTCCGGCGGAGCCTCCCCAGGCCAAGGAAGTCACGTGACGCCCTGCGCTGACTCTGTGGCGTGACTCTGCCGGGCTGTAGGAAGTCGTCCTATGGCGGAGGGTTTCGGGGGAGTAGATTTGACTGTCGAGAGACTATGGGGGAAAGAGAATCCATCGGATGACAGAAGACTTTTTGTCGGGCCTTGACGATCAGCGTCCCCACAATTGGATTGACGCGTTCCCTTGGCTAAAGGGAGTTGTTGACGCTGGAGCCCTTCCGATTTGGGCGGACGCGATCGAAGGCAAGAGTATGGCCGTCCGCATTCAGCGACTGGGACAGCTCTCGGAACTTGCTATGGAGCGACTCAGCCAATGGACCATCGGCCAGATATTTCCTGGCCTTACCCCTGAGTTGAATCTACTCGAAATCCGGCTCCCCGCGCGCGCAGCCAACGCTCTAGAACGTCATGGCTGCAACACAGCAGCAGTTTTGATCCCTGTCCGACTTGAGGAAATGATGAAGTGGCGCAACGTCGGCGTCGGAACCATAGACTCTATCCTTCAGGCCCTGGCAGACGCCTCGACATCCATGGCGACGCCAGCCGTTACGAGTGATTTACCGTCGTTCGAGCAGCCGCAGCTCGAAATACCGCCGACGCTGTTAGTCACGCAGCCCAAAGTACTGCCGACATAGTTGGCCTCGTTGATCGATGATCTCAGGCGGATCGCCGGTTGGTACGCCCTGGTCGGGCTTCCAGAACAGCCACTGTTTGGGGCGCCGCTCACTCCAGGAAGTCCTAAAGAAGTAGTCGAGGCTCGTCAGCGGCTCGAATCTCTGCAGGCGAGGGCATTGCTAAACGGAGAGTCCGGGACTGACGTCGCTGTCCTATTCGACAAAGCCCTGGCCACCCTTGATAACCGTGCTGTCAACGTTCTCGCAAAAAGGGTGTTTGCTGACGTTCCCCTCACTTTGGACGAACTGGGTAAGTTGCATGGCGTTACTCGTGAACGCGTGCGTCAGATCGAAGGCAGGGCCCGCGGGGCCCTGCTCGGCTACATCTGCGGGGGCGGGCCGCTGGCGATGGTCGCGGATGCCGCCCGAAGGCTTATCGGAACGATTCGACCACTGGAGGACCTGCTTGCCCTAATGCCATCCCTTGGAAAGACAGTCGAAGCTGTGGGGCAGCCCGCCTGGCGGGTGCTTGACGGGCTAGATGATGCGTACGAGATCGAGGAGGGCTGGTGTGCGGTGCCAACCCTTCAATCCGCCGAGACAGTCACCCGGGCGCAACTCGAGGAACGGGCAGACCAATACGGTGTCGCGCGCCTCGCCGAGCTTGACCTGATCGAAACTAGCCACCCCGAGCAGTTGTCAGATCTAACGGCGGCCTGGTTGCGGCGACTCGGCTACACCGTGGAGGACCACGTTGTTTTAACACGTGTGCAGTCTGTCGGTGACTATGCCGCCGCAGTGCTGTCCGTGACAGGCTCCCCGATGGGGGCGCAGGAAATCGTAGACCGCTTCGTGTTCGATCGCACTGTTGGCTCACTCAAGACCGCGCTGAGTCTTGACGAGCGCTTTGAACGCGTCGACCGGGACCGTTGGGCGCTTAGGGAATGGGGAATGGAAGCCTACGCCGGCATACGTTCCGTCATTCGCGAGTAGGTGACACGGAACGGCGGAGGTGTCAATCTAAACGACCTGATTGAGCACATCACGGGCCGTTACACCGTGACAGCGAACAGCGTGGTCGCTTACGCCGGCATGAGGCCGTTCGAGATCCAAGACGGGGTCGTCCGCATGCACTCTGGAAATCACGAAATACGGTAGTCACCTGGTCCTGCTTCCTGGTCCGCCACCGTTCACAGAAGGTGCGCGAGAAAGACGCCCACCTAATGCGTCGAATGTGAGGACTGAACGGTTCTGGCCGGCTGTCCCGGAGCACATCTGGGACAGCATCCGCGAGGAGATCACCCTGCCGACCCTGGCGCTGAAGAACCCGCACAACGTCTTGGCTCCCAGGCTGGTCACCCCGCTGTCTAAAGAAGCCAGCTCCCGGCCCGTGGACAAGCTGGACAGCAGGCCGCTACTTCAGCCTTCCCTCGCAGCCTTCGCTGACAGTACCGTCTAGGATCCGGGCGGCTGCGCCACCTGGGTAGGGTGACTAGCCTAGGTACTAAGGCGTGCCACTCGGGATGCGAAACAGGATCACTTCCTGTCGGGCATGGCCGGTTCATCGTGGCAGGATTCAAGCATGACTCCCAGACCGCCGTTACCCCAGACCATCCAGATTTACCTTCCGCAGGGTGACCCGGCGGGTATCCGGATGGCTGAGATCACCACACGGACAGTGAGGGTTTTCGAGGTGCCGCGGCTTCCTTGATGGGCTCTATCACGGCGAGGTAGGCCTCGCTGCCACACTGCGAGCAGCTAAAGGTCTTGCTCCGATAGTCGACTTCCTGCAGACCGGCCAGGTGAGGCCGCGCGAGCGGCGGCAAACGTCACAGCGAAGGGAGAGCGGACCGAACCGCACGAAACTACATGCCTTCTTTCATCTCCTCCAGGTGGTGCCGTTGGACCACGCAATCTCGCGCCCGTTCGGACTAACCTTGCCCGTATACGCTTGGACATACTGACCGCCGGTAAATGTCATCTGCAGGACATCTCCGACCAGCACTCCGTCACCGCGTTTAAAGTGAGGGTTAGCAACGGTGGCAATTGCGGTAACCTGGGTCCCGTTCTGCTGAATCGTTAGGGTACCCCAATCGCCACTTATGTCGATGGTTGCCATTATCTGCCTCCCTTTTTTGTGCAGTCTACCTCGTGAATGGGGGGGGTATGGTCCGCTCTACTGGTGGAAATGACATCTCGGCCGCCTAAATGGATCAAGCCGCAGCTCCCCGCGCTATCAGCTCCTCGATCTTTTTTATGAAGCCTCCGAGCGTCTCATGGAGTTGCTTCGCCTCCTCAAAGGAGCATTGCGCTGTCGCCGGTGCCGGGGTCTGGTTCGGCCCATTCGAGTGCGGCCACAAGGGGGACTGTCTCTAGCTCCTCTGTCAAGCGGCGAGGATGAGCGTGCTGGCTGCGGAGGTTTTGTGATCGTCGATCAGGGCCCGGTATACGACGTCGGATAGTCGGCGTTTGAGGATACGCAGTGCTTCCGTGGCCGCCGTCCCCGCCTGCTTTACGGCGGGCCAGAAGCTCTCGAGCACCCGGATGGCAGCGGGCCTGGGTCAACGCTATCCGGTGCAGCGCCGCGTTCAGCTGTCTGTTCCCGGTTCGGGAGAGTCGGTGCCGGGCCTTGTTCGAAGACCACACCGGCAGCGGTGCAGTGCCGTTATGGCGTGCGTAGGCGTCCTTCGAGCGGAATCGCGTAACGCCGGCGGTCTCTCCCAGGATCTTCGCCGCCGTCAAGGACCCGCAGCCGACGATCGCCAGCAGTGCCGGAGCGATCACTGGGATCCGGCGGCTGAGTTCGGCCGTGAGTTCATCGATCTCCTCGGTTAGGCGGTGCAGATGGGTGAGGAGCCGTTGTGCGAGGTCGGCGACGATCCCGGAGAAGTCTTCCAGGTGGAATTTGATGCGTGCGAACGCGCTGGCCCGGTCGAAGTTGGCCGGGGACGCCCATGCAGGATCGAGCTCGTGCAGATGCCAGCGGAGCCTGCTGATCACGCGGGTCCGTTCAGCGACGAGGTCCTCGCGGTGGTCGACCAGGAGGCGGATCTCGCGTTCGGCGCCGTCGAGACGGGCGGCGGGCAGATCGGGTTCTCGCAGGGCGGCACGTGCAATCGCGAGAGCGTCGATCGGGTCGACTTACCGAACGTGCGGGCGCTGTCCCGAACATGGGACATCAGCTTAGGAGGCACCCGCACGACCTGTTCGCCCGCCACGAGGAGGTCGCGTTCCAATCGTCTGCTCAGATGCCGGCAGTCCTCGATCGCCCAAAGCCGTTCCTGATCATCATGCTTGTTCGCCCATGCCAGCAGGGCCAGATGGTCGTTGCTAGTCGTGCCGATCGTCTTGACCGCGATCTGCCTGCCAACCGTATCCGCGATCACGGCCGTGTGGGAGCGCTTGTGCGCATCGATTCCGATGATCACCATGGTCTTGTCTCCTTTCCTTCTACGGGTCGGGATGCAGGACCGCGGCTGGGTGCCGAGCGCGCAGCCCAGGCACCTAAGGTGGCAATGAGGGACATCCTCGGCTATGCCACCATCGGGGGAGCCAAAGCCATCGGACAGGAATCCGAAATAGGTTCGCTCACCCCGGGCAAGCGTGCAGACATCCAGCTCATCGACACCCATGCCCTCAACCTCGGACCCGTGCAGGACCCGGCCGCGTCCATCGTCCTGGCTGCCCATGAAGGCAACGTCCGGCACGTCCTCGTCGGCGGAAAATTCGTCAAACGAAACGGTGTCCTGCTGGGCGTCAACACGGAAGAGCTGATGGATGAAGCCCGCCGCTCCCAGCAGGGCCTTCTGGAACGTGCCGGCAGGTACAAGTCCATGGCCGGAGTCTGACACTGCCAGAAGCATCCAGCTGCGAGCAGCATCCCAATAGGAGCCCGACAACCAATGAAGCGTGCCCTCAGCTTCCTCGATGGCCGGGAACTGGACGCCGCCACGTTCAATCACCGGGACCGCGAATGGCAAAACTACGGAAGGGAAGTCTGGTCTGCCTCGGATGCGCGTCCCCAGCGTACTTCCGCTCCTCGACCACGACGAGGGCGGCTTCGTTCGGAGCGACGCACGCGGGAAACTGTCCTCTTCGGAAGCCTTGGAGTGTCTTTCGATACCTCCAGTAGGACGCCCGGGTCTGGCAAAGATCCTCGGATCTGCAGTTCACACAGGATCTAGAGCTAGGCCGCAGTCCGGGCTTTGCGCGAACCTGCTGTGAACCCAGTCGCTGTTGTGGCCCCTTTGACGATCGGACCTGCTGCAACACCGGCCGGGCGCGCAGTAGTACCGGATAACCCGGCAGCAACACCCCATTCCCAAAAACGCTGGTCGGATTCCCGGCATGCCCCCGCAACAGCAGCCCGAAAGTCGGGTGCCAGGAGTCCGACCGACATACGTCAGCCGGTCGTATTGTTTAGCCCGAGCAGCTGCAGAGACCGAAGTGATCGAGCAGACGATCATGACGCCGTCTCGTATTTGATCCCAACACAATCAAAGCCCACTTGGACGGCGCTCGAAGCGACAAAATCGTAATCAGATGCGGGATTCGCTCAGCTAATGACGGCGCGAACACACCCGCCGATAATGCAGATTCCGTCAAATTAGCATGGACCCTCAATTAGGTCCTCCGCGGGCCGCGGGTGGAAGGTCGCTTCTTTCAAAATGCCCTAAAGAAGGAGTGTTGACACTGTCAACACTCCTTGCCGCGGATTGGACTGGATTGTCTGCGGATTGCTTCGGATTCCGCATATTTCCGGGGGAGTCCAGTGTTTGCAATGGCAGGAATGCAGTTCGAGTCCCACCTCGGGCACAGTGTTTCCGTAGGTCAGAGGCCTGTTTACTCTTTTGTTGTTGACAAAGCTTGACGCTTTAGCAACTCGAGGTGTATGGCAGGACCCATTGGGTGCGCCTGGTAGCAGTGTATTTCCCTGACCATGTTCTGGTGTCTAAACGGGCCGCAGAGCCCTTTGTGACCAGCTACCGCATAGACGTTTGAGACTGGCCAAGGATGCACGAGTCAGCGCCAGCGAGCGGTGACTTGCTCGTAACCGCGGAGTCAGCGTGTTAAGCAATCACGCTGAGGTTTAGACACTGGTCAGGAAAAGGGAAGCAAGGCCCGTTCTTCCCAATGCGCCACTTCCTACCTGACGTCGAAATGGGAGCAGCCCAATGCACACGAAATGAGATGTTGATGTCGTGAAGTCGGCCTGTAGGGCACCGCTGGCAGGAGCCGAGTATATGAGAAGTTGCAAAGGAGCGGCATGACCTAACCTTCGGTCATTCTGAAGGTTGTCCCATTACTCCAAAGTAATAGTTCCCTTGGGTAGAGCTCTTCGTTCGCATCGAAGAGGTCAGGGGTCCGAATCCCCTTAGCTCCACGAATTGCAAGGAATTTTGGGTCGTCGGATCCCCGGCATAAACACTCTGGTAACACTTTGCCGCCGAAAACGCGTGTGAACGGCGTTGGCCAAGGTAGTCATGCGATTGATTGTAGTGACCTCCGGGCATAGGGGCGTATAGACGCCGCCCGGCTAGCTCGTTTTCTCGCGCGTCTCTCCCCACGCTTTGGTCGAATCATCGGAGCCGTGCAGAACGACGCTGAGCAGGGCATCGCCATGCCGGGTAGATTGCCACCGGCAGGCCACAGCAACGCCATGTTCAACTTCAGGTACTGGTCGTACTGCGGCAGCGGACATCGAGATGAAGCAGCAGGCGCAGGTGAACGCAATGCGTGACTACTACGCCGGCTTCATCGCCGAGGCGAACAAGTAGGCAGCACCTTCAACTGTAGGGGAGTGACCCGGCCGGAATTATCGGCCGTGCTGTTCCTTTGCCTACCCGCAGTCGTTGCAGATGCCGGTGGCAGGCAGCTGGAGTCCGTAGCCGGGACACACGGCTATAGGGCGCGGCGCGGTCTTCTTCGAGGGGTTCATCCGGGCCTCGTACCTCCTGGTCAGCCGCGGCTCAGCATCAGCGGGAAGGTCCTCGCAGTAGACCTTGTAGCACTCCAGGCGCTCGACCGCGGCCGCCCTTTCCCGCTCCAGATCCGTCGCGGGAATGTCCTTGTCGGAGGCGCGCAGCACCTCGTTGAAGCCGGAGCCCCGCGTCCCGTCGGACGCGGTGACAACCAGCGACGACAGCGCTGGCAGGCCTCGGTCAAGGCAGATATGGATTACCCGGTTCAGGAGCTTGCCGCTGAAGTTGGTGAGCAGCTGTCCGGTCCTGATCGCCGTCTCCTCCATCACCCCGGAGGCAAGGTCGGAGTAGATGATGTGGCTGTTGCAGGTCCGGGCCACCTCTTCCGTAATCGGGATCAAGCTTCCGCCCATTCGGCAATAGCCTGCGGGAAGGGGATCCGAACGTTCCGGTGCGGTTCACGCCAAGTTCCTGGCAAGGTTTCCATGGTCCTGCTTTCTGTCGTCTCTGCTGCTGCGTGGGGTGGCTCTACCGACGCCAAGGCGGCAGGGCCGGTGCAGGCGCCGCTGCGGCATCACCGGCAACGGGTGTCCGGTACTGAAGCATGGCCTCGGGATCCGTCACGTGGCGGGCGCCGTCGGCGAACTCGGCACGAAAGGTGAGCCCGGCGGGTGTTTCGTCACGGGTCAGGCGGGACAGCCCGCCCAGGTCCTCCCCGGAGGGCAGGAAGAACGTGCGGCCGAAGTGCTTGGCCTTCAGGCTGCCGGCCTTCAGCACCATCCAGCCTTTCGGGTTCCTGCGCTCGTCGGTGTGGTCCAGCGTCGGCGCGCAAAGCGGACACGTTGCGTACCTGTCCAGTGCCTCGATCTGCTCACGCGTCTTTAGCCGCGGCATGTCCGGGGCGTTGTCGTCGCTGCCGTGCCAATCCCGTACCCGCTCCAGGTGGCGCAGGTACGGCGCCCAGGCCACGTCGCGGTCCATGAACCGCTGTATGGTCGGGCACGTCGGGAGATGCACCTTCCCGGCGTCGGACAGGACGAAATATTCGCCGGCGGCGGCCCACTCGTCCAGGCTCGCTGTCTCCCGCCGGATGGTGGCCTTTAGCTGCTCCCGCAGTTCCTCGTCGGTGAGGTAGTCCATGCGCCTGAGATAGTCCTCGTTGGCTGCCAGGTCCCGTGAGGCTTCCTCTTCGGTCATCCACGGTTTCGTGCCGTTCTCCATGCCGTTCCCCTTGTCGTCTGCCACAGCTTACCGGCGCTGTTACGGTGAGGCCGGAAGGGCCGTCGTCGGTTTCGCCGCATAGGGATACCAGCGGCTAAACCACACCCATTGCCCAAGCGCCGCGACCGATCAGGAAGGGTTCGATTGTGAGCCGAGACGGAGCCGGAAACGCAGTACTTGAACCGCTGCCCGCGACCGCAGTGACGGCCCAGGAGGCCCGGGACCACATGAAGGTCCTTGAACAGATTGTCACCCGTGCCGGCTTCGACAAGAAGATTGCGGTCACCGTCCGGTGCTACAACAACGAGCTCATGACCCGGGAATAGGCGCGGGAACTCTTCCACCTCATCACCGAGGAGTACGGCGTTCCCAAAGCCCGCTTCATCTCGCCCACGCTGGACGGCGCAGCACACCTCTTCGACGCCGCAGAGGACAAGACGAGCCGCAAGTCCGGCTGCAAGCTTGCCGTGCCCCTGCCAAACGGCTAGACCGACACCATCAGTGTCGGCCGCCGCACCACATGCACGGGCTACACAAAGGGCAGACTATCTAGCTCAATGACGGAGACCTCGTCTGGTAATCGGGACGAGGGTCTGCTTCTGCAGGGTTGTGTAGCCAGTCGGATAGAGCATCCCCTCCTAAAGGGAAGGTCACTGGTTCGATTCCAGTCCAGGGCTCGAGAGCTCAGGTTGCTCGCTTGCGGGCTACTCCTAAGTCTTCCATTCTTTGTCCGAGCTGGTTGAGACCCATCTCGAAATGGTCCGTGAGGTCAGCGATCCGGGCGTATCCGCGGAGGCCAATCCATAGAAGGGACGGCATGAGGACGTCGTACCGACGTGTTCCGGGTCTGGGACTGGTACTTAGGCTCCAGGTCAAACCGTCCTTGGATTGTTGTCTGTAGTTCGCCGAACTTTGTAGCGAAGGGTGGGACTCCTGGGTTTCGGCGAGCCATATCTGATAGAGCCCTGCGAATTGCTCGGGATCATCGACAACGACAGCAGCCAACTGCATGAACCGGTCCAGCTGTTTGAAGTCCTCACCCGCCTCATCCTGCAGATCCTTGATTTGGTTCCTCTGGTCATCAGTGAGTGGCCAGCCGGCCTCAGCGGCTTTCAAGGTGTTTTGCAACGACCAGCTACGCATCCGGACCAGGATCTCCACGAATTCTTGCCGGCCTTTATCCGCCGCCCAGGGCAGTCGGATGGCATGCTCCACGACAGAGCGTGCCAGCGGGGCCGCCTCATTGCCGTACCCGGACTTTTCAAGCTCTATCACTGCTTCTGCTGTGCGCTTGACCCGAATGAGCCAACCCCAGGCCACGGCGATGGCATGAGCTTCAGCCTGGTCCTTCCTAGTCCATTCACCGGCAGGCCGGCGAGGAGGCGAAGGTGCTCTGTCAATCAGGGCTGCGAGGTCGCGGAAGATGGTCCCCCAGTCGTCAATTCCCTGCTGCTTGGTGTTCATGAACTAACGGTCACCCATTGACGGGGCGTTCTTAGCTATCCGACACGCCCGCACCATGGTCTACCCGTCAGCAGCTGGACCGCATAGGACTATCGAACACCCAGCGAAAACCCCCACATGCCCACGGTACCCTGGGGCGCCTTGGCGCTCGGGCCAACGGGATGTAGCGCAGGTAGCGCACCTGGCTGGGGGCCAGGGGGTCGCAGGTTCAAATCCTGTCATCCCGGCGGGATCTCGATTCGGGGCTGTTAGTCTTCCCAACGGTTCTTGTCCGTCCACCGGACCCGCGGGTTGGCGGCCTCCTCGGCCTGCTCCTGGGCGTCGTCCCAAGCGTCCTTGAAGAACAGCCCAATTGACCCGACAAGAATGGCTCCCAGCACTGCCCACGTTGTCTTCTCGACGTTGTCCATTTCTTCCCCCATCAATCGACGATCCATCGATCATAGCGGTGCCCGCTGCGGTGCGATGGAAGCAGTCGGCGGACTGGGCTGGCACCAGGTTCACCGCGGGCCTTCATGGAGGGTCCGCCCATTCGGCCTCTTAGCTCAGTTGGTAGAGCGTGCGACTGAAAATCGCAAGGTCCCCAGTTCGATCCTGGGAGTAGCCGCGGGGGAGTAGCGTCCCTTCTTGTTCGCCGCTATGAGTCGAAACAGCGGTCGTGCTGCGCCGGTGCGGATATACGGCGTCCAATACCGATGAGGGAGAACCTGCCAAGGCATGCTGGCGTCCACGGGCACGAGAGCGCGGGCAGGTGTCGGGCCCTGCTAAGGCCCCAACCCTGCACCTGTAGGCGTGGTGCAGGAGGAACGCAGCAGTCTGCCAGTCTGCGGTCGCGGGTTCGAGGCCCGTCGCCGACTGGAAGTTACAAATGCCATCGAGGCCCTGAAGGTAGGGCGCCTGTCTCCCACCCAGGAGGTAGCGGGTTCGAGCCCCGTCGCCGGATCGAAGGCGCCCAATGCGCCGTCACGCCTCCATAGCTCAGCTAATAGAGCAACGGCCTTCTAATCCGCGTGTCGCGGGTTTGAATCCCGCCGGGGGCACTAGTTCTGCGCCCGTTGCTTGCGCAGCTGTTCCGTTCTGTGGCGCTCCATCGCCGCCGCCCGGATGACATCGTCTGGCTCCAGCCGGGTTCCCCGGAAGCCGTCCATGAGGTCGCCCAGGTAGATGAACGGTAATCCGTCGGTCGGGTCGCCCTTCCTGACGACCTTCTCCTCGATCAGCGCCTGCAGTCGTACCGGGTCGATCACAGACCCTGCCGTCCCGGCTTCGATGTCCTTGATGTAGACGAACGCCGGCCCGGGGGAGTGCACAGCCCGCCGGACGGTGTTCATCTGGATCCAGGTGTCCAGCTTGGACGGGTCGATCTGCTTGTCGGAGGGGATCCTGATCGTCATGCCATGACGCTATCGGAGCACCGGCTAGGTTTCCTGGTGGACGCGCTGTGACGGCTTCACGGCTGCCCGATTTGCCCGCTGTTGAGATGATGAACGTCGATAACGGACACGAGAGAAGGACGGCCATGGCCGAGCACAACGATGGCCCGGAGCGGCTGAGCACCGACGAGCTGGTCAACCTGATCGATGAGATCGCAGCAGGCCGCGGTTCCACGCTGGTTCCTGAGCGGGAGCCGGCCGATGACCCGTACTGGCCGTCCGCGGATTACTCTCCCAAGCCGTCTTTGGAGGAGATCAGGGCACAGATCAGACGGGAGCAGGAAGCGGTGGACTCCCGGCTGCGGTCCGGCCAGGACGTCTTCTTCATCACCGCCAGCGGCATCCGGCGCGTCCACAAGCCTGACTGCGACCACGTCAGGCACACCGTGGACCGGAGCGAGTCCTGGGATCTGGTGCTGCAGAACTACGACACCCTCCGGCCTGCCGACCTCGGCATGGTCTACCGGATGCCTCATGTACTGACTCGGCCGGAAGTCGAGGCCCTGAACAGCTACGTCACCTGCCAGGCGTGCGTGCCCGCTCTGGATCACCAGCGGAAGAAATTCAGTTTCCCGGTTCAGTCCATGCTTGCCCTGAGCTTTGGCCAGCACCACGTCGGCCGGGCAGTCTTCACTGAGGACGGCGAGGAGCTCGGTGCCCTGGTCAGCCACCAGCGGATCGTCGCCGCGGAGGGCATCCGGAGCATCACCAGGACGACCGAACAGACGCTTGAAGGCGACGGCACGGAGAAGTACGTGGTGGCGCCCAAGGACGCGGTCTAGCCCGACGGAAAGGCTTTCCGTGCTGCCGCACAAGCTAAGGGTGGGTGCGCAGGGCTTCAGGCCCGAACGGTTTCCATGCCTGGAGCTGGCACCTAAGGAACTCCATCGCAGTGGTCGTCACGGTCATCGACTTGCCGTCGCCTGGTTGGCCGCTTCTGAGAGCCTTACCGTATCGGCCGCGAAGGGTTTGTAGGCCGCGGCGGTCGCGCCGATGATGGTTACGCTTGGGCTTTCCATTGATACGCCAGAGGCACCGGTGCCGGTTCCCGGGTTCCCGGGACCGTGATCAGGCTTGAGCCGACCCGCGCCGTGCCGGTGGTCGTTGAAGCGGCAGCCGACAGTGGTGCGGCCGCGACCGCCGTGGTGGCGGCCGAGGTCCCGGCCGTGCTGGGTCACCCGGCCTTGCTCCCGATTACTCTCAGAGTGACGGCCTTGCCAAGGAGCTGAACAGGAAGCGCTACATAAACGGTTCCCGTGCCGTGAAGCAGGGCGGCCGTCGCAGTCGCCTATTTCTAGGTGTCAGAAAGGCGCCTTCCCGCGCGTCCAACTACGGTTCCAGTTGCCCGCATGCCCTGTGGCCTGAAAATCATTTATTTCAACGTTTGAGAAGGGGTTGTCAAGGTAGCGGACGTCACCGCCACTGAAGTGACCTGAATCAAGCCGAACGAGAGCAAGACGATAATGGGGTTTAGCGTTCTTTCCTGTAACAACCTCATTGTGTGTGACCCAGAAATCGGCCGCTTCAGCAACCTGTGCCACGACCTTAATGCGGTAGGTCTGACCGGACACAGGGTCGGTCGACAGGATGTCGTAGCCATGAGTGTTGCTCGCTTGCAGTTCCGGGACTCGACCAATTGCCTGCTCCTGTGCGAGCACAACTTCAATGCTGCGACGCTGAACAAACGTTGATGGCACCCCGCTCATCGGCCTGTCATCGATAGCGACATCGGAATCAAGCATCGCAGCAGGAAGGACAAGCGCCGCTGTGACGATTAGCGGCGATTTGGTGGACATTTTGCCCTGCTGGTCGATGAGTTCGAGCCGACGGTCGAGTCGCGTTTGCAGGTCCGTCGCCTTTCGGCTCAAGCTCTCCGAGGACTCTTTCAGCTTCTCCCCAAGGTTCTCCCGCTCGGCTGCGGCAACCGCCTCCGAGAGAAGTCGCTCAATCTCATATTTGAGACGTGCCTCGACCAACCCGCGCTGTTTGTCGAGTTCAGCCGATCGCCGAGGCTGGATAGCAGCAAGGTAGCTCGGCAATTCGTTCTCGATAATCCAGCTCACGGCATTTGATTCTGCACTGTGTAACCACGGAAGTGCCTTCGCCTGGCGAACGGAGGCAACGTCAGGCGCCGACATACAGTCAAGGTAGGGAGCCGGACCGGCGTCGTTGACTGCGCCGTCCTCACTCACATAGGCGTAACCGAATCTGCGCGCGACCGAAGCACCCAACGAGTCGACGATTTCTTCGACAACGCCCACCAGTAGGCAGGGCGACTGAAGTCTTGAGGAGACAAGCACGGTGCCCCGGTTGAGGACTCCGGCCAGAGTGGTAACCGCATGGTCCATCACCGAATCATGGAGAGGGTGACCTGGTGCCAGCAAGTCCGCGCTGGTTCCCTCGTCATCGTGTACGAGGCCTAGATCGAAAGTCACGCGTTCATATCTCGTGGCGACCGGGCCGTACTTGCCGTTGCGAAGCGTGGACGGCACATGGCCGATCTCGAAGCGGCCCTTCTCCCGCCTCACTATTTTGCCGCCGAATCGAGTGAAGGCCTCCTTAAAGGCCAGCTCGATGTAATGAGGCTGAAGACGACGAGCACGAGCTTCATCCATCGACGCTCGGAGGCTCGCAAGATCGGCATCCGACAGGTGCTCGTTGGCTAAGGCGCGTTCGTTGAGCAGTTCTTGCAACCCCTCGGCCACGCTTCGGTCGATAACCTGGTGCATGCGTGCCTTGGTTTCAGGGAGTTCACCGTAGCGAATCGCCTCGATCAGCAGTTCCCGAAGGGGCGTATCCGCAAAAGCCGTACCCAGGACATCGAAAACATTGCCACCGTAGGCTCTCCGCTGCTCCTCGATCTTGTTAAGCAGCGCTGTGAAGACTTCGCCCTCCCGCGTATTAGCGGCTACGAGGTTCCATAGCCGGCAAACCTCAGTCTGCCCGATTCGATGAATACGCCCGAAGCGCTGCTCGATGCGGTTTGGATTCCAAGGCAAGTCATAATTGACCATCAGATGTGCGGCTTGGAGATTCAAACCCTCGCCCGCTGCGTCCGTTGCCAACATTATCTGGCAGTCCGGATTCTTAGTGAACTCCTCGGTTATGGCACGGCGATCGTTTCTGCGAACGCCACCATGGATCGCGACGACAGCCTTCGGGCGGCCAATCAGGTGCGTGATGCGCTCCATGAGGTAGTTCAGGGTGTCTCGGTGCTCCGTGAAGATAATGAGCTTGCGTGGCTTCCCACTGGAATCCAGCGGCATGACGTTGTCTTCAAGGATCAATCGAAGCTCTGACCACTTCTTGTCCTCCCCGCGGTCGCGTACTTCCCTCGCGACCTCCGCTAGTGACGTAAGCTCTTGGATCTCTGATTCCAGCTCGGCGATCGTTTCTGCGGCCGTGGCAGCGTCAACTACGTTCTCTTCGAACTCCTCAAGATCTTCGGCGGACACCTCGACGATATCCATGTCCGAAGTAATGTACTTGTAGCGCTCGGGTCTGAGGACATCGCGATCCTCGCGATAGGTGCCGTTCTCAATGCCACGCTTAGTGACGTCCAGTCGCTGCGCGCGACGAACCAGACTACGGTGAATAGCCTCTGGGCTCGAAGCAAGCCTCCGTTGCAAAACAGTCAACGCGAAACCGACGGTGTTACGACGTTTGCCATCGAGCTTGGCTGCTCGGTTCATGCCGTTACGAACGTAGTCGGTTACCTGCTGGTAAAGGTCATTCTCCAGCTCAGTGAGCTCATAGGGGATAGACTCGGCAATTCTTTCCGGAAAGAGCTTGCGACCCTCAAACGTTAGAAGATCTTCCTTAACCATTCGGCGCATGACGTCACTCGTGTCGACGGAGACGCCGTTCTTACCGGCGAAGCGGTCCTTATCGAGCAAACTCAGAAAAAGTTGAAAGTCTTCCTCTTTACCGGAGTGTGGCGTCGCGGTCATGAGGAGGAAGTGCCGAGATACCTCGCCGACCAGCTCACCGAGTTGGAACCGTTTAGTTTTTTCCAACTTGTTGCCGAAGTAGTGCGCACCCATTCGATGCGCCTCGTCGACGATCGCTAAGTCCCAGTGGCTATTCCGTAGCCGCTGCTGGAGGTCCTCGTTGCGTGCGAGCTGGTCCATGCGCGCGATAAGCAGATGATGATTTTCAAAGATGTCGTTGCCCAGGCTTGTATCAACCATCTGCGTCGTGAGGATCTCGAATGACAGACCGAATTTGAAGAACAGCTCGTCCTGCCACTGTTCAACTAGACCGCCTGGAGCGACTATGAGACACCGTCGAACGTCTTCACGAAGGATCAGCTCCTTGATAAAGAGTCCCGCCATGATCGTTTTCCCTGCGCCCGGGTCGTCCGCCAACAGGAATCGCAAGGGGGTGCGGGGCAACAACTCGCCGTAGACGGCACGGATCTGGTGAGGAAGCGGCTGAACATTACTCGTCGCGACGGCGAGCATTGGATCATACAGCCCCGCGAGCTTAATTCTCTGTGCCTCAGCGACGGTTTTGAAGTCGATGGAAGAAGCATCGAATGGCCGGCTTCCCGAAGTTGAGATTGCAAGCGAATCCTCGTCACGCCGGAACATCACGCGCTGTCCTAAGCCACCCGACGATGTCTTGTACGTCAACTCAACTGCGTCCTGACCATGAGGCTGACCGAAAATCACCTGCACTACTTCATGAGGCACGACGCCAGTAATCTGCAGGCCCGGCGCCAAGTCCTCTAACTTCAATTGATTTCCTCCAGCTTCGCGTAGGATGCTATCCAGCCGGCCCACTTCGCGTCGGACCTACAACCATCTTGAAGAATACTGCCAAGGGGGCTCGATGAAGCGCGCCGAGCGCCAACAGTTAAGCGTGCTCATCGAACAAGTGCGGGGTTGGATCCAGACAGTCGAAGAAATCCGGCAACTCGCTGCGCACTTACCGCTTTCAGGCCCAGCTAACATAGCGGACGATGACTGGACTCGCTTGCTCAGGGTTGAGGAGGCAGCTGAGTCCGGCGATCCCGACGAAGCCGACCGTCTGACACAGACAACCTGGCTCCCGAGTGGTAAGAGACTCCGACCCGCGCATGACGCCGCTGCCCGACTTGCTCACTTCCGGGATTGGTACTGTTCGATCGGCGCCCCACAACGTCTCGAGCAACTCCAGAATGAACTGACAGTACGCGGAGTCGCTGAACGCGACGACCTCGCCGACGTTCTGAGCTCCCTAAGCACAACGGGAAATAAGGCGTCACAGATGCTCGATGAGGCCTCTCATCTGCCAATCACCCGAGACCGGGCCCTCGGAGATGACGAACGTAGTGCTGGGCTAGCACTCATCGACCTTCTTAATGAGCACCACGATGAGTCGATGAAGCTTCTCGATCCGTCCTGGTGCGCGGCAGGCGCCTGCGCTAAGGCCCACGCGTCCACCAACGTTCTCCACGAAGCGCAGATCATCGGACGCAAGGTCGGGACTGCAGAGCGAATAAGTGCTGCCGCGACCCGCGTGTCAGCTCAACTTTCGCGTGAGCGCTCCCGACTGCCTCAGATCTTTAGTGATTTGGCCACCTGGAGAGCTGCCGCACAGCAGGCCGAGTTCGCCGCGGAGCACATGCCAATCAATCCTGCAGTGGTGCTGTCGGAGTCTGAATCGAACGCCATACAGACTCTCTTCCAAACCTACGATACAGATGCTGGTATATCTAACATTGTTGCAGCGGAGATGAGTTGCAGCAGCAAGTCGTGCTCGCAGACCCACGAAGCAACAGCACGACTGGCAGCTTTGCACACCTCACTCACCGCGCACGGAACGAATCACCCCATCCTCAGCGTGGCCGAACGGCTCCAGGCAGAGCGATCAGATGAGTGGCAGCGACTTCGCGAGGCATTGGATGACCTGGAGGACTGGGATAGGTCAGCATCACTCGTTTTGCGCTGCTCCGCACATCTGCCCCTAACGAGGACATACGCTCTTACCGAAGGAGCGCGAACGGCGGCGGCCACCATTCGAGAAATCGTAGCTGAACACAGTGCTAAGGTACGTCAGCTACTTGACCCCACCTCCTGTGAATCTGGCTACTGCGGTGGCCTTCACCGAGCCGGTTCGCTCTTGAATGAGGCATATCTGGATTTGCTCACATCGGGCGGCGGGCAAGCAGTAGTGGCGGCCAGCGCCTGCATGCACGAACAGATGAAGGATGAGCGGGCGCGACTGCGCACCGCTTTAGATGACGTTGAAGAGTGGGGGATGGCAGCGTCACTCGCGATGATCGACGCCGAACATCTGCCTCTGACACGGACCGGCGCTCTCTCGGAAATCGAACGGACTGCTGCGGCGAGGGTCCAAGACCTCAGCGAGACGCATAGCCCGGAAGCTCGACGCCTCCTCGACCCGAGCTCATGCGATGCGGACAGCTGCCAAGGTGCCCATGAATCTGCGTCTCTGCTACATCAGGTTCATGCGGATCTGTTGGCATCGGGCGAGGGGCAAGCAGTCGTAGCGGCCTGCGATCGGGTAGGGAATCTGCTTAAGGAGGAGCGCGAGAAGGTCGCAGTTCTCCACCAGGATGTCCTACGTTGGCCGGAATTGGTCCAACAAATTCAAGCAACTCGCGAGGATGCATTGGTTAACGCAAAAGCCATCGTCCAGCAACTGATTGAGGACTCGGCCTCCATCAAGATCAGCCGCACAGCCATGAGGTTGCTCCCACTGCGCGAGAGCAGTCAAGTCTTGGTTGCCAGCCTCTCCGTGCTTCGGGACGCCGCGCTCACTCAAAAAGACAACGAGTTCCTGACTGAAACCGCAGCGCTGGCTAGCCGGGTCGCCGCGGTGGTTGGTGACGGCTTTGACTTCGAATGGGAATGCGAGGCTGGAGGAAAATGTGAGCGTGCCCACCAAGTTATCCGGGAAGCCTATGAGACCGCCAACTTCGTCAAAGCGCAGCTGGCCCGACTGACTGTCAACCTCCAGGACATGCCGACTGACCCCAGTCAGTTACTCGATCCCTCCCTTGGGCTGAAAGCCTACCTGCCCGCGAATTACACGATCGCCGAGACTCTCCCTTCTAACTTACTGAAGGGCGCGTGGGGGAAGCTCCCGCTCATCACCAACGCAGAGAACGCCGCGAAAGAGGCAGCAACTGAGGCACGTGCAGCGGCCGACAAAGTCCGAGCTGGAGACGTTTCTGATGCGCTGAAGGCGATGGATCTCGAAGTCCTACGCAAAGCAGCTCCGCAGCGGCAGCTTCGGACAGCTCCGTTGCAAGATTACGATCTGCACAACGTTTGGGACGTTCTGCGCTTCCAAGACGATTATTCACTGAAATCCTTGCCCGGTCTTGGCGAAGCCTCCGCGCGGCCTATCGCTCAGGCGTCACTGCGTCTTTTCGAGGCTGTGCGAGAGGAGACCCCCGTCCGTATCGACGTAAAGCGGAAGGGAAAGGCTACTACCGCGCTATTAGAGTCGCTCGCGCGCTGGGACAGCGCACGGAAGTTCAGCCCGACTGAGGACGAAGTGGCGGTGGCTAGGGGTCTATCTCGACTCATCAAGAAGAAGAGCAACTCTACGCCCCTCGGGGTTCTGGTGATCAATAAAGGGAAGATTCATAAAGGCCGCCCCGCCGTTTCAGATGTGTTGAATGACGCGTTGAATCGCATCGTTCCTCCTCTCAGTACTGCGAGCATTTGGACCGATTTCCTCTCCCGACCAGCTGATTATTTCGGCATGCTCACTGAACTTGGATTCATGACCGAGGATGAGAAGAGCATGCACGGCGATCTCCCGGAAGAGATCGTTGAAGCAGTGCGCGCCAAGGAACTTAAACGGGACTACCTCACCGCCTCGCTTCGCGCTTATCAGAGCTTCGGTGCGCGATTCGCCCTCGTGCAAGAAAAGGTGATCATCGGAGACGAGATGGGGCTGGGTAAGACAGTTGAAGCCCTTGCCGTTCTCGCCCATCTCCGTGCGCGCGGTCAGTCGCATTTCCTCGTCGTCTGTCCGGCCGCGGTCGTTAGTAACTGGACTCGCGAGACAGTAAAGCACACCAAGTTGAAGGCCTTACGCCTCCACGGCGCGTTATGGGAGCGAAACCACGCGGCAAAGGCGTGGGTAAAGAACGGCGGCGTCGCCGTCACCACATATGATCTCCTGCCGTGGATAGAGGGGTACTTGAGCGGAGTCGATCTGGGGTGCGTCATTCTCGATGAGGCGCACTACATCAAGAATCCCAGGGCAAAGCGCTCGCTCGCCGCGGCGGAGATCATCAATTCCACGAAGTATGCAATCTTGATGACTGGCACGCCGTTGGAGAACAGTGTCGCCGAGTTCCGCAATCTGATCAGCTATATCCGCCCCGACCTCGCGGAGGAAGCGCCTGAATTTCTCGCCAAGGCTTTTCGCAAGCATGTCGCGCCAGCCTACCTACGCCGTAACCAGGAGGATGTGCTCACAGAGCTTCCCGAAGTGGTCGAGATAGACGAGTGGATGGGGATGTCGCACTCTGATGAGCTGGTTTACGGCCGAGCCGTAAGGGAAGGCCAGTTCATGTTAATGCGACGCGCCGCAATGATGTCGGAACAATCCATGAAGGTCAGCCGACTGCTAGAAATTGCAGAAGAAGCCGAAGCTAATGGCCGACGGATTATCGTCTTTTCATACTTCCGAGAAGTCCTGAACCAAGTCGCTCGACTACTACCCGGTCATGTCTTTGGCCCCCTCACAGGGTCCCTCGCTGCGGCGGATCGACAGAAGCTCGTTGATCGCTTCTCACAGGCCGGGCACGGCGCCGTCCTCGTTGCGCAGATAACCGCGGGCGGTGTCGGCTTGAACATCCAGTCGGCGTCGGTCGTTGTGATCTGCGAGCCGCAGATCAAACCTACGATGGAGTCGCAGGCGATCGCGAGAGCTCACCGCATGGGTCAGACCGACACCGTCCAGGTGCACCGTCTGCTTACGGAAGACAGCGTAGACGAGCGCATCCGCGACATTCTGAAAGACAAGAGGCAGCTCTTTGACGAGTTCGCTCGGGACAGTCTTATCGCGAAGCAGGCTCCCGACGCAGTTGACGTATCTGAGGTCGAGCTTGCACGACTTGTGGTGGCAGCGGAGCGTGAAAGACTATCTATTGTGGCAGGGTGAACTTCGATGACTGCTGTCCCGGCCCTTAGCCCGGCTCAGCGTCCTTGCCATTGCCCTGGAGCTCGGGCGCAGCCCGTCAACCGTAAGGAGAGAGATCCGTCGCGGACAGCCCAGCGCACTGGAAAGATCGCCGGCAACCCGGAGTTGCGGGACTTCGTCCGGGAGGGGCGGCATTGGACCCCTGGTGAAGAATACCCGGAGGGACAGAGGCGATAGCCAACTAGGGATTTCTATGTGAGGAGAATTGTCGAGAGACTATTGGGATGGTGTTGACATTGTCCACACTTTTCCCCTCGGATCCGCTAGTACAGGGTCTGGACTGGTTCGGATTCCCTATGTTTTCGCCGGTTCCCAGTGTTTGCAGGGCCTGGAATGTAGTTCGAGTCCCACCTCGGGCACAGTGTTTCCGCAGATCAGCGGCCTTCGGGCCGCTGCCAAGGCGCGCTTCAGATTCGTCCTGTTCAGCGGCCTTGTATGCGCCAGATGTCTGGTTCACTGCCGTCGTTTCTCTCGACCCAGGCAAGGAAGTCCGTGAGGGACATGAAGCTGTGGTAAACGAGGTAGCGAAATTTCTGATTCACATTTGAGTCGGTACGCGCTGTCACCGGATTCGTTACCTCGCTTGGGTTGTGCGGGGACGTTCCCGCGGCACGGTTCCCGTATGGTTCTTCCGGTGGCATGTAATCGTGCGCGTGCGCTGAGGGCGCTGCTTCAGACAGTGCTGTCGGCGGAGCGGTAACTTCGCCTGCCCGTCCCGTTCCCTTTGGTTCAATGGCTCGTCGTTTACCGTGTTGTCCGTTCACAGTTCACCCCGTTCGATCCAGCGGGTCGTTTATTTCCCCTGCTGTTCCATGCGACTTTTCGGGCATCGGACATGACTGACGGGCTGGGCAGCGGAATTTCTCAACTAGGCATGTGGCCGTGATAACCGAGGGTGCTTGGCACATGGGACGCAAGTCCTGCCGAGGAATGCTTGGGAATCAAATGGAGCCCGGGTCATCGTTATCGGTGCACTTGGCCGATAAAGTGAATTTTTGAAACTTGAGGATGGGGAGACAGGCTCGTGAGAAGCACGCGGCCGCTGACGTTTCGCGATCGAGGGCGACTCGTTGCGTTGCCTGTAAAGTGGCCGGCAAGCTCTTCTGCTACGTCGCGCTCGTCTATGGCGTGCTCCGGCGCCAGCACCATCAGGAAAGCAGAGGAATCCTCATCTGTGGCACCAAAAAGACAGCCTCGTCCGGTGCAGCCTGGGACGATCCACTTTGCCAACGGACCTCGTCGCCTGGATCTGCCACACGCGGTACGGACTCCCAAAAAGCAAACGCTCCCGAGCAACAACTCAAAAGCGTAAGTGTCAAGCAAGGAAGTAGTGGAACCCATCACGCCCGTGGAGTCGTGCGGGTCAGTCGCCCAGTGAAGCCATTTCCCAGTTAGGACCAATGATCATCCGTCGGCGTTCGTCCGCGTTGGCCGCCTACGTAGGGATGCCGGAGTGGCCGGGGCTCCCTGTCCGCGCGAACCTGGTCCAGGCCAAGGCCATGTTCCGCGACGCTTTGTGCCGGGACTCTGCGGTTCCGGCAAACACGGCACGGTCCACATTGTTGAATGCAAAAGGCAGATCCAGACTATGGGCGGCGCCGAGCAGTCCGTCCAGAACGTTGCTCGTGCGGGCGAATTCGTACAGGAAAACGGGTGCGCTCTGCCTCGCTTTGATCTCAGCCATGGCCAGCGCGGCTGCGGCGAACGTGCGGCTGTTCACGACGCGCGCGTCCTGGAGGCGCACCGGCTCAGTTGGATGCTCCGCCATGACCTCCTGCAGCAGCAAGACGCCGTCCGCGCCGAAGTTGGCTTGCGCGAGCTCTATTGCCGTGGGCTCGGTCAGCGCCGGGAAGGGCGGGCCTGCCGCCATCAGCAGGCCTGGACCGGCCTGCTTCTGCTCACCCCCGATGACCGCACCTCGCACCTCGGCCGCCGCTCCCAAGTCATCGATCAACCCGACGGTATGAAGATAGTCTTCGAAACCGGCGAATGCCTGCTCCAAGCCAGGCAAGGTGTTCTTGAATTGGAGGCACGGGCCGATATCGTCCCCGACTTGGAAACCGTTCAACGGGTCATCGCGGTCCACCTTGAAAGATTCGGGCAACGCAACGAGCTGCATGTCGAATGGCATCGTGCGTAGGTTCGTTGACCGTGTCTGCCGTTCCGGGCAAGGCAAGCTCATGCTGGCTTGACCCGACCCCTCCCGGAGTCGCCAAGAGAAAACACCAGCTGTAGGAACGTTCGTTTGGTACGCCTGAGCTTCGCAGAGCAGCTGACCAGATGCCTGTCCCACTGCCGAAGTGGGACACCTCTGACGGTTTGTATCTGGGCAGCAAGTTCGAAACGGGTGGGGCGCCTTTGCAATCGCCCCACCCGTCAAGGTTATAGTCCGATCGAAGCCAGCGGCAGGGTAGCCGTTGGCCTCTCTGCGCCTGCGGCCTCGTGAGCGGCCTGTACAGCTGCGAGGGACCTACCGGCGTCAGCGACACTGACGACAGGAGCGGCGAGCCCGCGGGCAACATCGATGAAGTGGGCGAGTTGGTTGTCGAGTGCCCCGCCACGTGGACGGTCCAGGGATTGCCTGAGGAGCGGCGAGTGCCAGTCGCTTTGGTCCGGATAGGTCCAAAGGTCGAGCTGTGGGATGGATATCGAGCCCTTTGTTCCGGCTATCAGGTAGCAGGGCGCATCCGGTTGCTGGGCGAACTGGGGATCATCGCCTGAGTTTTGGTCCCAGCCCCATGGTGCTGCGGCCGTATCGGAACCTATGAGGGTGCCGATGGCTCCGGTGTCAAACTGGAGCAGCAGTCCTGCCGTGTCTTCGACCTCGAAGCCTCTCACCCGGTTGCTTGTCACAGCTTGGATGCCGGATATCTCGCCGATCAGATAGCGAAGTATGTCGAGGTCATGGACAAGGTTGATGAGCATTACGCCGGCACCCGGGACGCGCCGCCATGTGTCGAAGTAGTCCTTCGGTTTCATGGTCAGCCCCATCGCGGTCGACTGGGGAAAGGGCATCGAATATTCCGCGGCCTATGCGCCGGGAATGACAGTGTCGGCATGGCGATGGGCTACTTTCCATTGACCGTCTTCGCGGCGATATATCTGTGTGGCCCGCAGCGTGAAAGTGCGCGGTTCACCGTCCACGGAGGTCGAGATGTGTTCCAGGCCGGCCGTGTACGCCATGTCACCTGCGACGTCGTAGGCCTGCAATTCGAAGTCGTAGGAAATGCAGTCGGAGAAACTCTCTCCAAGAGCGGTGAAGAGCTGGTCCAGCTCATCGAGTCCAGCGGCGTTGCGCCAGGCCCCCAGAACGCTAACCGGTTCATTGCGGGACCATATCTCGCGGCGAGGGCCAGGGTCGCCGTTATGCAAGGCCAGCTCCGCTTCGTGTAATTCGGACCTGACCCAGGCCAGGAAGTCGCCACGGTCGCTCATGCTTCAGTATGCTCCTGGACCGGCACCTTCGGCATCGCCATCAATGGCTGCCCCAACCCATCGCAACCACGACGTGCGGCCAGAAACGGCCCCGGCCCGGCGGACCACGGACCGCCGCAGCGCCAGCTGTCCCGGAGACGCCAGTACCAAAGGCGGCGGGTCGAAGATCTCCCCGGCATGAGTGAGCACCTCAGAGTCGATGACGTCGGATTTGTTCTTGCCCATGATGGCCCCGCGCAGCCGTGAGGAGTGCCGGGCACCGATCATTTCCATCTGACCGCCGGCCCGTTCGACCGCGAGGGCCAGCGCCAGCCAGGTCATCGAGGTCGGTTCCACGACTGCTGTCAGCGGCGCCGGAACTGCGGCCAGCCGCTGCGAGAGTCTCTCCAGCCCGGCAAGTGTAGGGTCGACCGTGAAACGGCTCAGATGCTCGGTTCCGTCGTCGAAAAACTCCCGCACGGCGATATGGTGCCGTGCCGTGATGGCCGCGTCGATACCTGCCACTGCCCGCACGAGCCCGGCGGGTTTATCCTGATCCTGCATGATGGTTCTCCTCCTCGCATCGAATACGTGCGATGGGACAACCCGTCGTTGCCGGTCCACCAGCCGAGTCACCAGGCCGGGCATCCCACCAGGGAGAACCGTCATGCGCTAACTCCAGCGCCCGGCGGCGACCTCCCTCACACACCCGCAACTGCTGAGGAAGCGTCGGATACAGCTCCCGCGCTTGTGAGTCATCCGGTGCCTGCCCGGACGAAAACCGGTGCTGCGCACCGTTCTCCTCCGGCCACCAATTCCCTCAATCGGGTCTGCTTGGAAGACAGGCCGGGGGCGACGATCTCTTTCACGGGCCATGACGCCCAGCCGAAAACCGGAACCACCCCGGCCCCTCCCAAGGCCACCGTAAACGACGACCACCCACCACAACAGGGGGTACTTAAGAGATACAAGCGGCTTTGGCTGCAGCTCGGGAAACGAATATTAGGCACGTCTGTCGCCAACGTCGAAGGCGATGCCAACCTGATCGCCCAGACCCTCGTGATCAAATGAAAAAAGAAGCACATCGAGCCTTGAGCATCTGACCAGCGCTGAAGTCGACGTGGTGCTGGCAGTTCCGACCAAGGCATTGCTAACTAGCAACCACCTGGGACACAGCAATCGATAGGGAAACAACTGCACCGATCAACCAGGCGCTCAGTACTAGGGCGTATACGACAAACAACCCGAAATCATGCTCGATGGGCCAAAGGCTCCTGCTTCTGCGCATGTAGGGGCCCCGTTCGACCCCGAAGAGTGCTTCGAGGGACCGGGCCCGGCTGATGAGATCGTCGTAGAGCTGAGAGTTGCGCACATCGTAGATCCGAATGCCCAGAGTGACGCCAAAGCCGAAGACTGAGGCCAGGAAGACGAGGAGAGGGGATGCGTCCCGGACTGGTTGCGTCAGGAGAACGGTGAGGGCCAGGCCACTCACTGTTGGGACGATTGTCAGGAGTCTGAAACGGACATCTGTTAGTACTCGGATCTGGCTTCCGAGCTCGGAATAGACGGCAGCGGGCATGTCTCCAAGGGCCGAACCTAGAGCCGCCGCGGCTTCTGTCGTAAACACATTCTTCCCGCTGGGCAGGGCCAGGCGCTCTTCACCGAGCTTGAGACGTAGGATAGTAGATTGCCGGCCCGGCGAATCCGTTGACGGATTATTTTCGTGTTTTATGAATGGCTCCACCACACGTGAGTGACCTTTGGCAAGCAGGAACCACTTGGTGCTATACGCAGGGGCACCCCCCTCCTTGTCTGAATCCTGGAGAGACTGCTTCCATGAACCATGTGCAGGATTCTGATGTGGCAGGATTTTTACGTCGACATGACTTTCAAGCTTCGGGAGGTCAAACGATGTGGGTTGTGTCCTGCCATCGGTGACTATTTGGACGCACCACGATTGAAGCAAAGGATGGTCTTCGGCCCCCAATAATGCTATTTCCCCCTTGTCGGGAACCCCGATTATACGCCGCACATGGTAAATGAAGGGGAAAATGAGGCGGATCATGTGAAATGGGGTCATAGGATCAGCCGCTCCTCGCGCGTCTGGAAAAGCAATACAACAAATCTAGGCCGTCCCGGTCCAAAATTAGTTGAACTTGTCGCGGCTAGCGGTTCGGCGCTCAAGCGGCCGCGGCGTTGACCAAGGGGAGGTGCGTGAGCAGCTCGCAGGCGTGTCAACAGCCTGGCCGTCGGGCGACATGACGATCGACCCAGGTGCGCACCGACCTTTCGCTGACCGCCTCCACTTCGAATGACAGCTGTCGACGGCAGCAGCACCATACATGGTAATTCCTGAGGCGACAAGACCTGTTGGAATGCCCGGCATGGACTCCGTCGCAGGTTGAGTCTCAGCTGACCATGGCACCTGGACGGGGAAAAGGTTCTTCCCGACGATCCCCTTCTGATCATTCTGGAACGTATCCGCAACGGGGGCTCATCACCATTAGCGAAAAACAAGGCCGGCGTCGAACCTGTAATTCCGAATACTACGCGCGGATCCTCCATCTCGGCCTTTCTAGCCTCTTCAACAGCGGCGTCACAGCGGTGTCTGGTCCATTGATTGCCCGTCTCCACACCTTGTCGGGAACCGGCTCCGTGATTCCAGTCCGAGCCGCAGGGTCGCGGTCTCTCGTGTTTCCACAAAATCTCCCTCCGTCATGAAGTGACAGTACGGAAAGCGTATCGGCGAGGATGGCCTCGATCAGGGCATCACAGTCATGGGGTAGCCAGCCGGTAGCCCACGCGCAGGACAACGTCCCCCAGCGCCTCGGCGGAGAGGGCATTAGCGGCACCCGACCCGGCAAGTGCGCCCGGCGTGACGATCTTGACCAGGTACCTCCCAATGATGCCCGACGGGAGGCCCGCTGTGGCCGGTGGCCGGCGGAGCACCGACCCGCAGTCGAACTCGCGAAGACCCCCGGGAAGGTCGCCGCCCGGCCCCGTCGGCGCCGTCACCGTCACGAACGATGCCGTCGCCGGTGGGACCGGCCGCCGCGCCAACGCGATCGACGCGCCGTTCAGGTCGTCCAGCGGCGACAGGATCGAGATTGACGCCGCCCGCGCCTCGAGCTCGCGCCCTGCTAGGAACAGTGAAAAATAGCGTTCATCGAGCGTGAACGTGACTTCAGTGCCCGGCGGGCTCGTCAACAGCCGGTGGAAGACATCCGGCAGCTCGTCGCGCAGGCTGAGCCGGCGTACCAGCGGCGGCTCGCCCTCGAAGTCGTCCCGCAGTAGCGTCACGAGCCCGGCCGCGGCGTCCCAGCGTCGTTCGAGCTCGGGGTGGTGGTCCGCGGTGTAGTCGAGGTGGACGACGACGTCGGTGATCGTCGTGTAGTCGAACACCCGTAGCGTCTTCGGCAGTGAGAGCGACCAGTCGCTGATCGCGCCGGCGCCCTCGAATGGTAGGTACCGATCGTCGCGGAAGCCGAACTCGAAGACCCCGCCGTCGCGCTGCGCCCGGCTGGTCGCGATCGAGACTGTGTGCCCGAGCGGGACAACGGTGGGCGGGTCCAGCGGGTCGACCTGGTTCCCCGGCGCGGCGAGCCTGATCGTGCTCCCGGCGAGGCGCAGCGTGGCGCCGACATTCGTATACGGTCCGGTGATGCATGGCATCGTCAGGCGGACGCCCTTGAGCCGGCGCCGATAGTGCCCGGGGTAGGAGAGATCGAAGAACCACTCCGGGATCGAGAACGTGCACGCGCCGGTGAGGCGGAGTTCCGCCAGCCGGTCCGGCGCGAGCTGCGCGAGGGAGAAGCTCTGCTCGATCTCCAGCTTGCGCGTGTTGCGCTCGACGTACTGCCGCTCGAGCCGCTGCAGGTCCGAGAGCAGCTTCTCCCCGGCGAGCAGACCCGCGTTCTGCCCGTCCCAGTAGCCGCCGGCGAGCAGGTCATTGTCGTCCGTCGGGCCGTCGTCCTGCCGCTCGGCCCTGTAGGCTTGCTCCGCGAGCTGGGCCAGTCGCAGCGCCGTGTCGAAGGCGACCTTGTGCAGCCGCCGCAGGTCCTTCACCAGCAAGCGGTACCGCTCGATGCTGCTGAAACGCTCGCGGAAGAACTCGAACATCACCTCCGCCTGTTCGACTGTCCGCTCGTGCACCTCGAGGGTGCGGACGGCGATGTCGCGCCGGATCTCGGCGGCGGTGATGCTCTGGTCGAGCTGAGCGAGCTCGCGGCGCGCTGTCTCTTCCTGGTGCTTCCACTCCTCGTCCCGCCGCCGCACGGATGCCTCGACGCCGGCCATCATGCCACCGGTGTCGAGGAACGCCGCGTGCCCGCCGAGCCCTTCGCCGACCGCGCGGCCAGCGGCGCCGAGCTGGCTGCCGCCGAACTTCATCGCCGTCGGCGCGCCGAAGTCCGGGATGATCGTGAGGATCGACGCCACCGCCTGCGCCATGCTCGCCGCCGTCCGGAACTGCGCGGCCTCGCGCTGCAGGTCCTGCTGCTTGCGCTCCTGTGGCAGAGTGCCTGCCTCGCGCAATGCGATGAAGTGTTGGCGGCGGTACTCGGCGCCCTCCCGCTGCAGGCGCAGCGACTCGAGCGTGTCCTCCGAGGCGTCGATCTCGAGTTGGGCGAGCCGGCGCCGCAACGCCAGCAAGTTCTGCTCGTGGACGGCGCGCAGGTTCTCGAGCTCCTGTGCGTCGCCCTTCTCGAGCGCGGCGAGGAGCTGCCCGCCGAAGCTCTGCACCGTTGCCAGGTGCTCCCTCGCCTTATCGACGAGGTAGCTGAAGCGGTACGCTGGCAGCCGGCCCCCGGGCAGACCTAGAACGTCGTCGATCGTGAGGCCCGCCGCCGTCATCCGCACGAGCAGGCGGGGGTCGAGCGCGGGCGCGAACAGCTCCAGCCGCCGCCGTGCGCCGGAGATGTCCATGCAGTTGCGGATCCTGTCGAGGCGACCCTCGACGCGGTCCCAGTAGTCGAGCAACTCATGGTTCGGCGGGATGCAGAAGACGGACTCTTTGGGTGGCACGACCTCGACAGGTTGGAAGGGGAAGCGGTCGCGCGGGGCGAGCGGCCGCACGACGTCTTTGAGGTCGTACGTGACCTCGAGCGGCTCCAGACCGTAGAGGCCGAGCAGCTCGTCGAACGGCTCGAGCGGGTCGCCGAAGCGGGTGCCGACCGAGCCAGGGCCGTAGCCGCGCACGTAGTCGGTGTACCCGCCGCCAGGAGGGATGATCGTGCCGGAGCCCGTCCCCGTCCCGATCCCTGTTCCCGCCTCGATGCCGGTGACGGTGAGACTGCCGGGGGGCGCGCCCCCGTCGATGCCGCCCGCGATCGTGGTGAGCGGCGTTCCGGCGGTCGAGGTCCACACTGTGGCGCTCGTCGCGAGCTGCGCGTGCGCGACGGGCGTCTGTGCGACGCCGGGCTCGTCGAAGGTGCCCGGCACCGGCTGCCCCCGCTCTGCGGGCGCGTCGGTCTCCGCCTCGGCGACGAGAACCGTCCGGGCCGGGATGACGTAAGTGTTGGGCGGCGCGGCGGCCGCCACCAGCGTCGGCGCGGCGGGCGTCTCGAGCTCGACGAGGAAGTCGCTGACGTCGCTCAGGCCCGGGCGGATCTCCCGGTAGGTCCGCGTCTTGCCGCCGGTGCCGCACGACCCGAGCCTCTCCGGCCGCGGGCCGAGGATGTCGCGGGCCATGACGTAGAGCATCGTGGCCTCGTTTACCGACTCCATCGTGAACTGCGCAAATAGGCTGTCGCCCCAGTCGAGCAGGTTGTCGACATACTTCATGACGATCGACTTCGCGTACGCGCTCAGGCGGGTACGGGCGATCGCGTGCGGGCTGAACGGGTTGGCCCGGTAGGCGTCGAGCGTCGCGCTGTCGACCAGGAGGTCCCGCAGCGTCGTTGTTCGGTCGTCGGGCGTGGCGAGTTCGCGGTTGCGCCACACCTCGCCGTCCGCCGCGGTGGGGTCGAAGATCGTGTGGTACCAGCGCTGGGCGCCCGCAAAATCCTGGTCGGTGTTGAGCTGGTCGGCGACGAGGAACGGGATGTGGAGGAACGTCTCCCGGTAGTAGCCGAGCCAGGGGTGCTCCGGGTGGAACGGGCTCTGCCGCAGCGGGTCGCTCTGGCCCGCGACCGGGCTGATCCGCGAGCGTGTCTCGTTCAGGGTGCGCTGGAAGTCCGCGGCGAGCAGCCCGGTCGGGCCGCCGCTCCAGAACCGGCGGGCGAGCGAGCGGGTTAGCGACGTGCCCAGGCGCAGGCCAGCGTGGTCGGTGCCGACCGGGCGGAGCCAGACGGAGTCGCCGGCATCCTGGACGATGATCGAGTTTGGCTGCCCCATCACGACCTGGACGTCCGCCGTCACCGGTGCGACCCCGACATCGACGCCCGTCGTGAAGCGCGACTCGAGGACGTGGGCTGCGAGCACGGTCGACTGACCCGGGAACACATGACCGGGGAGGTGCGGCAGCCGGCGGATCCGGCCCTCCTCGAAGTTCAGCGGATGGCCGAACTGCCAGTAGGGCAGTTCCGCGATGAGTGGCGCACGTAGGACGCCCGACACCGCGTCGAGGTCGACCGGCTCGAAGGGGGTCGCGGTCGGGAGACGGTTCCCGCCGGGCACCATGGTGATGCGGATTAGTCCCGGCCGCGGCTCCCAAGGCGGGAGGCCCGGGCGCCCCGGGCTATGGAAGTCGGGGTAGACGCGGTCCCACACCCAGCCGTCAGGGTGGTAGCTGTCCAGGGACTCCTTGTGGTCGCGGAGGCTGCGGTCCCAGCGGACGTGGACGACTTCGGCCTTCTTCGCCGCCTCCAGCTCGGCGATTCGCGTGTCGAGGTTCCGGAGCTGGGTCTCGGCGTTCGCAAGGTCGTCCTGGGCTCTGCGCAGGTGCTCACGGGCCGCGTTCTCCAGATTCACCGCGTTCTGGTAGGTCCCCTTGGCGACCGCCTTGACGATCCACCACGCCTGCGTCGGTGGCACCCCCAGCGCGATGAGCCCGGCCATCTGCAGGCCCTGGGCAACCGTGAGCGGGGCGTTGAGGTCAGCCTCCGCCGCCTCGCGCGCGGCCTGCAGCGGCGGGATCGCGTCCCGCGCCTGGTTCCGCTGCGTCGTCTTGGTCCGCACCTTCTCGCCGAGCGCGGGTCGCACGACGTTCTTGAGCCGGGCGATCTCGGTTTCGAGCTGCAGGACGACGGTCAGGTCGAGCGGGTCCTCGACGATGCGCGCGTCCGCGAGCCCACCCGCCTCCTGGAAGCGGAGGAGTTGCGGTGCCGCCCATCTGCCGTCAAGGCGCAGGGTGGAGTACCGCACCCGGACGCTGTGCCGGTAGCCGGCGAACTTCGAGCTGCCGCCGATGAAGGCGTTGATCGGGCGCGTTGCGTTCTCGATCCAGAACAGGTAGATGCGGCCCTCGTGCACGAAGGGTGACACCTTGCGGACTGGGATCGACAAATCGACCCGGTGCCACGGCGAATACCGGAGCGTCGGGCTGCTTCCCGATGACGCGGCAGTCCCACCCGACTCGTCGATCGCGCGGTAGTAGTAGACGGGTGCATCGTCCTGCGTGACGCCGAACAGGTGCAGCGTCCGCCCGGCGACGTCGCGGTAGGCGCCGGCGATCTGGAGCTGTGCGAGCCCGTCGAACCCGGTGAGGTAGGCGCTATACGCGTCGCTTACATTCTGCGGCGACAGGTCCTGCGCGAGCAGCGCGTCTTCGAACTCGGAGAACAGCGGCGTCTTGTCGTCGCGCAGTTCGGGCTCGATGTACCTCTCGGGGTACAGGAAGACGTTCCGGTTGGCCTCCCAGACCCGGTACTGCCGCCGCCACCGCCACTCGTCGCGCCGGGCGCCGCTGGTGAAGCGCGCAAAGACGCCGCGCGGTGGCGTGGCCGACGGGTCCCAGTCATCGCTGCGCTCGAGGTTCATGAGCACGCGGTGCACGTACAGCTGCACACTCGACGTCGCGGAGACCACGCGTGACGTGCGTGCGCAGCCCTCCACCAGGACGTCGACGAGGAAGTACTCGGAAAGCCGGTCGGGCCCTGAGAACGGTGTCGGCCACCGGGTCGTGAGGTAGTCGACTAGTCCGTCGCGGCGGCGCCCGCGGAACACGTCCTCGTACGGCTCCAGCTTCTCAGCGAGGGTCTTCGGGTCGGAGTACCGGGCGCGGAAGGCGCCGAGAACGTCATCGGCCGCCCGAGAGAGCTGGACGAACGTCGTCGATGGATCGGACTCGTCGATCATGCGCCCGAGTGCCTCGCCGCTTACCCCGAGCCGGTCGGCTAGGGTGACGTTCTCGTCGAACAGCAAGAGGTCGTCGAAGGGACGGCCGGAGCGCGTCAGGCGCGGCGCCAGCGCGCCAATGCGCGCCTCGTCGGTGCCGAGGGCGCGCGCGAGCTGGGCGTCGGTCGCCGTGGCACCGGCGGTGACGACAGCGCGAACGGCAGCGACATCGGGCTCGGGCCCGGCCGTGGTGAAGCCGGCATCCCCGCGTGTGACGAGCTCGCGGTAGGCGACGACGCGGCGGACCGAGGCTAGTGTGACCCTCTCGCCGGCAACGGGTGCGGGGCCGAAGAACGCGGCGCGCTCCTGGCGAAGGAACGCAAGGCCGTCGTCGTCGAAGGCTGGGCGCAGGAGCAGCCGGTGGAAGCGGACGACGCCAGCCGCGAGCGAGGTTGCGGTGGCGACGTCAGCCGCGGCCGTGCCGCCGTCCAGCACCCGCACGATTGCGGCCCGGTCGGCAGCAGGCGGCGTGGCGAGGCACGCGCGCAGCAGCGCGATCTCCTGCGGGGAGCGCTCGAGCTGGGGACCCATGGCAAGGTCGAACAGCACCAGCGGGTCGGGCCCCGACAGGATCGTCGCACGCATCGCGGCGTCGGTTGCAGCCGCGGCGGCGGCCGGCAGTTCGGCCACCAGCTCCGCCGGGTCGGGGACGCCGGCGGGGCGTGCGCCGCCGGTGAGGTAGGCAAGGTCGCTTATGGTGACACCGGCGCGCCGCTGCCAGGCGACGGTGTCGACCATCGCGCGCACGTCATCCGCATCGCGCAGGCTGAGCAGCGGCGCCGTCCCGGAGCCGCGGGACACCACCCGGAGCAGGGTGACGAGGTCGGCGACGGACAGGTGCAGGACGGCACGCAGGCGCGCGTGCCGGTAGAGCGCCGCGAGCGACGCGCGTGCCAGCGAGATGCTGGCGTCCGCGGCCGCCGTGCCCGGCCGGTAGTCGAGGTCCGAGTCTGTGCTGATGCCGTCGACGAGGTCGAGGAACTCCTGGTCCTCGAGCTGCAGGCCGGCGAGCAGACGCGACAAGGTGTTGTCGTCGGGGGAGGCGACGCCGGGAGTGCCGACCCGGCTCCAGGCCGCGTGCGTGAACCGGCCTGTCGTCATCTCGCTCCAGACCCCGTCCCGGTCGGCGAAGCCCGGGGCGTTGAACAGGCGGTCGAACAGGGGCTGGGGCGCGCGCAGGGCCCGGGTGGGGAACGCGTCGACGACGGCGAGGATCTGCTCGAGCGGGATCGTCAACTCGGCCTCGAGTTCGAGCAGGCCGGTGATGCGCTCGAGCGTCCCGGGCGCGGCGGCGGAGTCGGCCACGATGTCCGGCCGGCCGGCCGTTGTCGCGAGGCGGCCGAGCACGTGGTCGAGCTCGGCCACGGTCCAGGGCAGCGTCCGCCACAGGCGCACGAAGCGGTGCAGCCGGTCGAGCCGCCGGAGGGTGAGGTTGGTGACGACCTCGGTGTTGTTCTGGACGTCGTTCGGGTAGCGCTTGCCGACGGTGATGGCCACGGCGCCGGTCGACGTCCCGTCCTGCCCGACGAAGTCGCTCGTCAGCGCGGCCGCCAGCACGGCGTGGTCGAGGCCGGTAGCCCGGACCAACGGCTGCGTCTCGACGGCCCCGAGCACGGTCCCCGGGTCGGTGACGGTGGTCTGGATCCCGAACAGGCGGCTCAGGTACGCGGGGTCGGTGCGCGCGGTGGTGACCAACCCGTAGGCGCGCGGCGACAGACGCAGCCGGGCGCGTGCCCGGACGGTCCACGGCGCGCGCATCACCCGTGCGATTTCGTGCCGCGACAGGGAAAAGTGACCCAGCAGTGTGTCGAGGCGCTCGATCGGCAGCGTGACCGGCTGGCGAAAAGACGCCTCCTGATCCGCCAGGTGCGCATCGACCGAGGTTCCGGTGGGGAGCGGCGCGACGTCGCGGATGTACCGTTCGAGGAGCTCGTTCACGATGTCAAGCGTCGGGATGGTCTCCTTGGTGTTCGCGCAGGACAGCGGGAGGTCCCAGAGGTCCGGGCGCCGCCGCTCGAGGTGCAGCGGGTGCGTGGGCTGAGCGGCGAAGCTGTCGGCCAGGACGTGTTTCTCGACGTAGTGCATAAGGTCGACGAAGTAGGCGGCCGGGCTGAGCGCCGACTGGCAGTCGTCGCAGTCGCACCACGGCTGGTCGGTGAGCAGGTCGGTGAAGCCGGAGAGCTGGTGGAAGTACTGCTCGTGCGTGGGGATGACGCGGACCGGCGTGGTCAACCGGTCGCGAGCCGCGCCGTAGATGCCGAACCAAGCCAGGGCGGCGCTGTTCGCGAGCGGGGCGGCGGTGGCCTGGATCCGACGCAGCTCACCGGCCGCCAGCCCGGTCCGCGCGGCGAGCTCTTTCACCGAGGAGCGCGCGATCGCCGACGCGGAGGTGATCCCTGCGACCATGAGCTCTTGCGCCACGATGGCGTTCCCCGCGACGGCCGTCATCCGCCGATGTGCCCGCAGGTCGGCGATGATCTGGACGCGCGGACCGGGCTCGAGGTCGCCGAAGTCGATCGCGGTGAGTGCGGGGTTGTCGGGTAAGTAGTCGAGCTCCGCGAACGGGATCCCGGGGTTGCGGGCGAGGACGCCGGCCACCCAGCCGACCCGCGACGCGACGACGGCCGCGACGTCCGGGCCGCCGTTGGTGACGACGTCGTGCAGGTCGAGGCCCGGGTGCGTCTTCACGATCATGCGCACCGCCGTGTGGGCGGCGCGCAGCGCCTCGCGGCCGCGGCCACGCACCTCGAGGTCGTCGAAGTCGCGGTCGAGGGCGTCGGGGTTCGCGCGCAGCAGCGTGCGGAACCTCTCGAGGTGGCCGTCGAGGTTGTCGGGCACGCGCCCTGCTCGGTGTCGGAACGCGTCCTCGGGGAAGGCGCTGGTTGCGGCGACGGCGCGTGTTCGCGCGTGGGCCTGGAGCGTTGTCCCCTCGGGGACCGGCGCGCCCGCGGCCTCCATGGCGCGCGCCCAGTCGACCGGATCGAGGGCGGCGAGATCGCGCGCCGCGCGGAACCGGCCGCCGGGGACCGCCGCGACGTCGGCGTCCAGCACGGCGGCGACGATGGCCGGCGCGCCGCCGACGAGGCGATGCACGGAGGCCGCCAGGCCGACACGGGCGGCGTCCTCCGGCGCGAGGTCGCCGGCGTCGACGAGCTCGCCGAGGACCCGATCGGAGACCGCGTCGACGGCGTCGACGCGGCCCGCCAGCGTGCCCGCGGCCGCCGACGGCACCCGGGCGGCCTCGAGCAGGCCGATGAGGCCAGCGAGGTCGTCGTTGGAAATGCGGGCCAGGATGGCGTCCACCTCGCCGCGGAGAGACCGCGGGACGAGGTTGCGGTCGAGGGCCTCGACGAGGGCCGAGCGCAGCGTGTCGATGCGCACCCCGCGCAGGGCATCCCAGGTCTCGGGCTGCCCGGTGCGCCGCCACCCGTGGAACGCCGCTGTCGGGATGTCGTCGGGGGCCGCGGCGGCCAGGGCCAGCGCGCCGACGTAGGCGCGCCACGCGTCCGCGGGGATCCCGGTCTCGCCGGTGAGGAAGTCGACGTCGGCGAGGGTGAGGTCTGGCGGCTCCCCGGCGAGAAGCGGGGTGATAGCTGCCTCTAGCTGCTCGTACTCCGAAGGGCCGAGCCGTTCCGCCGTCGTGAGGTCGATGCGCAGCTCCTGCGGCGCGTTGAACGCGATTGGCGACTCGACGACGGTCTCGTCATCCAAAAGCACCTGGACGACGACATCGGCGGAGCCCTTCTCCGCGCGCGCGTACCGGCTCGCGGCGTAGCGCACCTCGTACTCGCCGCCGCTATCGGTCGTGGCGCGTCCCAGCTCCTCACTCGTGCGGAGGTCGACGTCCAGGGCGACAACAGTCGCACCGGCGACCGGCCTCGCTTCGGCGTCGGTCACCGTGCCGTACACCGTGAACGGCCCGATGTCCGAGAGGATGCGTGTGACTACCTCGTGCGTGCCGGCGTCGAACACGCCGGTCACCGTGATCGCGCTTTGTTCCTGGAGCGTGCGGAGCACCGACTCGGTGGAGGCGCCGAACAGCCCCGCATCTCGTTCCTGGCGGTCGACGACCCGGTTGAGCGCCTCGAGTGTGCGGTGCAGACGCCCCACGGCGTCACCCCGGTCACCGAGCCCGAGCGGATGTGCGGGGATTGGCATGGCAGTGCCTCCTGTAGGACGTCGGAGCCATCAGTACTGATTGCGAAGGTCCTGGTGCATCTTCTGCTGGGCCTCCTGTTCCGTCATGGGCCGTTGGACCGGCTCATCGGGTGAGGAGTCCAGCAGACCCCAGAGGTTCCGCCAGCTCTTCGGCTCAGATGCAGATGCAGATGGGGATGTGGGCTGGAACTCTGGCAGGACGCCGAGCCGCTGCGGCTTGTGGCCGGAAGATCCGCTGGTTCCCGGTGTCTGTTGCTGCTCGCCGGCCAGTGCTCCGGCGGCTGTAACCCCGAATTTCTTGAGCGAGTTGGCGGCGACTGTGCTGTTTTCGACACTGGCCTCGGTGGTTGCCTGATGCTGCTCGGCGTACTCGCTGAGTGACGACGGAGGGGCCTCCGCAGAGACGGTTGGCTGCTGCTTCGGAACAGACAGCTTGCTGGCCTTCGCTTCCAACGTCTCGACGAGTTTGCCATGCTGAACAGCCTTGACATACGGGGCCTTGATTAAGGCTTCCATTTCTTTCACCCGCTGCAACTGCGCGGCGCCGGTCTTGAAGTCGATCCCTGCCTGGATGACGTCAGACGCGTTCTTCCCGATCAGCTGCCGGACGTCCGAGACGGGCGACTTCAACAGCGCCACGTCTATGGTGCGGAAGTCCTTCGCGGCCCTGCCCAGTTGCCCGGGCTCACCGAACGCGACGATCTTGCCGGCCGGGTCCACGATCACTTCCGCAGCTAGTCGGACGCCGTTCGCAACCCTGGCGGGTGAATCCTGCCCAAGCGAAACAATGAATTCGAGTATCAGGTGTGCTCTCGAGCCCCGCTCGGCAGCGTTTAAATGCGCAAACTCCTTCTGGGGTATTGCATCCACGACCTGCTGAAGCCTGTGAAGAACTGCCTTGGCCTCCTCGTCGATCATCCCCCCGCCATCGGACGTCATGTTGGGGCGGTCGCGGCAGTAGTCGTACGCGTTCACCTCGATCTGAGGACTCTTAGGATCGGCGCTGGTCCACCGTGCTAGCCAAGGGGCGTAGTACCTCGCGCCGTGATAGCTCAGCCCTGTCTCCTCGTCGCGTTCCTTGCCGGTGTAGCGGTACCGTTTGGGCGTTTCGGTGCGGCTGCGCACCGCCTGATACGTCGTGCTGCCGTAGGGCGCGTACTCCTCGTACGAGATGATCTTCGCCTGCTCGTCGAGCTCCAGGCTCGCCGAGTCGAGGTGGTTGCCGAGCTGGAAGCGGATCAGCCGCCGCGGCGCCCGGTTCGTGCCGGCGGTGTCGCGCGTGCGGGTCTCGACTAGCGCGACGCGTCGCGCGTCGTCCATCACGTGCAGCGTTTCGCGCTCCAGCGTGGCCGTGTCCGCGCCGATGGGGCTGTTGTGCCGGCGGAAGACCTCGAAGCCGCCGAGGTAAACGCGCTCCTCGATCAGGCCAGGTGCCTTCTCCCATACCTTGCGCACGCGCCGGCCCGACGCGTCGTAGACATAGTGGGCCGTGCCGCCCCCGCCGAGGTCGGCGCGGCGCAGCCGGTCCGCGTAGTCCCAGTGCACGTTCGGCCCCGCGGTGCTCCCACCGAGGTGCGGCAGGCGGCTCATGCTGCCGTGTGCATCGTGCCGGTAAGTCTGGGTCTGAGGGGTCGCGCCGGCGGGGTTCAGCGTCGTGCTCGTGAGGCGGTTGCTTGTGAGGAGCGGGCCACCTGTGCCGTCCTCGAGAAGGCTGGTCTCCGTGTAGTCGAAGTCGCGGGTCCAGCCGGCATGGGCCGGGTCGCTGCCGCGGTGTTGCAGCGCCAGCACGTTGCCGACAGCGTCGTAGACGTAGCGCTCGACGTACGTGCCCATCGCGTCGCCTTCGCCCCGGTGGTTGAGTCTGGTGTGGAAGGCGTCGAAGGCGTCGGACGGGGTCGGGGGACGTCGGTGGCCGTTCGCCATCTGCCCGAGGTGCTCGCGGCCGCGGGCCTGGACCAGCCGGTAGAGGGCGTCGTAGGTGTAGTCGTTGCTCGGCTCAACCCGGTGGTTGCGAAAGAACAGCGTCTGCTGTGCGTCGTCCCGGACGTGGGTGAGGTTGCCGGCGGGGTCGTAGGTATACGTGAGGGCCTGCAGGCTGGCCGTGCCCCTCTTCGTGGCGAGCCGCGTTAGCCGGGACGTGTCGGGGTCGTAGGTGTAGGTGGTGCTCGCGCCGTTCCGGTAGTCGATCCTCAGGCGCCGCCCCTTGGCGTCGTACTCGACACCGGCGACGCCGACCCGGGTCGGGATGGCGACGGCGGGGTTGAGCAGGCTCACCGGCTCGGTTGGCCGCTCGAGCCAGACGTCCACGCGCTCGAGCAGGTTGGCCTCGTTGAACACCGGCTGCACGACGTGGTGTGTTGCTCTCAGGTTGCTGTGCGGGGCGACGGACTGGACGACGCGGTTGAGCGCGTCATACCGCAGGGCGCTCTCGAATGCCTCGGCCTGGAGCGACGGGGCCTGCGGCGCCGTCGTCGACCAGTCCGGCAGCGCCGTGTGGTCGGCGAGGAACCGGAGGGTGTTCCGCAGCGCGTTGCCCTTGAAGTCGTAGGCCTCGACCGGGACGCCGTTGGCGCCGAGCCGGGCGTTGGTCGCGACGCCGGCCGTGTCGAAGTGCCGGAGGACGCGGGCGCGCAGGTTCAGCCGGAGGGCCCGTGCCTGCTCTGCTTGGCTCGCGGTGGTCGGGGGCTCGCCGTACTGGATCCGGTCGACGGCGACGCCGCGGCCCAGCGTGCGCGGGTCGGACGCCGTGTCGCCGCTGGCGACGGTGCCGCGCACGGTCTGCTCGAGCGGGCGGCGCAGTGCGTCGTACCGCGTGGTGAGGTTGTGGCCGCGGCTGTCCCAGGCGCGGATCGGCCGTCCGGTGACGTCGGTCAGGGTCCACCGCGCGCCCGCCTCCATGCTCCGCTGCCGGATGACGTTGCCGAGCAGGTCGTAGGCGTAGCGGATGACGGTGCGCTGCTCGACGGCCCCGGTAGGCCGGTGGTTCACGGGCAGGCGGCGCTCGTCGGTCACGGAGAGCCGGTTTCCTTCGACGTCCAGCTCCACCCGGGTGAGCACGGCACCCTCGCTGCCGTCGAGGTCGTGTCCGGCGCAGATGACGCGGTTGCGTGCGACTGTTAGGAACGGCCGGCCTAGTGTATCGAGGTGGGCTGTCGTTGGGGTGTCGGCGTGAGCGGACGCGCGCACGGCCGCAGCCTGTTCATGAGCGCCCAGGTCGCCGTCGGCGCGCAGCGCGCGCCAGGTCTTCCAGACCGGTGCCGGGGGAGCCGCGGGCAGGCCCGCGAAGTACCCAGCGACGTACCCGCGGATGTCCGGGTCCGTGCGCGGGTCACCGGTCTGGGCGTTGCGGGGCGCGCACGTGTCGTTGACGTCGTACGTGGTCTGCTGCCAGGGGTCGAACACGACCTTCTCGTAGGTGTGGTTCGGGTGCAGTGTGGCGACGACGCGGCCGACCGGGTCGTAGAACAGCACCGGGCTGACGCCGGCCGTGGCGCCGTACTCGAAGCGGTGGTCGCTCACGATCGTGCCGTCTGGCCGTCGGCGTCGGCTGAAGAAGGGCTCGTACCGGCGCACGGGCCGGCCTTTGGCGTCGAACACCGTCCAGCCGCTGCCCACCCAGCGCGGCGGGCCGGTGACGCCGCCCACCTTCTCCGGCTCAGCCTGCACCTTTCGCTGGATCTCGCGCCCGAAGCCGTCCGAGTACGCGAAGCCGACCTGGATCCGTAGCCCGTGCGGCGGCAGGACGGCGTTGACGTGCGTCTCGCGTGCGAGGGTCGCCGTGCCGGCGGGCTCCCACCGGATTGGGTTCGTGGGGTTCGACTGTTGGGTTCGGCGGAAGCGGTGGAGGTCGTAGACGATCCGGGTGGTGGCGCCCCGCAGCAGCGCAGCCGCTCCGGCCACGGGGTCGGCCGCGTCGAAGAACGCGTCGAGCTGCGGCTGTGTGAGGTCGGCGACGAAGCCCCCCAGCGTGTCGCCCTCGGCGGGCGCCGGCGGTGGCTTGCCCATGACCGCCGTCCCTACGATCATGCCGAGCGCGTCGAAGGCGAGCTCGGTCCGGTTCCGGTTCGGGTCAGCGACCAGGCGCGGCTGGAGTACGCGGTAGTCGTTGGCGAGCACCGTCAGCCGGTTGCCGACGGCATCCCGCGTCTCGGTGGGCAGCAGGTCGTTCGCGTCGTAGTCGACGACAGTGTCCTGGCCGAAGGGGTCGCGCACGCGCCGTGACAGAAAGAAGTGCCGCCGGGCCTCGGCCAGCTCCGTGGCGGCGACGTCGGCCGGGTCGGTCGTGTAGAAGGACCGGCCGGAGGGCAGCCACCAGTTGTCGTTCGCGTCGCCGGCAGGGAAGCGGCCGTCGGCCTTGAGCGCCTGGCTGCGCAGGTAGCCGCCGCGGTCGCCGGACTGGCCGCCAAGAACGGCCGCGGCATCGGGCAGCAGTTCCTCGGGCGACCCGCCGACCCGCGGACGCCGGAGGACGGTGGTGAGCAGTCCCGGCGTGAACGCTAGCGCGTAGCTCTCGCCGGCGAGGCCGAGCGCCCCCAGTCGGCCCAGCGGCAGCAGGATCGTCAGGTCGTCGCTGCGGTACAGTGTGCGTCGGCGCTCGACCGGCCGGCGGCACCGGGCGGCCGTCGGCGTGGCCTCGTACGCGACCTCGGCGGTGAACCGGTGTCGCAGGCCGCCGGCGGGGCCGGGGTCGGGCACGACGAAGTCGGCGGCGCGGAATCGGCCGGCCGGCCCGGTCGCCGGGTAACCCGTCAGCTCGTACGTGACGGTCTCGCACTGGAGCGGTGTTCGGTACGTGTGAGCAGTGTCGATCGCGTCGGTCACGCGGTTCTCGGTGTAGGTGGCCTGGGTCGTCGTCTGCTTCGCCCGGTCGTCGGCGGCCAGGCCCGCCAGACCCGGGTTCGGCACCAGCTGCGCCTGCCCGTTCGCGGCGACGACTCGGACCTTCTTGCGGCGGCCGTAGCCGACGGTCGCCTGTTTGAGGACGGTGCCGAAGGGGTCCACCTCGAGCGTCAGCGTGTGCTGCACCCGAGGGTCCGCCGGGTCGCGCTCGTAGTGGAAGGACAGCGCTTCGCGCGGCTCGACGTGGAAGACGGCGTGACGGCGCGGGCCGCGGGCCTGTATGGTGCGGACGGCGAAGCTCTGCTCGACGACCGTGTACGGCACGCTCGAGCGCCGCACGCGGCCGGTGTCGGCCCCCGGGCCGGCATCATCTGCGTATACCTCCTGGCGCAGCATCGAGCCCTTGAGCGCACGGCAGGCCTCGCGCTCCTCGTCTGGCGTCAGGCCGTCTGGCAGCGTCGTGTCCGGCAGCAGCAGGGCCCGGGTCTCGGCGTCGGTCAGGCCCGGCTCGCGGTAGTACTCTCCGCGGGTGCCGTCTAGTCCGGCGAAGTAGTCGGAGACGTGGTCGCGGCCGGCGTGGACGCCGGTGTGGAACCAGGTCTTCGTGCGCACCGGCGGGAGCTGAGGTTCCCTGCCGCCGGCCGCTTCGCCGTCCACCGGGGCACCGGGGGCGGTGAGCTGCTCGGTGTCCCACTGCTCGACCATGCCGAAGCCGCGGAACTCCCGCTCGTGGCCGTCGAAGTGGCCGTGGTGGTAGGCGTAGCGGGTGACGATTCGGCTGCGGCTGACGTGGTCGTACGCCGTGACCCGTTCCACAACGTGCACAGGCACCGGCAGACGGGTCACCCACGGGCGGCCGTCGCGCCGGTCGCGCAGGTAGAACGCGCTCGACGGCGCGTAGTCCAGCCGGAACTCCGCGCCGAGGTTGTTGCTCGTCCGGGTTAGCAGGTGCGGCTTGCGCGTCATGAGGTTGACGTAGCGCATCGGCCGCCGGGCGCCGTCCGCCGCCGGGGACGACCAGACCAGGCAGGCGGTGCCGTTGCCGAGCAGGTCGACCGGCAGGACGCTGACCTCGTCGTCGATCCGCGGGAACACTGGCAGCCGCTGCGGCCGGCTCCAGCCGTTCCCGGACTGGTTGAAGTAGATGGTGACGCCCTCGTCGTGCAGGTAGACGATGTCGGTCGTGTCGCTGCCGTCGATGTCGGCCAAGCGGATGCGCCGTTGGTCGAACACATCCGGGCGGTCGAACCACGGAGCGTTGTCCATGCTGACCTTGGCGCCGAAGTGGCCGTGGCCGAGGTTGGGCCAGTAGCAGATCTCGCCGTTGCGAATCCGGACGAGGTCGGTGAGGCCGTCACCGGACAGGTCCGCCAGGTAGACGGATTGCGTGGGGTCGGCGAGGACGATGCGGGGCCCGCGCTCCTCGTCGAGCGGCTTGGCGACGCGTCGGGCGGGGCCGAAGCCCGCCTCGGCGCGGGACGGGTACCAGACGAGCGCGTCGTCCTCGGTGATGAGGACGTCGGCCCGGCCGTCGCCGTCGAGGTCGATGAGCCTCAGGTTCGGGTCCCGCAGGTCGAGGTTCGGCAGCTCCACGAACGGGCGGAACGGCTGCCAGCCCTCGGCGTCGTCGTGCTCGTAGAGGCCGGGCGTGGGCCCGTCGATGACCACGAGGTCCGGCAGGCCGTCGCCGGCGAGATCCATAAGCTGCGCGCCGTCGCCCAAGGCGGCGTTCGGCCGCCGCGCGACGGTCTCGACCGACGCGAACCGCGCCCGCACCAGCTCCCGGCCGTCGGGGAGCCGCTCCGGGTCCGGGCTGAGGTTGCGCTTGTAGAACCAAGCGCCGGCCTGCTCGGTGAGGATGCCGGGCAGCGCCTCGCCGTGAAGGTCCGCCCAGAGGTACGCGTCGCCGTCGAGGCCAATGGGCAGATTCTCCAGACTCTGCGGGTCAACCTCCGCCACCGTCGGCTCGATCTCCGCCTCGGTGTAGTCGAGCTCGACGGGCGGCAGGGTGCGCCGCTCGTATCCGGCTCCGTCGCGGCGATACCCGGTCTGGGTGACGGCGCGCAGGAACGTGTAGACCGGCAGGCGCGCGTCCGCGGGGTCGAGGTCGCCGGAGTACGCGAGGTCCGTGGAGCGCACCAGGCAGTCGCGCCCGACGCCGGCCGCGCCTGGGAAATGGTGGAACATGAGGACGCGCCGGCACAATCGGGTGGTGCGCACCTCAAAGCCGGCGCGGTAGGCGGAGAAGGCGTCCGGGCGCGGGGGCCACGGGTACCGGCGGGTGCCCGGCGGGCCTTGGAGCTCGTCGTCGCGGGGCGCCGGGGTGACCGGGTTGTGGTCGCCGTAGTCGAAGACGACCTCGAACATCCAGTCGGCGCCGGCCACTTGGGAGGGCGTGAGGAACCGCGGCCGCCGGCCGGTGGCCGCATCGACCATCGGCCTGCGGTTGCCGTAGAGGATGCGCTTGATGTAGCGGTTGGCGGTGCGCCGGACGTCGTCCCGCGGCCCGCGGTTGCGCTCGTGCGGGTTCGTCGGATCGACGCCGAGGCCGTCATCCGACTTGTATCGGTAGATCGCGGCGTTGCCCTTGTCGTCGCGCGCCTCGCAGGCCAGCCAGCTGAAGATGCGTGCCGGGTCGAGCGGGTCGGCGATCCGCGAACCGGTGTCGAGCCCGTAGATCGTGAGCACGTTGTCCCGGGAGACAGAGCGCCAGTGGGCGTCGTCCGGCGTGCCGATCCGGCTCCAGCGTTCGATACGCGCGAAGCCCCCCTCGACCCGGGGGCGGTACCGGCGGACGCGGTAGCCGTCGATCACGTCGTCCGGTCGGTCCACCGGGACTAGGTCCTCGAGACCGGAGAGGAGGAAGACGTCGGACTCTTCAGCATCGAGATACTGTGGCAGGCCGGTGTCGGTCTTTCGGGTGATAGCGGGTTGGGTCAGGCTCCACCCGAACCCGAACGGTCCGTTGCCGGAACCGGAATCGTAGGACAGGGAGAGTTGCGGGCTTAACCCGGAGCGTCCCGGACTCGTGTCGATCGGTACAGTCATCGTTCCCGTGCCCGTGACCGGGTTCGCGGCGAACTTCTCGCCCATCCCGCGCACCGAACCTCCGCCCTTCGGCAGGGAGATTGTGGGTGGTGCGATGCGTAGAGACTCAGCGGTGCGACCACCGGTCGTGCTGAGCGTCATGGCGCCTCCTTTGTTGTGAGTAGGCGCCCCGTGGCGTTACTGCCGCGTTACCATGTCGCTCCCCCCGAACTCGGCGATGGAGGAGGGCCGGCAATCCAGCCGACCTGGATCGGCATTTTGGCCAGCGCCAGTTGCTGGGCGAGGTGATTCGACGAGTGTGCCGAAGAGGTACACACTGTCGTTGTCGCGGTTGGTGTCTGTGAAGATTGCGAAGACGGCCGCCGTCGCGTCCTGGTCTCTGCCAAGGTCAGCATGTGGGGAGCGGGAACGGCGGGCTCTGGCGCGTCCGTCCGGCGGTTCCGGTCCGGTTTCCTGCCGCTGCTTGCCCGGGCAGTTCTGGTGGGTGAACTGGGCGAGTTTCCGGACGGGTGGGTGACTGTTCGTGTAGTTGAGTCGCGGCATGGGTCCGAGGTGGTCGCAACCGGTGCAGCGGAACCACTGGGGTAGGGCGCGCGCCAAGAAAACCGAGGTCGGATGATTCCTTGGACATCGCGCCCTTCTTCGGCCGCCACGGGAACGGGCGCAGGCAGTCGACTTGAGGCCCAGGTGGAGGCGGACAACCTCCAGCACCCGCGGTTCGACGATGGCCGGGCTGAATTCCCCTCGCTTCCAGATCGGTTCCCAGTTGTCGAGCCCGGCCGGGATGCTATAGAAGCCCGACAGATCGATGATCGCGCCGGGACAATTTGTGCACGGCAAGGATGGGTCCCGAACTTCTTGGTGCTGGACGACCACCACTCATGTTCCACGCGGCCACGGACCGCCATGCAAATACGTAACAGGAATCGGCGCGCCGGTGACGCAGAAGGCAAAACGAGATAGGTAGTGGGCACATTCCTTGGCGCTGATCGGGAAGCGGCGGCCGACTTCCAGCGGGTCGTGGACGAAATCCGGAGGCGTCCGGGCTTCGAGCGGTTCCTGATGCCCCGGAAGGTGGCCAAGCTGTTGCCAGCCGCCACGGACGGGCCGGTCGTGCTGCTGAATGTCGCCCAGTTGCGGTCGGACGCACTCAGATTCGAATTGAGAACCTCCACCGCGCGGTGACCGACGAGCTATGGAACAGCGGCAGGGACGCGGTGTACGGGCCGCCTAGTCTGACCGCTCCTGCCGGTATGCAACGCGTGGACCTAGAACGAAGACGCAAGCCCTAGCCCCCGCGGCCAGTCCGAGCTCGAAGCGCATGAAAGTGAAGAGATGCCGGAGGGGAGAGGGCATTGAACAGCCCGTCGAGCGGCTGGCATCGCGCGTTATCGAGTGTAGTTGCTCAGTACCCATCCGGCGAAGGTGATCAGGTCCTCGTTCTGTCCCAGAACGTCCTGTCGAGTTATTCGGTAGTTCACATCGGCGGCCACCCCCAGTCCTTCGACCGGCAGGTCCGCGTTCACCCCGGTCCGAACCGATCGGCGCAGCGAGAAGTTGAAATCCATCCCGCCGGGTAGCTCGACGAGGTCACCCCTTCCTCCAACCCCTGACATCCGACGTAGAAAGGAATGCGTCCAAACGTTCGCCCCGCCGGCTCCGGTGACGGAATCTGAACCGACAATTTGTCCCAACTGATTGTCCTGAAATTCTGCAGCGAAGAAATCTGAGGTGCTCGACGTCGGAAAGTCGAACCAAATGGCTGGCTCTGGACCGGGCGATGGGAACCAAGGTGCCGAACAATCTGTCGAAGTTGACCGAGCGCCTACTCTCCCTCTGGCGCCAGAGAGCCGCACGCAGCCCCCACCGCCTCGCCCTTCGGTGACCGCAATGGCTCTTACCATCTGGGATGACGCGATGTCTGCCCGCGTCGACGACGAAGTGGGATACCAGGAAGAAGCCGGCGTGCGAGCAAATCGCCCGTGGACCTATTTTCAGCGTTACTTATACGAAATCAGCGGCATCGGCAGAAATTTGAGGACCATTTGGCCCGAATTCCAGAAAGAAAACTAATGGCGGACACTGCTGTGCACGGTGGCCGGATTGTTGCGAGAGCCGGGCGTGGAGAGTCTGCGGGTGAGCCTGCAGATGGGGGCTGCTGGTCCATTGGCGGCGCTGAGCTGTCCCTAAGCGATTTAGTTGACGTCGACTTGCGCCGGGTCCGGTCGTGCGTTTGGTTGCCAACTCAAGCCGGGCCTAACGGGAATGTTGCTTCATCCCCGCACCTGAAATTTGAAGCCGAACTGCTGGCACGAAGACTCCTAGAAATTGATTGAGGGAGTCGCAATGGGCTTCGGGCTTCGGGCCGTAACGGCGGGGTAACGCGGGCTCGGTACCTTGTGACTGTCGCTGGCGGTCGCGTTGACTGCAAATTTAAGAAACCGTAAAGATGAAGGCAGACTCCCATGGCGGACACTAAGTTGGATGCCTCACAAGGCAGGTCAGACGAGAGTTGGCTCTCCAAGCTGGCGCGTTCCCTAAGCTCAATTGATACTCAGCGCGTAATCGAAGTCCTGCCGCGGCGCCTAGTAACGGACTTGGTCATCGATCGATTCAAACTGTGGTCGGTCAGGGCAGTTGGCATTGAGGTTACGCAGTCAATCCAGCACTACAAGGCAGACCAGCACCTCTCCGATCCGAGCGATCGCGGCGCCGACAACTCTGTGCACTTGGTCGCCGGAAAGACCGCATGGGTGCGGGTCTACGTCCGCAGCGGCCTCATCAGCCCAATCAATGGGGTCACGGGAACGCTGCGCGTTCAGCGCCGTATCCTCGGCTTCCTTTGGAGCACGGTTGCCACGCTAAACCCGCTACCACCGGGAAACGTGCAGGCCAGATCCCTGCTGGCATACACCACCGAGCGCGGTAACGTCGCCAATACGCTGAACTTCGCGGTGCCAGCGGACAATTTTTGGGGCAACCTAAGGCTGACGGCAACCCTGACAAGCAGCAGCGGACAACTTCACGACACTAGAACCATTACCGTGGATGCTACTTTGCGACAGACTCTACGACTGCGCGGAATCCTGGTCAGCTACAACGGCCCCAGCACCGCCAACACCGCACCCGGCCAGCCACCGCCGCCAATCCTAAACTTGGCAGCACCGTCCGTCGCCAATCTGCAAGCTACCGCTGCCCGAGCGCTACGGGCAATGCCAGTGCAGTCATCTGGCGTCTTCACAAGCGCGGGTACACTTGCATGGAACCGGCCGTTGGATGACCCGCGACTGAATGCTGGCGGGTGCTCCACTAATTGGAACCTGCTGCTAAACGCACTCACTAACCAACGCACTAACGACGGGAACCGAGCCGATGTCGTGTATTACGGCTTACTGCCAACCGGCATTCCGCTTAATGTACCTGGCTGCGGTGTCGGAGGTCTCGGAGCCGCAGGGAACGGGGATCAGACCACCCTCCTGCACGAAATCGGCCACGGCTATGGTTTCCAACACACGCCGTGCGGAGCGGCTGGTTCAACCGATCCCAACTATCCGGTCTACGAGCCGTACCCGTCGGCGTCGATCGGTGAGTACGGCCTAGATATCGCGAACGGCAATATCTTGCCCCCAGCATCGACGTCGGACTATATGTCCTACTGCTTCCCTCAGTGGATGTCTCTCTACCAGCATGGTCGGCTGATCCAGCATCCGCGGCTTGACCCGCGCTGGGACCGCGACGAACCTTGGGTGCATGATTATTTGGAATGGAAGAACTACATTATTCCCGAATACGTGCCGGATCCTCCGCCCGACCCTTGGAGATGGGCTCTCATGCGTCCCGAACGTGTCATTTCTCTGACAGGAATCATCCACCCGGATGACCGCGTAGAAGTGCTTAGCGTTGCGCGCGTGGAGGCAGGTACCCAGCTTGACGGCCGGACGACGGGTTTGGTTGCGTACTTGCGAGGCAGCGGCGGCGAAGTGCTGGCACAGGCGCCTATTGTCCGATTGACTACTTACGGAGGGAGCGGGTGTGGGTGTGGCTGTGATGGAGACATCGGCGCAGTCTCCTACCCGTTTCAAGCCCTCGTGCCGGATGCGGCACCAGGAGAGGCGCTGACAATTAGCCACAATGACGAAGAACTCTGGGTTCGCCGGGCTGGTGATCAGCCACCCACAGTGCGCCAGTTCGACGCTACGGTGGATGATGACGGGACAGTCAGGATGCGCTGGGATGCCCAAGCCGGCGAGCACCCGGAATTCTGGATCCAGTGGTCCGATGATAGGGGCCGCGGCTGGCATGCCGTGTCCACTGGTGTTACGGGGAATGAGCTGGAACTGGTCCCAGCTTCGCTGCCAGTAGGCGAGGTCCAGTTGCGTGTACTTGCGAATGATGGCTTCGCCACGGCAACCTCCCAACCGGTGACTGTGGCAATACCTGAGCGGATGCCGGAGATTGCCGTGCTGCATCCTATTGAAGGGCAATCGCTGATCGCAGGGCAGGCCATGCAACTGTCAGCGGCTATATCAGGTCGACGTGGGGACAATGCTGTTGGTCTCATCTGGCTGCTCGACGGCAAGGAAGCGGCGAACATCAACGAGGCGTGGATCGAGGCACCGAGAGCGGGCGAGCATAGGATCACGCTCCTCGTGCGGTCGGAAGTGGGTGGAGGCGAGGAATCGCTAACATTCACGACCATCGAGGTTCCACAGGGCGCCGAAGGCGAAACCGACGGCGTGTGAAACCGATCTCGTCCATAAGGCACCGCGTCACTAGACGGGACCGAGGACCCGCAAAGCTGAAGACCGCGGCGGCGGACGAGCCAGCGGGCTCACGGCCGCGGCGTGCCGGAATAGAACGCCCCACCCGTGCAAAACTCGTAGCATCGGCCAGATAGCCTCAGCCGTTGATCCAGAATCAAGGGCGCCTGGCCCCATCTTAGGGCAGATTCCGAAGGTCCACCTTGAGAAGCAATTCCTTGCCGATGAGGCAACGAGACTTCGTTTCTGCGACAGGAGCGCCCTCGTCGGAACAGGCTGGCCACGACAAGCGTGATTGGTAGCGCGTTGGCTGCGGGCTTTACAGCGGGCCCAGCATTTGGCAGGCCGAAGTTCGCTGCGGGGGTCCAAGGAGCACTGACGTTGGAACAAAGTTCCATAGTTTGGCAGGTGCTCTGTTTGGCAGCGAGCTGATGTCCGTCGTCGCTGCTGTATCGACCAACTTGGCTAACTCGCACTCAGTGGCGGCAAAGGTCAGTGCAGCAGAGGCCTGCAATGCACAGCTCGAGGGGCTGCTAGCGGCGTTGAACTTCGGACGCCTCCCTTTGGAAGATGGCATTTCAGCAATACACGACTCAAGTCGCTTTCGTTGATGATGCGGAAGGCAAGACGACTCTGTTGCGAAGCGTGCCTTTGAGGCTCACAAAGGGTGGCGGTGCCAAGCTGAAGACCACGGTGGATTCCGCCGTCATCGACGTGCTCCGTAAGCTGGCCCAGGCTCACCCGACGCTGAGCGTGTGGCCGACCACGGGGTTGTCAGCGGCGAACCGCAGTGCATGGTTGTCCTGTAACGCGATAGTAACGGGGAAGGCGATGGACTGGTAAAGCAATCTAATCGAAGTCCGTTTTACAGCAACGCCTAGAGCGTCACGCTGAGCTGGAAACTCACAAATGGAACGGGATTCAGCCCTGCCATAGGAAAGGCACATTCATGTTTCAGCTTTTCAAATCTCTTAGCGCACAGCAGCTTGTCCTACAGCAACTCCCGGTCTTCCTAATTTCCTTCTTCATAGCGGCGTTTTTCTACAAGTTCGGTAGCTTCGCGATCGAGTGCATTGCTTTCCTCACTACTTGGGCCGCGTTGGACCTGGTGTCAGACTGTCTCTTTTCCAAGGGCAAGAAGCCAGTCCGCGCTAATAGAGACGATCTGCGAGAGCCTCGCTAACCCATCGCGAATGTCATTGACTTGGATCACTTACGATACGAAAAGTCACTGTTCGAATTCGACAGGATAGAAGACTATGGCCGGACCGGACATTGGCCTCAGTCGAGCAGACCGGAACGAGCGAAGTCTTAGCAGTTACATATAAATGCCGCGGAACAGGATCGCAAGCCGTTTTTTACTGAATTTGTTGTAAAAGGTGCTCGAAAAGCTGAGAAGGCTCAGTCGGCAAGAGTTGTAGCAGCCCTTTTCAGATAACTTGATGCAGATTCTTGTACGTCCCACGGTGAAGCGCACCACCGACGTATGATCCGAAGGAGGGTGTGAAATGGCTTCTTTGTCAATTCCTATTCTGAATAGATATAATTGGGTCTTCAGGAGGCCCGCAGAAACACTCGTCGGAAGTATTCAAAGAATTTCAGTTGACGATTGGGATGGTGACATTAACGTCCATATCATTCCAGATGCCGATTATGAAGATATTTTTGTTAACCGATTTGGTGCTAGGACTCCGGGCCCAACCATCACATGTGAAGTATGTCCACAATTTGCGGTGAAAGATCAGGTTGAAGCTTGGGTGCGAACCATGCTTCCTGGCAAAGCAACGGCCCGGGGGGTGTATGTCGACGATAAGAAACATGAAGAGAAACCTGAACTGCACCCCCTAGATCTACTTGTTGGCCACCTAACTGAGGCGACAGTAAAGCCCTCTGGCTGGATCCTTGACCTTGCGCAGCGAAGAAATCTCGACATTGGACGAACCCTGCTGGCGTACCGCTTTGCAGCGGCGTCCGACCACCGGCGCAAGTGGCCGTTCAAGCACGGCCCGCCTCTCTACAACAAAACTCGGGACGTGGACCTAGCACTCGCCTTTCCACCTCAGCCAGGAGAAGGTTGGAATCCAACGCTTGAGCTAAGAACGGAGTTTCAGGTCAATGCTATCGCCGATGTAGCGCAGCTCGGAGGCGGACACGGTACTAAGTTTTTTAATCTTCACGTGAAATGTGAAGCGGATGAAGTGTCGGCGGTCTTCGGAGATATCGTGGCGTATTGGGTAGACCCGTCGAACGCCGAGATTTCGCTCCCTCAAACTTTGGACTTCGGCACCGTACAAAGGGAAGACCGGGAACTTACTCTACGAATAGAGAACACCGGAGGTAGTGCAGTTTCAATTAGTGTTCCATCGCCACACCCCAATAGCGGGTGGCGATGGACTGCGACAGATCAAGCAGTTATCCCTGCACGATCACATAGAGAAGAACGCATTGTATTTAGACCGAACAGGTCAGGAACCTGGAGGGAAGAATGGACCCTTATCTACGACGAAGCGGTCCCGGGGCCGCGCCGTGTAGTTCTTATAGGGAAAAGGATTGGCGGAAACTTATGACTTCTTTTCGCGGTTAGCCGAAACCGCAGTCATTTGTCTCACAAGCTTCTAATGCGGAGTCGAACCATCACCTGTTTCGCCAAGGGATTCAGCATCCCCATCAGCCGGCATTCGAACTGAGATACCGGTAGACGTTAGCACGGCTGCCCCGATGATCTTGCTAATACCGGAAGGCTTCACACGGCTGTCATCCAATCGGATGCTTGGGGACCCGGCTGGGCGCCTCCCGGGTTGGCCGATCCGCCAGGAGGGGCGCGGTGGTTCTTCGGTGTCGGTCGTCTTGTGGCGTGGCCACTCGCTCCCGTTGGCCATGTATACGGTGAGCTCCCATTCAGGGCCCGCACTGTATACGGCTTCCTTGGTTGGTGAAACGGAACCATGAAGGTTATTGACATGTCGGCTGACCCGGGCCTTCTACCCTGACAACGAAACGAGACTGCAGACGTTCCGTGCTGGTCGGCCCGCGGTGGGTTGGTCTTGGATTGGTAGTGTCACGGTCCTGAATCAGGTTGCCGTACTCCACGGCTTATGTCTGCTTTACAGGCACCGGGTGTTTATCGGAAGCTCGGAAGGTCCCCCCGTGATCTCGCGAACGGGAACAGGAGGCTCTCGAGCCGCCTGATCCCGGATGTCAGTTGCTGTGCGAGCTGGGTGTCGGCCCGCGGCGCGGTGGCATCGATCAGGTCGGTGAGCAGTCCGCATCGGTCTGCCATCTCGATCAGGCCGGTGAGGTCGGCGGGCGAGAAGGTCGCAGTAAGCGTCCGATCGAGAGTCTTCGCAGTCTGGTCCGCGGGCCAGAACACCGACTTTTCCTCGAGGCCGCCGACGACCTCGAGTAGGGCTCTCCGGCCGAGCCGCTCCATGGTGGTTCTGATCGCTCCGTAGAGGAAAGTGAGCGGGGTCGGCGCCGCTCGGATGCCCTTCACGTCGAGGACGACGACCGACGGCCTCGTCATCGACGCCCGCAGGGCGTTGATATCGCCGGTGTTCGGCCGCCGTCGCGCGTACTGCTGCGTGGCACTCGCAACCTTCTCGGCGGCATCCGGGTCGCCGGCTGCCTCGGCGATCTGGGTGACGTGCGACAGCCGGAAATGATCGTAGGAGTAGACCTGCACCCGGGTCGGGAGATCATCGAGGTCGCCTCGCGCGGCCGCCGCTTGAAGGATCAGGACGTCGTCTACGCTCGTGATGTCGACGAAACCTTGCAGGCTGGTGCGCACGCTTTCGATTATGCGGATGTGCCCCGATCGATCCCCGGCGATTGCGGCGAGGGCGGCGGCGTAACGCTGCGCATCTTCCGATTGCCAACGCAGCTCGGAGAGGGCGTCGTCGGAGAGTAGCCGCTGGTCGCGGCTGTCCAGCATCTGCCGGGCCAGCGCGATGAACCACGGGTGCTCGTGTGTCGGACGATTGGACGAGAAGTTCCGGAACGAGGTGTGCCGGTAATGGGACGCGAAGTAGCGGTCGATCGTCTGCAGCGCGCGGGACGAATCACTCATGAAGGAAAACTCGCCACGGTCGAACAGCAGCACCCACCGTGAGTCGTGGATGGTCTCGCTCGTGCCGAGCGAGACCAATTGCGATTCCTCGAATTGGGAGGAGACTACGTCTCCCGAAGACCGGGAGGCGTAGAGTCGTGCCCCTCGTGACTCAAACTGGTCCTCGACGTCCAGCGAGGCGATCTCATCCTCCGAGAGCTTGTTGTCCTCCCTCGCACGCCTCTTCACCCTGGCCCGCGTGCTTAACGGCCAGAACTCGAGGTCCTCGCCGAGGGCTCGCACAATGTCGTCCGCTTTCCTCTCGGACATTCCATACGAGACGTCTTGGATAAAGCCTCGGTGATAGATTTCCTCGATCGAAGCAACACTTGCGTCGACGCCCGGGGGTCGCCTTGCATAGTACAACGCCGCCCTCAAGTGAATCGCCTTGGTGTCGATCTCGGCACTGGATTCGAGTCCCGGAACCAGCAGCCGGCGCACGTCCGCACGGTGCTGGACGGTGTCATCTCCGATCCGGTTCACGAGCCAGACGTGTTCGGCGAGTTCCTGGAAAGCCGACCGTGCGTCGTGGATGGTGGTGACGTCAAGGGCCATTGAGGAGGCAGGGGCTAGCACTTCGAGGATGAGCTCCGGAGTTACTCGCCGAAGCACTACCCCGGGGTATGCCAGAGCTTGAACGCGAGGGTTTCTGATGCGGTTCAGGATCCGCTCGTACACAAATCGCAAGCCGATCTCCGCCGCCGGCGATTCACGACGTGCGATCTTTCCATCGGCCAAAAGCTGGGCGACTGCGTCGTCGTCGTTGGTCGTCGTGAATCGTCGGATGAGCTTGAGGACGAGCGGGTTTCCGCCGAACACCGGCGGAAACTCTCGCGCCGTCACCGGATCGAGCCCGAGTTCTTCGAGCAGATCTGTGGCGTCGTGTGCGGAGAGGTCGCCCAGCGACACCGTATCAACCATGTTGAACATCGCCCGGACGCCTTCGGGGGTCAAGGACCGAGCATCGGGGAATACGGCACGGCCGCAGACGATGAGGTGTAGCTGCGGCAATCGCGCCTTGCTGCGCAGGTCCGCCGCCCATTGCAGCACGTCCCGCACTGCAGTCTCGCCTCGGATCGCCAATTCCTCGAATGTGTCGAGGACGAGCGTCACGGACGCCTCGCGTTGCGGGCCCTCCCAAAGGAGCGATCCGAGTTCGCGCAGTGCGGCCGAGGCCGAGCCCCCGGCGACATCGATATTGAGGTTCGCTTCGCCGCCCAGTAGGGCACGAGATGTTTCGCGGAACTCGGCGAGCATTGGTTCGAGCCCATCGTCTGCGAGCCCCAGTTGCCGGGTAAATTCGAGCGTCAGGTCGGATGGTCTTGCGCCGATCAGTGCGGCGCGGTCGAAGTCGAAGTAGATTAGGGGCGGGCTGTGCGGGTCGTGGCGCTCGTTATAGACGAACGTCGACACAAGCGCAGACTTCCCCACTCCGCCCGGCCCTTCGATCACCAGACTCGGCACCCACTCTGTGTTGGATGGGAGCTCCATGGCACGGTAGCTCAGGAGGTCTTTGTACTCCTTGTCACGTCCAATGAGGCGCTCGGGGATGACCGCTCTGAGCGCGTCGTCGGCGTCCTGAAGAGCAATCCTACGACGCACTGTGCGGTCGAGGTCACCGACCGCGGGTCGCGTGCCGGGGATGTCTTCGAGCAGGCGAACCGCCTTGAGGAGGCGGTCGAGATCCACAATTTCCGCATCACCCGGCGAAGCTTTGCCGGGAGTGACCAACCGGCTCAGGTCCTCGCCCCGCAGCCCACCGAGGAGGTACATGGCAAACAGGTCCCCCTGCGGGGCATCGATGGAGTCGACGACTTGGCCGAAGTCCGCCTGCTGTGTCAGCGAACGAAGGACGTCCTGCCGAGCTTCGCTGCGCATTCTCCACTGGCGGTAGTCCTTGCCCTCGACTTCCACCTCGTCGCAAACCGCGGCAAGACCGTCCAGAAGCGCCATGCGTTTGCCCGGCTGCACCTCGTCCTGGAGCAACTGGAGCGGGTCGAACGTCGTCGACACCGCGACCGTGAGCTTCTGGCGGTCGTCGAGCACGTCGAGCCCGCGGGTCGTCGGGGTCATCTCGCATCCTTAAGGACTCGGTCGACCTTGTCGGCGACGTAGTCACTCAGCGACGTGATGTCGGAGCCACCGGTCAACATGATCAAAGCGGACAGTCGGTCGACCTCCGCCGCGGAATAGTCGCTGCCGTTATCGGTCAGACGAAAGCGGACATAGGACGCGACATCCCTCTTCTGGGGCGGGGAGATGTCCTCGTCATCCGCCCAACCGGTGGGGAACCCGCTGGGGAAATCACGCAGCCCGAGAAGCACGATACGCAGATTCGTGAAGCTGGACGCCTGGGAGTACAGCTCGGAGAGGAAGTCACGCACACTACCGTCCGGGATCGCGCGCTCGTTCTTCTCCAGATCGTCGATGACGAGCCAGACCCTGTGACCTCGATGCGTCTCTGCCGTGCGGGAGGCGAAGGCAGTCGCCAATTGACGGATCCACACGCCTCGGGTCGAGTTCGCTTCCGCGACTGTGGGCAGTTCCGCGGCGTCCACACCGAGTCGACTGAGTAGCATTTCAGCGGTTCGCATCGCGTCCGAGTCAAAGTCACTCGCACTGAATCGATGGATGAGATGTTCGCTCTGTGAGAGGCAAGCGCGCATGATGTCGACCGTAAAGCTGATGCCCTTTCCGATAGGCGCCGGCTTCACACGGACGAGCGGGTTGCGCGCACGCCGGATCCAGTCCTGGCAGCTCGCACGTCCCAGGATCGGCCGGCTGTCGTCTGCCAGGCGGTAGGCCTGCGCATACTGGCCGTCAAGCAGGTCGGCTCGCGCAGCCCGGATGTGCGCGAGGATCGACTTCGCCGAGATGCCGGTGTTGACGACATTGGGCCCGCCATACGCACCTTGGTGGAGCCCGACGAGCGCAAAGTCGTCGTCGAGCAGCAGCAGTCCACCCGATGACCCGGGCAGCGCGTTGGCGCTGTGATCGATCCGCTCCCGGCTCGGAGGAGCACGGAAGCCCCCGAACGCGCCGGAGGCCCGCCGCTGCTGGACACCCATCGGGTGCTGGAAGAGGTGGATCGCCGCACCGACGGCGGGATCGACTGCCTCGCCCAAGTCGTAGTATCCGCGCTCCGCCCCCGGGGATCCGGCGACGACAATGACCGCGTAGTCGAGGTAGCCATCCAGCGTGGTGCGGGCCGACGGCGGCTGCAGTTCAACGCCGCCATCCTTCCTGGGACTGACCTCCGAAGGGTGCGGCGGACTCGAGGAGACCAGCCAGGACCCGGGCACCCGATAGACGCGGGACTCCGTTCGATCGGTTGCGTGATCGAACCGGACGGAGAGCTGGCGGTCCGAGCGTGGTTTCGGCAGCCCGGTCGCTTCGTCGACGAGAGCTGACACCACGTGGAATGAGGTGAGGATGGTGCTGGGGCCGACGAGGAATCCGGTACCCGTGACGGCGTCCACCTGGCCGCCGATTTCCACCTCCACGCGACACAACCGGGCTCGCGCCCGCAGGCTACCCTTCTCTGCCACCGACGCATCAGAGAACCCCAACGCGGCGCTCAGTACGGCATGCAGACTGGTGACAGCCGATGAACTGTTTGGAAAGAAGTCGTCTCGGATTAGTCGCTCGGCGAGAGGCGTGAACCAGCCCTCCTGTTGCGCCTGCCGTAGCGCCCGTTCGAACGCGATGCTGTCGCTGGTCGTGCCGAGAGCCACCACCTTAAACGATCGTGTGTCCGGAACCCCCGAGCGAATCTCGTCGTAGACTCGCCCGAAGTCGGTCCGCGTGCGGGCGATCTGCGACGCAAGATCCCGGAAGGCGGGGAGTGACTCCGGCGCGGGGTCTGGGGGACTCATGGCACGAACTCCGCAAACTGATCCCTGACGTCGGGGATCGCGTGGGCGTAATTCGCGCGCAGCCAGTCGCCCGCGAAATGAAGCCCAGCGACGTCGAGCTGGTGGTTGAACGACAAGACGCAGGATCCGCTGTTGCCGCCCAGCGACGTCGCATCATGGGTGAACACCCAAGGGCGAGGGCTGTCCGGCAGCAGCTGGGTCGGGGTCTGCATCACGAGCCCCGGGCTCAGGTATCGCACGCCGAACTTCATGTCATAAATCTGCGCGAGGCGACGGACGACATCGATGCGGCGCTCGCCGACCTTGTCGCCGGGGAGAACCGTCGGTAATGCCGGATACCCGATCACAAAGAGCTTCGCGCCCTCGCCGACGACGGGCGTGTCGGACAGCCTCAACGGTGGTGGCAGAGCTGCTCCACCAGCGCTCACCGACTCGACCCGCAGGACCGCCAGGTCCAGATGCGTGAGGTCGATCCGGTCGGTTGCATCCGGACCGCTGAACACGACCTCGAGAATGCGGAAGCTCCGTGATGGGTCGACACCCTTGGGGGAAAAATTGATTGTAGGACGGCCGTTGAGCACCCATCCGGACGGGCGGGAACGCCGCGGCGTCGGAAAGGCGAGCTCCTCCAGAACATGACGGTTGGTCATGACAAGGCCGTCGCCGACGACAAAACCGGTCCCCGCGTGCGTCCTAGAGGCCGTGTCGATGCGTCCGACCGACCGCTGAACCTGCGGGAGAGCCGGCTGGAGCAGGATCGCTCCTGCCCACTCGCCGAGTTCAGGGTCGTTCGGGTCGACTCCGTCGTCACCCACACGAAGCGAAGGTCGACCCTTGAGCTGCACCAAGGCCTCGAGCGCGGTTTGCTCGCCGACGTCTTCGGGAACGGACTCGCCCTCGCGCAATCTTTCGAGGACACTCTCTATGTCGCGCCGCAGTTGGTCGTGCAGCGGAGCCAGCCGATCGCCCCGTTCCGTCCCAGCAAGCTCTTCGCGCACACGGGCGAGTCGTTCCTCGACCGCACGAAGGGGGGCATCCGGATCCGAGGCAAGCGACGCACGCGCGGCCTCGGGCGAGAGGACGGCGGCGCCTTCGAGAGGCCCAGAGGGTGCGGCGACGAAGATCACCGGATTCCGCGGTTGGATATGATCGGCGCGCCCCGTCGGGCGTACTGACACCGGCGCCGGGGTCGTCGTGCCGATTGCCGCGGCGAGCTGAGGGCTGATGCCCTGTCGAGTCATGCTTTCGGCGCCTCCCGGGGCGTCGGCGCCCACCCGTGCATCCTCAAGAACCAAAGAGCTGAGTTCGAGTTGAAATTGAAGGTTCGCGGCGACGTCGCTGAGGCGACCCGCATCCGCCATTCCCCACGCCTCGGCCAGTAATCCGATCGTTTCCGTGCGCGTCACGCCTTGTCCGCCCTCCGGCAGCGGAGGCAAAGGATCGGCGAGGGCACGAGCGAGGAGTGCCTGGGCATCGACGATGCCCACACCGAACGCGTCTGTATCCCAGTTCGCCGGTGTGCGTGCCGTCGCGAGGAGGAGGTCGCGGAACAGCCGCTGCACCGTCGTGCCCCGTGCGGTCGCGGCGTCCATAACGGCATTCTTCCCGTGATGGGAGAGCCACAGCGCCGCCACCCCCGCCGTGATGGCCACTGCGAACGACGTGCCTTGGCCGCCCCCGGCTTCCTTACCGTTCGTTCCGGCGATCGCATGCCAGACGTTCTCGGCGGGCGCTGTGATGTCTACGCTCGAGCCACGACAGGACCCTCGCCAAGGGACGTTACCGTCGTTGCTCCCGGCCACGGCGATCACGTCATCATATCGGGCCGGGTACACAACGAGTTTCACGCAGTTCCCCGCGGCAGCAAGCACAATGATCCCCTCACCGATCGCGCGCTCGATGGCCTTCTTCATCGCACGACTCGGGGTGCCACCGAGGCTCATCGTGATGACGTCGCATCCGCGCAGGCGCGCGTGTTCGATGGCCTTCGCTACGGCGGCGCCGTTGAAGGTTAGGACGACGGATTCGATGCACCGGATCGGCACGAGTGTCGCTTCGGGTGCGGGACCACGGACTCGGCCGGCCGCTCCGCTGACGACGACACTCGAGGTTGCTGTACCGTGCCCTGGGTTTCCCCCGCCGCCGAGCGGATCCGTCGGATCGGACGAACCGTCGAAGACGTTGAAGCCGTCGCTGAGTGCGACACCCGACAATTCGACGTGAGACGTCACACCCGTATCCGGTTGCCCGATGCGGATACCCGCTCCTCGCGCCGGATTCGCTTTCCACGCCGCGGACACGCCAGTCCGGTCCAGCGCCCACAACGGATCCGGCGGCGCGGCGCCCTCCACGAAACAGGAGCCGATCGCGAGGTCTCTCACGACGCCCTCAAGCTCGGGGTCCGGGGCAACGGGCTCTCGGAAGATCCGGGTGCCGAGGTCCGGCTCGACCGTCCGCGCGTTCAGGTGCTCCGCCAGCTCGTGTGACATCGAGAAGAGAGTTCGATCATCGACCGTGCGCTCGAGACCGGGAAACTGGAGCACGTAGAACTCCCCGAATTCGCCGTTGGTCCCCGCTGAGTCGGACTCGTGGTTCCCGGCCGATTCCTCGAACAGCGGAAAGAACTGGAAGACGTCGACGCCCAAGTCTACGAGCGCGGCCACCTCGCGCGCGACGATCGCGGTGTCGACGGCCTGGCCGAATTCGATAACGAATCGGAGCGTACTCGAGTCGAGTCCGGTGACTTCTGCGTTCGCGTCGCGAGCGGATACGAGCTGCTTGAGGACGGCTATGCCTTCCATCGCGCACTCTCGTCGCGTTGTCTCTGGGGCTTGCTCATGAGCGAATCTGCGCGTAATACCTTGACACCCCAAATCAGGGGAGCGGACCGTGCAGCACCTGAATCGTCGGGTTCGACGAACATTACGCCCGTCGCGGGGGCGACGCTGAGAACCGTGGGTTCCTTTCGCAAAGCGTCGATTGTGGAACTGGTGAGGCGGTATTGTCTCTCCATTGTCATCCTCAGAGCGGGTTCGCCGACATCTTGTTGGGCCAATTCGAGCCCCGTATGTCCCGGCCCGTCGACGGAGCCGGAGTAGCGCCCTGGGCTGGCGCGCGCAGAATCAAAATCCTCTGGATGAGAAGGCTGGATGCCATCGCAGGGTTCCCTTCTGCAAGCTCCCGTATTACCTTGTCCAAGATATTGAATGCGCCGTTACTGCCACGTTACTGGTGCGTGAGTCCGCTGGATTGTAGAGCGCGGCATGACCGCGCCACACGAGAAGGAATCTGCGTAGATCAACAACGCCGCCATAACGCACCACGATGTATTTCTCGGGCTACGACAGAATCACGCCACGCGCAATGCGCCTGGCGTGAAGATGTGCCGGCACGGGTGGCCCGCTGGGCGCCAATTGAAGCGATCATTGCGGCAGCTTTTAGGCGACTTCTGACTGCGACATAGTGAGACTACGGTTGGTCTGACCCCTCTGGCTGAGCATTTGCTTGCCCTTCTCGCATTGAACACGACGTGAGGCCAACGGCAGTCTCTCAGCGTTGTGGCCGGATCTGGACGAGCTCAGGCGCGCGGGCTCCTGCCCTCGAAGTTTTGGAGGCTGCCGAGGCAAGCCGGGCTCTCGCCGGGGCGAGGTGCGGTGACAGGATCTATCCGACGACATGCTGCCAACCTAGTATGACCGTTTGCTGGTCATCGACCGCGAGGTTCAGCGTCAGATCCGACTCCACGCCTTGAAACGGACGCTGTGGGTGACCTTCACAGCGTCCGCCGTGTCAGCAGCGGGGCAGGTGCCCGGCAGATGATGGCCGGCGCCCTCAACGTCCCGCCCGGCGGCCAATGCGGCCTGCGGCCTCTGCATTCCGGTTGGCCCGAATAATGCTACGCGAATCGACTCCGGCGCGGCTACTTCAACGGAGTCTGTTCCCGGGTCGATTTGACGGTAGCCTCTTCGAACACCCGAACGCGACGGCAGGCGCTGGGATCGTCCTTGGAACGCAGGCCTCGGCTCACTCGGCACAAACGTCATCGGGCACCCGACCCGCCCGGCTGTCGTCTAGTTGAACTTCAAGATGACGGAACGGTCAAGTGCACCGGCGAGCAGGTATGTTCCCGGGGACGGCTTGGACACGGGAGTCGATCCAGCAGTTTCGAAAGAGGACGTGCTAACTGCCGATTCTGGGTTTTTCGAAGGGATGCGGGCTTGCCCAGTGCACCAACACTAGTCTCGTGTCTTGCTGGGCTCTCTGTTCCTAACGCCATAATACCGAATCAGTAACGCGCCAGTAACGGTGCTCGCCTAGCCTGTGTAAAACCGTATTTCCCGTGATACGGCAAGCACTTCGCAGGAGAGCAGGCCATTTTGGATTTCATGGACGGATTCGTCATCCGAGGCGCTGCCGCGGTGTCGAAGGTTGCCGCCCTGCGGGACGGCCGGCAACATCAGGTTGGCCGAAGTGGCTGAGACGGTCCCTCCGGAGTTTGACCGCTTCATCAGCCGCAAGCAGGCCGCCGGAGACCGTCATCGGCCGGAAAGGCCGCTCGCGGCAGGTGACACAGAGCAGCCGATCTTCGCTAACGCCGTGGAAGCAGCGGAGTTGATCGGTGCCGCGGCCAAGCGAGCCGTGGGGCTGTATCGGCCGTCCAGGCGCACCGAGGCAGTCTGGGTCAAAGGTGAGAGCCAGCTTGTGGTCGGGCTGACCGGGTTCGAGGTGACAACCGGCGACGGCCTGCTGACCGTTGTCGTGCCAGTGCGCTGCGACCAGACAGGCAGGGCCCGGGTGAGCGTCACCTTCGTCACAGGCACGGACAAGCATCCGGCCGGGGTGTACGCCGCCACTCATCGGCGGCCGCAGGGGCCGGCGATGATCATTGAGACCTGGGGAGAGAACCTCGTCGCGTACGCGTGGCAGTGCCTTCTCGGCCTGGTCGCCGGGGTTGCCGGAGCGGTGGGAAAGGACAACCGTGGGAACATCCTGGTCCCAGCGGAGATGACGGTAAACGCTGACGGAATTACGGTCGTACCGATGGCCCGCCACCGGTTTGCCGGCTCGACGGGCCTCACGACAACCATCCGGCCACGGACATGACGCTGGCAGCCGAAGATCTCGGCGTCCTGGGCAAGCTGGGGAAGGCGCTCGGCGTCTTCAACGCTGACGGCAACGCCAACCCCGGCTGGTTCGGCAACCCGCAGGAATACCTCACCGACATCCTGACCGATGAAAACCAGCGCGAAGCGCTGATCGCTTTCGTTGACGAGGTCCTCGGTGGCGAGGAACGGGAAACCGACGCCGATGGGGCCACTTGGCTGCCGGTGGTCAGCATGGACGACCCGGACGTCGACGTCTTCGTCACCATCAACGCCACCGGGGCCGCAGTGGATGTCGGCTTGGGAGCCAGGGTCACTACTGCCGGACCAGAGACGCATGTCCGCGCTTCGCTCCCGTTGTTCCGTCTGCGCAAGTCCGGGTCCCCGGCGGTCAGCAACCATCTGCTGCTTGGCCAGCCGGGCGCGCGGATCACCGTGTCGGCCTCGGTCACCATCACCCCGCCCGGCACGTCCTCCGCCGGAACGGCCCTTCAGCCCAGCATTGGAGCGATCGGCCTCCAAGTCTCCGTGCCGACTTCGCCAGCCGACACCCAACCTGCCGCCTTTGGCTTCACCCTGGAGCGGCTCCTCCTCCCCGGCGCTGCCACCCCGCGAGACCTGTCCTTCTCCGCCGACGGCGTTGGTGAGCTCGACGACGCCGTCCTGGACCTGGTGCTGTCCTTGGTCCGGGCGCAGGCCGACGCGGCAGGCGGGGTACACCCGCTGCTCGGCGCGGTGGCCGGGCTGCTCGGCCTGAGGCCAGGCGACAACGTACCCGACTTCCCCATTACCGAACTGTCCACCTCCGGCGTCGCCGCATTGGCTGCCTGGGTTCGGACGATCATGACCACGGCGGCCGCCCGAAGGGACTGGCTGGACGACCTGGCCCAGATGCTGCAAGGCAACAGGGACGGCGACACGGTCAGGTTCAATCTCGGTGCGGCTGTCCTGACCTTCGGTATACGCGTGGACACCGGACCGAGCGGCAACCCCCGCCTGACACCCACACTGGCTGTCAGGCTCGGCAACGACGACGCGCGGGCGGAAGTCGGCGCCGACCTGGTAATCATGGACCTGGTTACCGGTGCCGCCGTAGCTCTGCCGGCGCTCGGGGTCTGGGCGGCCTCCGGCACCGGAACGGATCCCGTGCTCGACGTCGCGGGGCCGCCGGCCGTGCGCGCCGAGACCCTGCGGGTCGGCTTCCAGTTGGACGCGGACCGCCGCGTCACCTTCGTGCTGGCCGCAGACCGGGTCACGCTGGGGGAGCAGGAATATGCGATGCTCGACCTGAGCTCTCCGGACGCGATGATGGACGCGGCAGGACACGCGGTCGAGGACATCGCCAACGACCTTTTGAATGCGCTGGCCCCCGCGGACAATCTGGTGCGGATGCTGCTGGGCATCACCCCGCCGGCGGTCGCGCCGCCCGTCAACCCGACCACCCTGCCAGCCCTGATGGCCGACCCCCTCGCCGCCGTCGCCGACTACTGGCAGGAACTGCTGGCAAACGCCGCCGGCGCCGAAGCCATCCTGGGCGCCCTGCGCGATGCCATCAGTGACGCCACCCTGGCGACGGTCGCCGTCGAAGGCGACGGGACCGCCGAGCACCCGTGGCGGGTGGGCCTGGTTGGCCCGCTACAGCTTGAGGTCAGCGCGACCGGCGGCACCGCCTCGATCGGACTGGCCGTCATGACGACCGTTGACACGCTCGGCGCGGGATGCACCGTGGTCGAGGCCCGGTTCGCCGCCACCCTGGTCGAGATCGACTTCGGCTCCCGTACCGCCAGCCTGTTGCCCGGCGTCGCTGCGGAATTGACCGCTCACGAGTCCGACACTGACCCCGGCAGGGTCAGGCTGAGCCTCGGCGACGCGGCGAGCCTGACCGCTGACAAGGTCGGTCTCCGTCTTAACTGGAAGCCGGAGCGGGGCCTGACCGCCAATCTCCTCGCTCCCCACCTCACGCTCCACGTCGCCGGCACGGATCTGCCGGTCGCGCTTCCGGTCGTGACAGCGGACGGCTCTGTCACTTTACCCGCGCAGGGGTGGGAGGCACTCGAGCGGCTGATCGGCTACCTCGGGGACCTGATGGGCGGCGTGATCGGCGATCTGGCAGGCCTTCTCGGCTGGACCACCAACAGCCCGCAGTCCGGCGGTGACTCCGGTGGCACCGGGGCGCGCCTGCCGCTCGCTGACCTGGTCACAGACCCGAGGGCCGCCCTGCTGGCCTGGCTTCCCGGCATCGCGGCCACTGAGATGGCTCCTGCGTTGCTGGATTTTCTGGCCGACCTGTTGGAGGGGTCCGGGCCAGTGCGGGGGATGGTACGCGGTACCGGCCACCCGGACGACCCATACCACCTGCCGACGGGGGCCGGTCTGCCGGTCCCCGCGGTTTGGTTTCCGCCGCAGGGACTTGAACCCCGGCAAACAGCGGCTTCCAACGCGATTCGTGACTGGCGGCCAGGTGATGAGGCGCTGCCACCGATTGCGTTGGCCAACGCTCTCGAGGCCGAGGCCGAGCTCGACCCCGGGATTCGTGGGCTCGTCCAGGATCGCCCGACCGAGGCCGGGCTGGCCGCCCTGATCGAGCGCTGGACGGGAACAGATGGCCGGATCGTGCCACCGGCGGCCGCGCCGGCAGGGGTCACAGTGCTGACGGACGGGGTGGCCGCCGGCCAACTGCTGGACGAACTCGTCCTTGACGATCTGCTGGACCGTACGCCGGCCATCGCTGTATACGTGGCTTTGGGCGCTGCCGCCTGGCCCGATGCGCCGGCGGATCGGCGGGTCGACCTCAGCGCGGCCGGTCTGACGCCGGAGATGTTCGCGACTCCGGCCGCGGCAACCGGTGAGTGGTTTGTCGCGTTGGGGTCGCGGGTGGACTGCCGGGCGCCCGGATCGACAACGGACGGCACGCCGGAGCAGGTGGCGAGGCTGCGCAGACTCGTACAGGGCTTGGGCTCGGCCAGCAACGACATCGTCCTGGTCGGGATCGCCGGAGCCGGGCACTGCGCCCGGCTGGTTGCTCACACCGAATCCCAGGTCGCCACACTGGTCACCGTCGGCACGCCCCTCTCACCCATTGCGCTGACCGCGTTGTCCACCCAGCCGACCGCCGACGCGCTTCGACTGCTGCACCGGTTGCTGCCAGCAGCTTCAGACCCCGACACCACGCCCGAAGACGAAGATGAAGACCTAGCCCTCGGCCGCGCCCTGGTCGGCTCCATGATGGAGCTCACTTCACTGGCCGACCCGAGCGCGGACCTGCGCCAGCCCGTCGTCTTGCAGGATCCGCCGCGCACAGGCCTGGAGGTCATCGCACTGTTCGGCCAGGTTGCGGCCGAGCAGGCCGGTCGCGCAGTCACTGCGATAGTCTGCTCCGGTCTGGCCGCCAGGGCCCGGGTCCGCGCGGTGACCCCGCTGCCGCGCCCCACCGCCATCGAGGCCGGAGTGGTGCTCAACGTGCCCCCATCCGGCGGAACTTTGAAGATCACCGCAGAGGCCCGACTGACCTTGGTGTCTTATGATCTGCAGTCAGCCGGCCCGGCCGAGGCCTTGGACCTCACCCGGCGGTTGCGGGCGCGGCTGCGGGTGAGCGACCGGACGGGCTGGCTGCTCGCCACTCCCGAAGCCGAGCTGCGGGCGGTGTCAGCCGATGTCCTGGTCCCGCTCGACGGCGCCGCCAGCGGTACCTCGACGGTCACCCTGCACGACGCCCGGATCTTCGGGCAGTCCTGGGAGGAGCTGATTCTTGGCACCGGACCCGGGGCGGTCGCCGTGCTGCCCGAGGCACGGTCCCTGCTGGCCGTACTGGTACAGCGGCTGACCGCTGACGCCACCTCGGCCGCCTCGATGGCGCTGGCGGACCTCATGCAGGCACTGGGCCTGATCGCGCCCACCGGCGGGCTGGCCGGGGACGCGCTCGACCAGCTCATCCGCGACCCCGGTGGCCTGATTCGAGACCGTCTGGCCGACGCGGTCCAGGATGTGGTCGATCCCTTGAACGACCTGCTCGGGCCGGCCGCTGCCGGACTCGACCTGGCCACCCGTACCCTCAGCCTCACGGCGGGCAGCGATCTGACCGGCCGCTTCGGCTGGTCCCTGCAGCTTACGGCCAGCCCGGCCAGCACCACCGGGCGGGTGCTGTTCGGTCCGGCAACGCCGTCGCTGCGGACGGGAAGCCTGCAATTCGAAGTCTTGCTCGCCCCCTTCCGGGCACGGATCCACTGGCACCAACCTGGCGGCGCCGTGCACCTCATCCAGCTTTGGCCCGATCCCGACCCGGCGGCGATCGGGCGTGGGATCGCCGCCGCTGCCCCCAGTCTGGGCGGGCACGTTGCGCTGGAGCTGATGCGGCGACTGGACCCGGTGACCCAACCGATCATCGATGCTGCGCTGGATGCGCTCGGACTACTGACCGGCGCAGACGGTGACAGTGAGCGTTCGTTGCGGCCACTGGCCGGGCTGATCGCCGACCCGGCCGGATGGCTTCGCGGGCCGGACTCCCTTGCCGCCAGCCCTGCCAGGTTCCAAGTCCTCTTCGACGCGCTCCGCCCTCTCATGGGTGCGGCCGGAAGCCCCGGCTCTTCCCTGGCCCTGGCGTCCGGCGTGAGCCTGGCGGTCAGGGCGGCCGGCCCGGCGGCCAGGATGGAGCTGGCCGTCGACACCGGTGCCTGGACCGCTCCGGGCGGCGCCGCAGCCCGGCTCACCGCGGGCGTCACCGCCGCGCTCACTGTCGAGGCCAGCGGGCCGGCCACCGTGAGCCTGGAACTGTTCCTCGGCACCGGCGCTGAGGCCGGCCACCGGGCGTTGCACCTCCGCCTGGGCGGTTCCGGCATCGAGGTGTTCATCCGGCCGGCAAATGGCCCGGACATCTCTCTGCTGCCCTTTGCCGGCCTCGGCGCCCTGTCCGCTGTGGCTGGGGCGGCGTTGCCGTTCCTGCTCGACGAACTGGCCGGCTGCCCCGCCCCGGTAGGCCCGCTGGTGGCCACCATCGGTGACGCCCTGGCCCTGCGCACCGGCACACCCGGGGCCTTTGACCGGGCCCGGCTGCAGGCCTGGGCGGCAAACCCCGCCAGCCGGCTGGCGGCGTCGGCGGGCAGCATTGCTGCCACCGGAATCAACACGCTGGCACCGTTGATCGACGCCTACCTGCCGGCGGGGGTCAGCGCCGACGCTCCCAGCGCGGACACGCTGCGGGTCGCCGTCGGGGCCGTATCCCTCATGTGGGGGCCGACCACCGGTGCCGTGACCATCAGCCTTGACGACCTGGCCGTCCCCGGGATCCAGAACGTGAGCGGTGCACTCACGGTCAGCGGTGCCGGGCTGGAGGAGCTCGCCGTCACCGTCGGCCCGGCGGCCATTGATACCGGCAGCGTCATCCTCCGGCCGTTTGTCACGGTGGCCGCGGGGGCCACCCCGACCGGTGGCCGGCGGATCGTGGTCGGCCTGGCCGCCGACGACGACAGACGGTTCGGCGCACGCTGGCTGCTGGACGGCCAGACCTTTGCCTTGATTTCGAGCGTCGGTTCAATGCTGCTGCCGGTCGAGAGCGAGGACTCCATAGACGTCGCGCTGCGGCTGGTCGAGGTCATCGCCGACGTGGTGGCAGCGGTGGCGCTGGCAACCGAGGCGGTCAGCGATGTGCTGGACACCGCGGTGGGCGCCACCGATGTGCGCAACCTCCTGCGTGGCGTGCTGCTCGAGGACACCGCCGATCCTGACCAGCTGATCGACGGCCTGTTCGACGTCGCTACGGCGCTGTCCAGAGTCCAGAAGCTGGCCGCCAACCTGGGCACGGCCGGCCTGTCGATCACGGTCGAAGGCCTGACCATCACCTTGCTGAATCTCGGCGGAGAGATCGGCCTGCAGCTCGGCGTCAGCCCGCGCTGGCCGCTGCTCGAGGGCGCAGTCTCCCTCTGGCTGGAAACCGACGACTCCTGGATTATTCCCGATCCGCCCGGCTCGGGCGGCATCTTCCTCGGGGTCCTCGGAGCGACCGCGCCACTGACCTTCCGGCCGTCACTGACCGTCAACGGCGTTGGTCTTCGGATTGGCTCCGCCGCCGGAATGCTCGTGGACTCCGTCATCGGCATCGAGTCGATCGCTCTGCACGTGTACGCCGCCGTCGATGCCTCCGGCATACGCGGCGGCGGCGCCCAGCTTCAACTCACCAACCTCGCCCTGGCGCCCAGCGGCGGGGGACAAAACGGGATCGCCCAAGGCATCATGCGCGATACCGGTCCCACGCCGCCGCGGCCGGCATTCTCCCCGGCCCTGGCCGTGCAGAAGCACGACAACAGCCCCGTCGAGGTCACCCTGCGCGCAGGCGATGGCGCGGGGCCGTGGTGGATCGCCATCCGGCGCGGGTTCGGCCCCCTTTACCTGGAGCAGGTCGGCTTCGGGGTGGGGGTGGCCGACCACCGCATCGAGCGGGTTTCGCTGCTCATGGACGGTTCGGTGGCGCTGTTCGGCCTGAGCTGCGCTGTCGACGACCTGCAGATCACCTACCTCGCCGGTGCACCGAACGCTGACATCTTCAACATCAACAGCTGGCAAATTGATCTGGCAGGCCTGGCGGTCACCGCCGACATGGCCGGGCTGAGCATCGCCGGCGGGCTGCTCAAGCACGGCATTCCACCGAACATCGAATACCTCGGCATGCTGCTGGCGCGGTTCGGAGTCTACGGAATCACGATCTACGGAGGGTACGGCGAAAGCAGCGACACCCAGGGGAAGTTTGTCGCCTTCTTCGCGGTGGGAGCCATCAACGGACCGATCGGCGGGCCCCCGGCGTTCTTCCTCACCGGCATCGGCGGGGGCTTCGGCATCAACCGGCAGCTGATCGTGCCCACCGACCTGAACCGCTTCGGCGACTACCCGCTGATCCAGGCTTTGGACATTGCGGCCAAGCCGCAGCAGCCGATGGACCATCTGCGCTCGCTGGCTGCGGCCTTCCCGGCAAAGCGCGGCAGCTTTTGGTTCGCGGCCGGAATATCCTTCAACAGCTTCGCACTGGTCGACGGCATCGCCGTCCTGGCTGTGCAGGTCGGCGACGGCCTGGACATCAACCTGCTTGGCTTGGCACGGATGGCCCTGCCCCGACCGCAGGCAGCCATCGTCTCCATCGAGCTGGCCCTCGTGGTGCGGTTCTCCACCTCCGAAGGCGTGCTCTGGGTGCAGGCCCAGCTGACGGACAACTCCTGGTTGCTCTATCCGGATGTCCGGCTGACCGGCGGATTCGCATACGTCATCTGGTTCAAGGGCGAACACCGCGGCGAGTTTGTCCTCACCATGGGCGGCTACCACCCCGACTTCCACCGCGACGGGTACCCCGTGGTACCCCGGCTCGGGCTGCACTGGGCCATCGGCGACTACATCGTCATCGAAGCTGGCAGCTACTTTGCGCTGACCTCGGAGGCAGTGATGGCCGGCGGGGACTTCCACGTCTCCGCCCGCTTCGGGTGGGCCTGGGCTGAGCTGCGCTTTGGTGCCCATGGCATCATCTACTTCGACCCGTTCCGTTACCAGGTCAGTGCGTATGTGCGCATTTCGGCCGGAGTCACCATCGACCTGTGGATTTTCGGCGAGGTGACCATCTCGGTCTCCCTGGGCGCGCGGATCGAGGTCGAGGGTCCGCAGTTTCACGGTATCGCCACGTTCGAGGTCGGGCCGGTGGAGCTGTCGGTGCCGTTCGGTGACTCCGAACAGACCCGCAAGGAGCTGCTCGGCGCGGACACGTTCATCGAGAAGTACCTTGAGCCCACGGCCGGCGGCGCACAGGCCCACGCGGTCATGGTGTCCGCCGGAACCCTGCCTGCCAAGGGCGAGCACTCCACCCCGGACGGGTCCGGCGGCCGGCCGTTCGTGGTGGTGCCGGAGTTCTCGTTGACCTTCAGCAGCACCGTGCCCGCGGTCGAAGTCTTTCGGACCAACGCCGCGGCAGCGTCACTTTCCACGCATCATCCGAGCCGGAGCCTCGGCGTGGGCCCGATGGGTACGCCTACAATGACCCCGCGGATTACGCTGACCTGGCGGCGCGCCGGCACCGCGGTGGGCTTCCCCTTCGCAGTCACCGCCCGCCCGTTCGGGTCGTTCCCGGTGGGGGTGTGGGGCCCGCCCCAGCCCGACGACAACCGTCCGGTGCCCAAGGCCGAGATGATAGAGGCGCTCAACGAGCTTGAGCTGACTGCCGCCGCCTCGCCTTCCGGCGGGGGACCCGCCATCCCGTACCACCAGGTCGACGTCGGTGCACGCAAGCCGCTGCCCTTCACACGCCGTTCGGCGCAGGTCAACGGCTTGAAGAAGGAGACCCGGACGCTGGCCAACGTGGTCAGCCAGCCCGCCACAGCCGATGAGGCGTTCGCGCTGGCCCGCCGGTTCCTGGCCGCCACAGCCACCCCGACCGGGCTCGCGGCGCTGCGCGGAGAGCGGCAGGCTCCACCGAGACTGGGCACGCTTGGCGAAGGGCTGGACGCGGACGTCGCCACGGAAATCCCGGTAATCGGTGCCCGGCCGCCGGGGAAAGTCTACGACCATTTCGTCGACGCTCCCCAGGCCATCGGGCTGCTGCCAGGCGTCACGGTGGACCAGCGCAATATCCCCGGTGGGCGAACTACGGTCAAGGACGCCGACCAGCTCTGGCGGCAGAACCCGCCGACGCTGGCGTCGGCCGAGGAAGCCCGCAGCCGGTCCATTGCGGCCAGGCTGGTGGTCAGCGAACCGGCCGCGGTTTCCACCGGACGGGATGGCGGCTCCACGGAGACGGTCATCGGCACCGATCGGGTGCCGGTGACGGCGGTAGCACACGCTCCGTCGGCGGTGGTGCGAACCGCTGGCGGAACCGGAACCGATCATCTGGACGGATTCACCGCCAGCCTGACTGCAGGCCGGCGGGTCGGGCGCGGAACCGCGGGCGCAACACTGGGGAGCGGTGAGACCGTGGTCCTGAAGCTGCCCAACGCCTACGCCGACGCCGGAGACGGCGACCGGCCCCGGCTCCAGGTCAGCGGTGACCCGGCCCGGGTGGTGCTGCTGGGACATGGCGGGCGGGTCATGGCGGACCAGGTGCTCCCCGATGGCGGCACCGTCGAGATCGGGCAGGGTGCCGAACGCATAGCTGTTATCGGTCAGGGCGCGGCCGAAGGCCCAGGGCAGGTGCCGGTCGGGCTGGCGGGCTGGCACGCAGGATCATCGTTGCCGTACGCGGGCTGGTCCAGCGCGCTCGCGCCCGGATGCGTGCTGCGCAGCAACGGCGACCCTCTCAAGCGGAACGACCAGAGGGTTGAGGCCGGCTGGGTCGCCGCCGCCGAGCTGGCCAAGGGTCAGAGCACTGTGACCACCCGCTTCGCCGAGCAACTTGGCAGCGTGGTGTTCATCCTGGACGATCCGGCCGCCCTGGGCGATCCGATGACCGGACGGGGCCTGTTGCTCGGTCTGGACGGCGCCACGCGGGCAACGGGCCTGGACGGGGAAGAGCTGCCACCCCTGCTGCTGGTCGCAGAAAACCGCAGCGTGCTGGCCTACGACGTGCTGCCCGGCACCGAGGCCCCGGCGGTCACTATCGCCTCCGAGCTCGGCTGGTCGCTGGCCGGGGTGATGGGATGGCCCGGCTCGGCGGCGGAGGCGGTGGCCATGATCGGCAGCCGGGGCCTGGACGCTGCCCTGCGACCGCTGGCCGGCGGGACCATCGGCAGCAGCAAGCTCACCTGGCTGGGCCAGACCCGCACGACCCGGCAGCGGCTGCAGGCCAAGACCCTGGCCAGCGGCCGGCCGTCGCCAGGCCGCACGTCGGCTCGTACACCACCTGAAGGGAGATGACACCAGATGCCGCCACCGAAGGGCCACTTCGTTCTGCACACCAACGTCATGCCGGCCATGCCGGCCGGGGCGTACACCCTGGTCACCAGCCACACCGGCATGCCGTTCAGTGTTGCTCCCGAGACGACGCACATGACGCTGGCCGCGCCCCGCTACCAGATGCCGGTGGAACAGATCCTTTCCACGTTTCCGCCAGCCAACGCCGAAGGCGCCTTCAGCGACCGTTTGCCGCAGATCGTGCTCAAGCGCCGCACCTTGCCCTGGGAACGGAACCCGGCCGGCGGGACCGCCACTTCGACCACCCCCTGGCTGGCCCTGGTCGTGGTGGCCGAAGGGGAGGCCGAGCTGTCCACGCCGGCACCCGTCGCCCAGTGCGTCACCCCGGGGGTGACGCTGCCGGAAGGTAGCGACCGCGACGTCGAGCAGGGCCTGTATCTTGCCGTGACCGAAACCGTGAAGAACAAGATCTTCCCTTGCCAGCAGGACCTGCCACTGCTCTCCCACGTCCGCGAGGTGGACGTCTCCGACACCGAACTGGCAGGAGGCGACGACGACGGCTGGCTGGCCGTGGTGCTGGCCAACCGGTTGCCGGTGTTCGATACCGTCAACGCCAAGCCGGTACGTTACCTGGCGTGCCTGGTCAACCTTGAGGGCCAGTTGGGCATCCTGCCACCGCCGGCACCCCCGGAGGACAGGTTTTCCTTTGAGCTGGCTCAGGACTGGACCGTGCTGGCTCAGGCGAAACCCTCGCCGGATCCGCTGGTGATGGGCAACTTCAACTTGGGTGGGGTGGTGCTGCCGCGGGCCGGCACCGGACCACTTGGAGCGGACCGGCCGTCCTTCACCGCCGCGCGCAGCCAGACGGTTCAAGGGGTCACCAGACTGGACGGCGGCTCGTCCATGCCTGCTGCCTCGGTCACCAGCCTGTGGTCCACTGCGACGGCGGCGGTGGCCACCGCTGCCGTCGACCTGGACGCCGCCTACCTGGTCCGAGACACCATGGGTCGCGGCTTTCGGTACCCGATCTCAGTGGTCGCGCTGGAACCGGTCTTCAGGTTCCCGGTGCTGGCGCACTGGTCGTTTACCACCTCGGGCGACGATACCTTCGAGACGCTGATGACCAGGCTCGACGTCGGCCTGCTCGGGACGGTCGTGGAGCCCAAACCCGAAGACGCGCCGGCGACTGCCGAACCGCCGGAGGTGGTGCAGACCGGCCACATCGGCCTCGGGCACCGCACCCGGCGCGGAGACCGGCTGCGCGCCTGGTACCGCGCGCCCCTGGTTCCCTTTCCGACCGAGCGGGACGTCCCTGTGGACGGCAAGTTTCCGGTGGCGCACGCCTCCGACCAGCTCAGGCGCATCGTCCCTGGCGGCCGGGAGGATCTGTCGCTGGCCGCCGCCTTCGAGATCGGCCGACTCCTCGGGCTCAGCCAACTGTCAGTGGTTAGCGCACTGACCAGGTTCCGGGCTGCCCAGTTCGGGGCCGGCCGAGCCCGCACCACGGTCGAAGGAATCGTGGATATGCAGCTTCCGGTCCTGGCGGAGCGGCCGGATATGTTCGACCTTGGACGGTTCGTGGCTGTTGCGGTGTTGGAGGACATCTCCAGGAACCACTCGGACATCCTGGGTCCGCGCCGGCCGTTGGTCGACCCTGGGCGGGAGATCAATGTCGACGGTGACCTGGAGGAGATCATTGCCGGCGGGCTCGGCCTGAACCCGGACGTGATCCGCAGGCGTGCCGGCGCAGTGGGCATCGTCGCCGCGCTGGCACAGACCGCGGTCCCCCTGGCGTACGAGCCGGGCGGATTGGAGCTCGATGACAACGCGCTTGCCGGGCTCAGGAACAGCCTGGCCGCCGAGGTGGACCACGTCGTCTCGGTTGCCCGGCCGCTCAAACAGCGCCCCGGCACAGTTCGGGATGCTCAGCTGTCGGCCCCGCCCGCCCCCGACGCACTCGACGAGCTGCTCGCCCGGCTGGTCGAGGATGAACCGGAGAGGGAGGACGAGTAATGGTATCCAATGTCACCAGCCGGATGATGCTCGACCAGGTGACGAGCTACCTCAGCACCATGATCGGAACGCTCGCCGAGCATGACCCGGACGACGGCGACCACGCAACCCCCGGCGAACTGCGCCGTTTCCTCGGCGGGCTGCGGCTGCTCAAGGGGGTGCCCTTCAGCTATCTTGTCCCCGACAGCCGGCTCCTGCCGCTGGAGTCCATCCGCTTCTTCTATCTGGACCGGGCGTGGACCGACGCGCTGACCCAGGGCGTGCTGAGCGTCGGCACCATCACCACGGCTGACCGCGCGCAGCTCGAAGCGATGTACCCGCACATCCGCGCTGAAGTCGACCAGGCGGAGCGGGTGCAGCGCCGGCCCAAGGACGAGGAGCGGCTCGAGGGAGCCGGCGGGACGATTACCGGCTTCCTGATTCGCTCCAAGCTGGTGTCGGGCTGGCCCAATATGCACGTGCGCGCGTACTCCAGGGACGTGCTGCCCGACGATGCGCTCAGCACGGTTGCCGAGTCCCATCCGGACCGGATGAAGGTGCTGCGCCTGGAGCGGCTGGCCCCTGCCGTGCTGCTGGCGCTGATTGACGGTGTGCCCGAGGTAATCCATCTCGAGGAGCCGCGTCAGGGCATCCAGTTCGGTGTCCGGAACGCGCCGGGCGATCCGGGAGACCAGCGCCGGGTCAAGGTCCGCCGCACCGATACCGGGGCCGCAGTGCCGCCCGTAGAGAGTTTCACCGACACCAACTCGGTGACCGTACCGTTTCGCCGCAATGCTCCCGGAGTGATCGACATGGTGCAGCTGGCCGGGCGGCTCCGGGACACGGCGCCCGGTGCCGGACCGGCCCTCGAATCCAACGAGTACGCCCTCCAGATGCTGCGCTTCCCGTACCGGCAGGTGTTCGGCGACCCCGACGAAGTGAGCGGAACCCGATTCTATGATCTGGACCAGTTCGCCGTGAAGTTAAGTGTGACTGCCTGGACTTCAACGGTGCAGGCACATCTGCGTCAGGCACAGACGAAGTCGGAGGGCCAGTGATGTCAGATGATCTGCCGGCCGAAGCGATCCGGGAGGCAATCTACTCCAAGCGCTTCCTGGCCGCAGACCGGGCGAAGCTGGACCTCGCCGAGATCGGTAGCTGGGATGAGTACCTGCTGCGCGAGCACCGGTTACTGGTACCCGTCGATGTCCAGGCACTCTATGTCCCACCGGGGAGCACCGAGCCGATGGTCCGGCTGCCCATGCTGGTTTCGCACGACTCCGCCGGCAACCCTTTCACCCCGCAGACAGCGATGCCGGAGCCGTTTACGCCTGGCACGCCGCGGGCGCCGGGCGTACACCTGCACTGGGCGATGCCGGACGCCCTGCTCCGCGGCCGGCTGGACGCCCAGGAGAACGGGCAGCAGAAGCTGGCGATGCCGATCCTGCCTGACCGCTGGGCCGTGCTTCGGCTGATCCACCCCGTCCGCGGATCACAACCGCTACTGACCGGCTGGGTGCTGCTCGCTGACCAGGCGGTGGCCGTGCCGCTTGCCGACTACCGCGAGGACATGGCCGTTCCCGACTCTGCCCGGGCGGGTGAGCCGATCGGGTCCGACGCCCTGACCGGAACCGTCGGTGGCAACGTCAACTGGTCCGGGGTCTATGACGCAGTGCTGAACCGGTTCGCTTTCCACGACCCGCTCGAGAAGCTCGACGAGCTGGCCCCGAACGGCGTGGACGGGGACTGCGCCACATACGTCGTCGCCGGCTGGTGGCGCGACCCCGCCCAGGATCCGCTGGATCCGGCGAGGAGCAGTGACAGCCTGCACGAACTGTTGGACCGGCTGCGCTGGCGGCTGATGTACGAATGGGGCGACGAGACCGCGGAGCAGGCCAAGCGCAAGTCGGAGCAGGATCTGCGCCAGGCGCTCGGCCTGCAGGACAATGGCCGTTGGGACGACCGGAGGCCGCCGGTCCCGGTGAAGACGGCCCCGGACCCACAGGCTCAGCGCCCCGCTTCCTTCCAGTCCGCGGCAGCGATCCTGCGGGGCGAAATCGTACAGGAGGCAGGCGCGCCTCACAGCTCGGCGTTCGCCTCGGCTGCCGTCGGCCGCTTTCACCCGGCAATTCCATGGGGCTTGCGGTCCTCACTGCTTCACGGCTCGGTCTTCGGCGTACCGGTCAGCGGGCCGGTGCTGGTCGACCATCGTCCGGACAGCACGGCGCTGGCGGTCGCCCTCGGGGAGCACGACGACGATGTAGTCGCCGCATTTGCCGCGGCCGGCAAACCGGAGAGCCAACGGCGTGACACCGAACGGCTGCTCGCGGCCTTCACCGCACAGAAGGTTGGCCGGCTGGCAGCACCGGACGGGATCGTCGAGATCGAAGAGCACGAGCATGCGGCGGGCTTCTCGGCGCTGCCCGGTGGCATCTCGGGCACCGACCGCTACCTCCAACGCCGCCAGACCGGCGGGGTGGGCGGGCTCACAGTAGGCAAGTCCCGCTCGACCGTAAGCCGCCGGGAGGCAGGGGTCGTTGAGGCGGACCTCACGATCTCCTTCCATGACAAACCCCGGCTGGTCGCCGCCAGTGAGCTCACCGTCTATGATCTGGCCCGGTCCCGCGTGGGTGACGTGCTCACCGCGACGGAGGAACGGGTGGTAAATCGTCCGGCGGCCATGTTCTCCTTTCCCGATGATCCGCTGGTTGCGGTACGCGGCCTGCGCCGGAGCCTGCGGCACGGCGGGGACGGCCGGGGCTCTGCCGACGGCAAGCTCACCTGCCGCTGGCCGACCCACGCGATCACCGAGATCGGCGGGCTGATCGAGCCTGGCCGGTTCATCCGCTCGCTGGGCAACGGGTCGCTGCCTCTGGAGACATTGACGCTGGCCCGTGAGGCGATGCTGCTGGACCCTTACCACGACGAGTGGACCGCGCGCGCGGTTGCTCCGAGCCGGTTGCAGCTGCCATTCATCCGTCGCCGGCTGTTGGCGGAGTCGGCCCTGCGCTTCGGTCCTGCCGCCAGCTACGACGGCGCCACGGTCGCATTTCACCCGAGCATGCCCCGGACCGCGGCCGCCCGCCGGCAGCGGGCCATGGCTCCGGCCCCGCTGGAGGTCGGTGTCCGCCAGCAGCAGACCATGGTCGCCGATGAGTTGCACCGGTTCTCCCTCTATGCCGGTGCCGACCCTGACCTGGTGGGGGTGACCGCCTGGTGCCAGCCCTGGATTCCGCTGTGGCTAGAGTGGGAGGTAAAGATTGTCGGCCTGGACCCGGCCACAGTCGAGTCTTGGCGGCTCGGCCAGCTCGACCTGGAGCCCACCACCTCGGTGACCGCGGCGGCTACCGAGGGTGAGAGTGTGGTGCTGCAGGGTCGCTCGGTGCTGACCACGGGCGGGGCGTCCACACTGCACTCGGCAATCAATGACTGGTTGAAGTCCGAAGATGCCCAAGGCAGCAGCGGCGACGCCAGCCCTGTCACTGAGGATGCGTTGCGCATGCTGGCCGCCGCGGTCCAGCACTTGGACCTTGCCTCCGCGGCTCTGGCGGGCGTGCGGCATCAGCTGCTCGGGTTCGCCGCGCTGGACGGATTGGTCAGCCCGGCGGGAAACGATGGCACAGTCGGCCAACCAGTACCCGAATCAGCCCCGCGTTCCCTCTTGGCGGGCGTGGTTCGCCTCACCGCAGCCCGGCTGCTGGACGCGTACGGCCGGACGCTGGACGTGCCCGTGGACACCGTGCAGGTGCCCACCCGCCTCGCCGTGCCCGATGAACCGGGTCTGTTGGAGGTCCCGCCGAGGCTGCTTCGTCCGGCTCGCTGGCAGTTCCGGCTGGTCGACTCGGCCACTCCCACCGGCGCCGAGGGGGTTGAGGCCCGAGTCGACGAGATCGAGCCGGACCTGCAGGTGTCCCCGGTGGCAGGATTCCTGCTGCCCGACCATTTGGACGAGAGCCTGGAAGTGTTTGCAGCCGACGGCTCCCCGCTCGGTGAGCTGCTGCACGAGCCGGTCAGCGGTGGGGTGCTCTGGGAGATCGCGCCAGGCCGCCTGGGCCCCGCCAACTCCGGACCGGCGTACGGGCTGTCCCCGGCCCAGCTTCCGCTGGCCTGGTTCGCCAGCGGGCTGGTAGCCGCTGACGCGGCCGGCCGGGCCGGTTCGGCGCCGGAGTCGTCGCTCTCGGCCCTGTTGCGGGCCGTCGACACAACCCTGTGGAACGTCGACAGCCTGGCCTCTTTGGGCACGGAGCACGTCGCTGGCCTGGTGGGGCGCCCGGTGGCCGTGGTCCGCACACAGCTGCGGCTGGAGCTGCAGCCTCCGACCGACGTCGACCTGTCAAACCCGGCACGGGCCGCGGAATGGTCTGAGGCCGAGGCTGCGGCGGCGCGGTATGCGTTCAGCGTCCGGATCGGCGAGGTCACCCGCACCGACGATGGGGTGCTCGGGTTCTTCGTAGACGACGACTACTCGCGGTTCCGGCTGGTGGACAAGGCGATAGCGGCAGCGGCGGCCGACGCCGGCCGCAACCGGGGGCAGCTCGGGCTATACGGCAGCGCCACGGGCCTTCCGGGGAGGGATCCGCTGACCCACCCCTACATTGCCGGCACCGACGAAGCAGACACCCTGCAGCTGCACCTTGGTCAGACCGTGACCTTGACCTTGCTGATGCACCCCTCGGGCAAGGCCAACCTGACGTCCGGGATCCTGCCCAGGCGGATGCTGGCCCTGGCCCGCAACTGGGTCGGTCCCGGCCTCGCCGCCATCGCACCGTCGTTGCGGACGGGGCCGGTGCTGGTGGAGACCGACCTGGATCCAGATGCCGAGATCCGGCTGCCCAAGGTGTCGGTGTTCGGGAAGGACCAGAACTTCCTCTGGCGCGATACCCCGGGCACCTGGCGGACCGACGCTATCCTGGCCGCCACCCAGACCGCGCTGCTTCCCGGCACCCCCGCAGAGTTCCGGGAAGGGTGGATCCGGGTCGCACCGAAGAGCCCGGAGCCCGGGGAAGGAGGTCAACAATGAGCATGTACGACTGGCCGCCGGGCCAGGGGCTGCCCGACGACGCCCGGGCCCGTGGCGCCTTCTTGGGCGCCATGCGTACGGACTTCGACCCGGAAGGGGCGAGCCTGGCCGGCCGTACGCCCGCCAAAGCACCGCGCCAGCGCGGCCGCCCGGCCGCCCCGGCCAGTGGCCGGGCCAATCTCTGGACACCGCTCGGGCCGGCCACCATCATGAACAGCAGGGCAGCCGGTAAACCGCGAGTGACGGGGCGGATCAATGCATTCGGGATCAGCGACGACGGGCAGCGTGTCTACGCTGGAGCTGCAATCGGCGGCGTCTGGTACAGCTCCAACGCCGGTGCCAGCTGGCGCTCGTTGGGAGGGCTGGCGGCCACCAGGGTGAACGAGATCAGCCGCCCGGCCACCCGGAATGCCGTCGGGGCGATCGTCGTGCGTCCGGGCGGTACGGAGGCCACTGATGAGATTTTCGTCGGAACCGGCGAGCCGTACCACTACTCGCAAAACAGAGTCGGCGGCCGGCCAGGGCGCTCGCTGGGCGGAATCGGCATCCTGGTCGCCCAAGGCCCCGCCGGTTCGGCCGACGCGGACCCATGGACACGAGAAGCGCCAAACCTGGTGGGCGAGGCCGTCAACCGGATCGCGTTACAGCCGGGAGGAAGCGGTGTGATAGCCGCGACCACCATAGGGTTGCTGCGTCGTCCCGACCCGGTCCCAGCCGCCGGGAAGTGGGCCCGGGTGAGTGCCAGTCCACTGAACGGCGTCACCTCTGAATGCACCGACGTGCTGTGGACATCCGGAGCGGGGACCAGACCGGAACGGCTTTGGGTGTGGGTGCGCGGAGGAGACCACCGCGGTCTTTGGGTCCAGGATGGGGGAGCGGGCGACTTCCGGCAAGTGGCCACCGCCGGCGCACAGCCGGGGCGTGCCGTGCTGGCCGCCTCAACTCCGCCGGACCAGGTCTGGGTGTTCGTCGACCAGGGATCGGGCAACAACCCGCTGCTGTTTAAGGTCGCTGCGCCTGGACCTGCCCTGCCGGTGGCCGCGCAGGTTAAAAATGTCCCCCACATTCTTAAGGACCAGGGCTACTACGACATCGCTATGGCGGTGCATCCGACCAAGCCGGACCGCGTGTTTCTTGGCGGCAAGTGGTTCTACGCGCAGGCTCCCGACAATAAGCAACTGGCCGGCAAGCATGACGGGGCCGTGGTCTGGGCCGATGTCACCGTTAACGGCACCGGTGACCTCTCCTTCGGCCCTCCAGCGCCGGTCGTCGGCGCCGGCATGCACGCCGATGTGCACGAAATTCACTTCACTGCAGCCGGGAACCGGCTTTGGGCCGCATGTGACGGCGGCATGTTCCGCTCGGACCGACCGACCGAGCCGATCGGCTTCGTGCCGTGCAACACTGGACTTGGGGTCGCCCAGTCGAACTACACCTTCAGTCATCCCAGCTGCGAAGGTTTCCTGGTGGCCGGCCTTCAGGACAACGGCGTCATCCAGCGGTTGTCCAGCGGAGTCTGGAAAATGGTAGAAGGGGGCGACGGCGGCGGAGTGGTGCTGGACCCCCTTAATCCGGAGCGCTGGCTCCAGCAGTACATCCGAGGCTCCTGGTCGGCATCGGATGGCTCGATTACAGTAGGTTCACCACTTCACCGGATCCAGGGCGGCCGCCCCCGGAAACTGCTGTCTAAGGATGAGGACAAGAAGTTCTCCGCCTTCTACTCTTCGGCGGCTGGAGGCGCCTACGTTTACTTCGTGGCTCCGCAGCTACCCCGGAATGTCGGGCAGGTCATCCTGGGCACGAACCGGCTGTGGTACACCGATGACTTCGGTGGAAGCTGGGTTACCCTCCCCACCGGCACCGACCCGCTGGCGGCGATACCACTCAGCACCAGTCAGGATACGGTCACCGACAAGATACTGGCCTGCCGCTGGCAGGGGCCGGACGTGGCATGGGTGCTGGGTGAGAACACGTTGTGGCGCTACGCCCGCACCCCGCACACCGCATCGCCGGGCAAACCCGGCATTTGGGCGAGGGTGCTGGTCATCCGGCGCGGCACCGACGGCAAGAAGGACCGCAAGTCGGCGACCGGCCCGATGCGCAGCGCCGCCATGTGGACCGACTTGGCAGTCAACGAGGAGTCCCCGATCCGCGGCACCAAGGGCGCGGTCTATCTGGGCACCATCGGTTCGGCCGACAACAACGAGATAGATACGCTTTGGTGGTTCGACGGAACCTCGACCTGGCACCCGACGCGGTTGCGTGCGGCGGTCCCCGCTCCGGTCACCGCAATCGCCTGCGATCCGGCACACCCAGAGGAGGTCTGGGTCGGCACCACGGTCGGAGTCTGGCGGGGCATCCGTACGCTCAACGGGGCCAATCCGCCGACCTGGAGATGGGAAACGCGGGTCAACGGGCTGCCCGAGGCGGCGGTGGAAGACCTGTCGATCTTCAGTGACGGCTCGTTGCGGCTGTTGCGCGCCGCAATCGCCTCGCGGGGCCTGTGGGAGCTGCGCCTGGACGTGACAGACGTGGCCGACCTTACGTACCTGCGGGCGCACACTGACGACCTTCGCTACCGGGCACGGGCGGGGGAGCTCAAGCGGGACAATAGAACTGCACGGTCATGGCACGGCAGCCCCGATGTACGGCCTCGTGTGGCGTCGGCCCCGCGCCCCCGGCCTGGCAACCTGCCCTGGCAACGGGGCTTCTTCGAGGACGAGGGCCTCCGCAGGTTCCAGTCTGCGCTACGGGCCTCGACC
>NZ_CAKKMF010000005.1 GCF_918697925.1 Arthrobacter sp. Bi26
AGACGACTTCCTCGCACAGCTGGTCCTTGAACTCCTGGCTGAACCGGCGACGTGATGCAGGCATTCTGCACATTCCTCATTTCAGTAGTCCCCCGATTTTAAGGGGGTCCACTGTCCGAGAACTCCGTGGCGGCCCAGTGCATCTGGCGCGGGCTGTCAGGTTGCTTCCGGCTCCTCGGTCGATCATCCACTTCTCACGCAGGCAGTGCTGTCACACCGTGGGGGCGATGTTCTGGTTCAACCGGAATAGATTGGTGGGGTCGTATTCGTTCTTCAGTTCCACGAGCCGCCGGTATGTATCCGCCGGGTACGACGCCCGGACGAGCGTCGTATTCGCTTCACCTGTGAAATTCACGTAGGATGCCACATCCGGACCGAGCGCGGACGTCACGCGCCGGGCCCATTCGACGACATCCGCGAAGCCTTCCGCCGTCGGCGTGCGCGCCACAACATTGACGATGAATTCCTGGTCGCGGAGTGCGAAGGCCGTTGCTTCGGCCGGAACCCGGCCGACCGCGCCGCCAAGGTGGTGCAGGTGAATCTGCGTCATGGCGTTGGGCAATGCCGCAAACGAGTCCAGCAGCACGCGCACGGACGCGTCGTCGGCGGCGCGCAGAAATGCCGAGCGGAAATAGTTGTGCACGCCCCTCGGGTACAGCGGATCGAGCGCCTGCTGCCACCCCGCGTACGGGTTGGCCGCGAACACATCGGCGATGACCGTGCCCAATGACCGGAAGGGCGCGGTGGCGGCCTCGCCGTCATCGAGATCGCCGGACCAGCACCCTCCCACAGCGATGACTGGCTTGCCGTGCACTGATTCTGGCAGGAACGGGACCGGTGGCGCCATGGTCATGTTGACCAGCGTGGTCAGCTCATCGGGGGCCGCCGCGCAGGCCGCCCGATAGCCGCGCAACACCTGCTCCGCTTCTTCTGCGGGGTAGAAAACCAGGCCGGAAAGGACGATGGGCCCCACTTCGTGCAATTGATAATCGAAGGACGTCACCACACCGAAATTGCCGCCGCCGCCGCGCAGTCCCCAGAACAAATCGGGGTGCTCGTCGGCACTGGCGTGAATAAACTGCCCGTCGGCGGTGACGACGTCGGCGCCGACCAGGTTGTCGCTGGCCAGCCCGTGCTTGCGCACGAGCCAGCCGATGCCGCCGCCGGTGGTGAAGCCGGCGATGCCGGTCGAGGACACCAGGCCACCGGTCACCGCAAGCCCGAATTGCTGGGTCTCTGCATCCACGTCCTTCCAGGTACACCCTGCCTGTGCCGCGACGCGGCGGCGGGCAGGGTCCACCTGGACCCCCTTCATCAGCGAAAGGTCCAGCACGATACCGTCGTCGACGGTGGAAAACCCGGGGATCGAATGGCCACCGCCGCGAACCGACAACGGCAACCCCTCGCTACGCGCGAGATCGACCGTGCGTATCACATCTGCCACACCCGCACAGCGTGCGATGAGCGTCGGGCGCCGGTCGTGGGCCCCGTTCCAGATGCTGCGTTCGTGGTCGTAGTCCGCGTCCCCTGGCCGGACGACCTTGCCGCGCAGGCCGGCGGCGAACTCGGCGATGGTGGCCTCGCCGATGCGGGTCGGCCTAGTCTGCGTCGTTGTCACGATGCGTTCCTCCTGATTGCTGTTTGTTTGTCAGATCCATTTGTCAGATCCAGGAATCACGCTAGTGAACCGTACTCAACGAGCACTCAACGCCGTCTCAACATCATCATCCGAGTCCCGCCTACGCAGTGCGGCCAGCCGCTGACCGGCGATGAGGCATCTCGTTCGGTCGAAAATCGCCCCAGCCCTGTCAATTTCGCGGGCCGCCCGATGCGGGTCGCCGAGCTCGTTGGAAAGCTCTGCCACCATCAACCGTTGCCAGCCAGTGTGTCGCCGCCATGGGGCGACCTTTTCCGCTGCCTGCCTGTACATTTCCCGCGCTGCCCGGACCTCCCCGGAGATCAGTTCGGCGGCACCGAGGATGGTCAGCGTAGCGCCCATCCCCACCTGATCTCCCGCGGACTCGAACCCTGAAAGGCAACGCCGAGCGTCTGTCAGGCCGCGGTCGATATCACCACCCATGGCGCGGAGCAGGGCGATATTAATCTCGGTCAGCAGCTCGCCGCGTCGGTCGCCCAGGCCGAGCCGAAGCTCCCGCGCCAAGGACAGGGCCTCATCGGCCGCGCTGTGGTCGCCACAGTCGCGCAGAATGCAGCCAAGTTGGTGAAGTGTTTGCGCCCTAGCCAGGTCATCTCCTAACTCGGCGAAATGTTCGGCTGCATCCGTGATGACGGATATCGCAGACTGCGTGTCTCTCGAAAGCCTGGCCGCGTAGCCGATTGCGGACAGCACGTAGCCTTTGGCTTGGACGACGCCAACCCGCCGGCCCAACAGCAGGGTCTCCTCGACGCAGGGGACCAACCGTCCGGCGATCGGGACCAGTTGCAGGCTGGGCGTGATCACCGGCAGGAAGGGTGGAGTGCTGGTCTCAGACTGTGCGAGTTCGCTCAGGCAGATGTTTAGGTGACGGGCGGCGAGTGGTCCGTCCTCCCGCGACAACGCGCACTGGCCGAGCAGCCAACTGCTGGCAGCGCAATGTTCGGGTCTGCCACCCTCGACTGCCTCGGTGTGCACGTCGGCTGCCAGCTGTTCGGCCTCGTCCAAGTCGAAAGTGCTCCATGCGAGCGAGGTCTCAATGAGCCGGGCCATCGCCACCTCGTCGGGGTTGCCGATCTCCCGCATAATTGCCAGGGCCTCCGCGCCGAGCGCCCGATGCCGATCGCCGCGGCCCTGCCGGCTGTCCAGCCCGGTCAGGCCGATCAGAGCGGCCGCGCGAGGCCGGGTCGAGTCGGGAGCCACCGCCAATGCACGCTCGACCCAACGTGCTCCCTCGACCGCGTGACCGCGGACGAACCAGAACCGCCACAGGCTGGCGGCGAGCCGGAGCGCGGTCTCGGGCTCGTGGGCGCACGACCAGCGCAGCGCAGCGCGCAGGTTGTCGTGCTCGCGGTCGAGCACCTTCGGCTGTTCGATGACCACCCCGGTGGCGCGTTCGGGATTGTGGGATTCGGCGACGGCAAGGAAGTAGGCGCAATGCGCAGCCGCCAGTTGAGCCGCCTCACCTGCATGATCGAGATTCTCGTGGCCAAACTGGCGGACCGTCTCCAATTGCCGGTATCGGGTCCCGGCGCCTCTCCTTTCGGTGACCACCAAAGACTTGTCCACCAGCTTGGCCAACAGGTCGAGCAGCTCGATCTGCTGGAGGGGCGCGTCAGCGCAGACTGCCACCACAGCGTCGAGCGTGAAACCACCAGCGAACACAGACAGCCGGCGCAGCAGAACCTGCTCCGGTTTGGTGAGCAGTGCGTGGCTCCATTCCAAGGTGCCACGCAGCGTCTGGTGCCGTGTGACGCCGCTGGTTCCCCCGCCGAGCATGGACAAAGCATCGCCCAATCTCTGGACGATCTCGGCGGGTTCGAGTACGGCGGTTCTGGCCGCGGCCAATTCCAGGGCCAGCGGCATCCCGTCGAGCCGCCGGCACAACTCTGTGACCCCCTGCGCGTTGTCGGCGTCGAGCGCGAAACCCGGCCGGACCTGCGCTGCCCGCTCAACGAAAAGCCGGACAGAGGGCAGACGGCCCAGCACGGCCAGGTCGAGAGCGTCGGTCCGCAGGGGCGAGGGCAGGGGCAATGACGGCACCCGGTAGGTGTACTCGCCGTCGGCATGGAGTGGCTCCCGGCTGGTGGCCAGCACTTTAACCCCAGGGGATCCGTCGAGTAACGCGACGACGAGTTGCGCACAGGCCGCGAGCAGGTGTTCGCAGTTGTCCAGCACGAGGAGCAGCGAGCGTCGCCGCAGTTGGTCGACCAGCGCTTGCACGCGGCTTGATGCCGCGCCGGAATCCAACCCGAGGACCTCGGCTACGGCATCGGCCACCAGCAGCGACTCCCCAACGGCCGCGAGGTCGACGAACCAGACTCCGTCCACGTACTCAGGACGAACTGTCTTCGCGGCCTCCAATGCCAGTCTGGTTTTGCCGCTGCCGCCAGCCCCGGTGAGGGTGAGCAGGCGAGCATGGCCCATCAGCCGCTCGACGTCCACGAGCTCACGCTCGCGCCCGATGAAGCTTGTCAACGGGGATGGCAGATAACCGATGGCATCGTCTTTGCCGGTCACGCCGGCGGGCTGGTGGAGGCGCTCCTCGGGCGGCGAACCGGTCAACAACTCGCGAAACAGTCCCATCGTCCGGGTGTCCGGGTCGGTCCCGAACGCGTCGAGGAGTTCGTCGACCAGCCGCTCATATCGTGCCAATGCTTCCGACCGCCGGCCCATCCCAGCCAGCACCACCATCTGCGCGCGCACGGCCCCCTCGTGGATGGGATCGGATTCGAGCGCATGGGTGAGGATGACCAACGCTTCCTCCGGTGCACGCTGCGCCACCGTGGACGCCAGTTTCACCAGTACCTCGCGATGGATTTCCCGGAGCTCATCGCGGCGTGTCGTCAGCCAATCCGCATCCGGCAGCTCCGGCATAAGATCACCCCTGTACAAGTCGGCCGCATCGCGCAGGCTTGCCTCGACACCTGCAGCCAACGCTGCCACGGCCGAACGCTCGAACTGCAGGACATCGACATCGACCGGGCCAGTGTCATCCAGCACGACCACTTCACCGCGGATGACGAGCAGCCCGTCGCTGCCGGCTCCAGCGCTAGCGAGCGTACGGCGAGCGACGTACAGGGTCTGATGCAGATTCCGTGCGGCGGCCACCGGCTCCATGTCGGGCCACAGGCGGTCCAGTACCTGCTCGCGACGGTTACGCTGACCACGCGCCAACGCCAGCATCGCCACCACGGACTTTGCCTTCTGCAGCCGCCAGTGGCTGTTCTCGACGGCGTTCCCGTTGACGTACACGATGAACGAGCCGAGAAGCTGGATGCGCAACCCGCTTTGGGTGGGCTTCATGGTTCTTCAGTATCCGCTCGCCAACCGGCGTTGTCGAACAACGAAATTTCCCACACGCTCGCTGCCTTGGCGCACTCTGTGAGCGGCCCATCACTAGCAAGCAGACCACCAGAACCACGTTTAGGTTCACGCAGTCGTCGCTGAGTAGGAACGTGATGGATGCGGCCAGCGCGTCGGCTTCCGCAGCCTCCGGCATCACCGCCATCGCGGTCCGCACGCGCTGCGCGCCGAGTTCGGAACCGAACCGGGCCTCGATGTTAGTCACCGTCGGGCCGGGGGCAACGGCATAGGGGATAGCACTGGTCGGATAATGGTCCGGCGACAAGGTCGTTGACGATTTGCGCCTGCCGATCCACGAATGCCGGCGGCCGCCTCAAATCTGGGCCCAGGTCAGTGAGGCAGCAGTACACCGACCTGGGTCCGGATGTCCTGAACAATCTCGTCGATGCTCAATGCGGCGTTCACGGTCGCTGCCATGCTGAGGAACATGATGGCGGTGACGATGTGTGCCGTCGTAGCGGCATCACCAGCGCTGACCAGCTCGTGCCTGCCCAGGACGGCAGCGATGGCCTCCTCGGTCTGCGCGACGATGGAGAGGGCCTCAGCGTGACGGGGCTCCGCGGGATCACCGAAGACCATTTCCCGCAGGTACGTGCGTCCGTTGTCGACCTGGACGCGGTTGCATTCCACGATCGGCCGTACGATTGCCAGCACCGCATCGAGGATATCCGGGGTGGTTTCGGCATCAGCCCGACCTTGCTGAAGCGCTTCGGCGTAGTGGGCGTTCTGCACGAGGAGGAGGAGTTCGCCTTTGGTCTTCGCGTAAAGGAAAAGGGTCCCGGTGCCGATGTCCGCCTTGTCGGCGATCTGCTGGGTCGTGACGTCCTCGATGCCGTGTTCGGCCAACAGTTCGCTGGCCGCGGCCGTGATGCGGTCCATCTTCTGCTGCTTGTTCCGCTCGCGCCGTCCGACCGGCTGGGAGGCGAGAGACATGATGATGGATCCTCCGGAATATATTCTGACTGCACTCAGTTATGAGTGTAGTCACTACTGTGTGGGTTCGAATGTTCCTTCGTTCATTCTCCCACGCAAGGGCCGAACCCCAGTGTTCCGCCCGGCACAGTGGTGGCGCTATTACCCCGCGACGCAAAGGACCGCACACATGACTTCCTCCCTCTGGCAACCCTTCACCCTCGGCAATGTGGAGCTGCCGCACCGGCTCGCGCTGGCACCGCTGACCCGGAGCCGCGCAAACCCTGACGGCACCCCCGGGGAACTGGCCGCGGAGTACTACTGCCAACGCGCCTCGCTCGGGCTGATCATCACCGAGGGCACACAGCCGTCCGAGGACGGCCAGGGCTACCTGAACACCCCCGGCATCTACACTCCCGAACACATCGAGGGATGGCGAAAGATCGCCGACACGGTGCACTCAGGCGGCGGAGCCCTGTTCATCCAACTGATGCACGTCGGCCGGATGTCGCACCCGGATAACACCCCGCACCACCGTCAGCCCGTTGGCCCATCGGCGATCTCGGCCGAGCAGGACATGTTCACTCCAACGGGCCCGCAGACGACGCCGGTGCCGCGTGAGCTGACTGCCGAAGACATCCAGGCCACCATCGCCGGGTTCCGCCACGCCGCAGCCTCCGCTATCGCAGCGGGAGCGGACGGGGTGGAGATCCACAGCGCGAACGGGTACCTGCTCCACCAGTTCCTCTCGCCAAACTCGAACCACCGCACGGACGAATACGGCGGATCCGTGGAGAATCGGTCCCGGTTCGTCGTCGCGGTCGCCCGCGCGGTGGCCGAGGAGATCGGGGCAGACCGGACCGGCATCCGCATCTCACCGGCGTTCCCGCTGGGCGGAATCAACGAAGGAGACCCCGCGGACGTCCGGACACAGTACCGCCACCTGGTCGGCGAACTCGCCACCCTGAACCTTGCGTACCTGCACGTGCACCACCTCGGTGACGACGATCTGCTTCGGTCTTTCCGCGACACGTGGCCTGCTGCCATCCTCGTCGTCCGGTACGGGCGCGACCGCGAGCAGATCGCCGACGACATCGACGCCGGGCTCGCGGACATCGCGCCGCTGGGCCGATTCGCCCTGGCAAACCCCGACATTGTTCAGCGCCTGCGCGCCGGCGCGCCGCTGAACGAGTTGGACCCGGCAACCCTGTACGGCGGCGGCGCGGCCGGGTACACCGACTACCCCGCCCTGGCGCACGCCTAATCGTCTGCCGCAGGTCGCACGCCACCGACTTCACCCAACCCACACCCCTCAGAAAGAAGAAACAGCCATGCCCTCACTCAACGGAGCTGTCGTCCTCATCACCGGAGCCAACGGCGGAATCGGCACGCAGTTCGTGCACGAAGCCCTCGCCAGGGGAGCTGCAAAGGTTTATGCCTCCGCCCGCACACCCCGCACTTGGAACGACGAGCGCATCGTTCCGCTCGCCTTGGACATCACCGACCCGGCCTCCATCCAGGCAGCGGTCGAGGCGGCACCGGATGTGACCGTGCTGATCAACAACGCCGGCGCGTCGGTCTCCAGCCCCGGGATCCTCACCCACACGGACGAGGAGATCCGCAGGAACGTCGAGACGAACTTCCTCGGTCCGCTCTTCGTAGCCCGCGCGTTCGCTCCGGTCCTGTCGGCAAAGGACGGAGCGATGATCATCGACATCCACTCGGCCCTGAGCTGGTACGCCGTCGCCGGCATCTACAGCGCCACCAAGGCCGCCCTCTGGTCCGCGACCAACTCCCTCCGCCTCGAACTCGCCCCCGCCGGCGTGCACGTCGTCGGCGTCCACGTCGCATACGTCGACACCGCGATGGCCGCGCACGCCACCGACCCGAAGCTCGACCCGGCCGTACTGGTGCGCACCGTGTTCGACGCCACCGAGGCAGGGCAGTACGAGGTCCTCGCCGACGACACGTCTGTCCAGCTCAAGGCCGGACTCAGCGCACCCCTCGAAGCTGTCTACCCGCAGTTGGCGGCGACGAACGCGTAAGCGAACAACCGGCGCCACCGCGTTCACCAAAAGTGGGCGCGGTGGCACCACCCCTGCCGTGGGGAGTGTCTGAACAACGGTGGATCCGGGGGTGGCCTGACACGCCGGGGTAGTCACGAGCCAGGGGCCGCGTCAGGGGTGGCGATACGTTTGATCACCCTGCTGACGCGTTTGTGCGGGCCCTTTTCGAGCTGGCCAGCGCGACGAGGCCCCACGCCAATGGCTGTGCCCGCCCGTATTCACGGGCGGGCAGAGCCACAGTACCTCTCTGCTCTGTTGGCGGGATCTTGTCAGGTACGTGCTGGTCAGTGGGCGAGGAATTCTACGGCGACGGGGGAGAACCGGTCGTGGAACTGGAAGATTCCCCCGTGGCCCGAGTCGGGGTAGATGATCAGCTCGGATCCCTTGATGCGCCGGTGCAAGTCCCCGGACAGGACCGAGGGCACCATGCGGTCGTTGTCGCCGTTGGCGATGAGGGTGGGGTGGGTGAGCCTTGACAGGTCCGACGGCGCGGAGCGGCCGAACTTCCGGATTGCCTTCAGCTGCGTCTGGAAGGCTTTGGTGCTGATCGGCTTGTCGCGGCCGACAGTGCGCTCCTGCAGGCGCTTGATGAACGCCTTCGCGGCCGGCTTGCCGGTCGCGTTGCGGTTAAAGAACAGGAACTCCTTCGGGTTCGCGCGCGTCAGGGTCGCGCGGAGGATGTCCCAGTAGGTCGTGCTGACGACCTTGTCCATGTCCTTGCCGCCGCGCGGCCCGGTACCGGCCAGCACGAGCTTGCGGACAAGGTCGGGATGTTTGAGGAGCAGGTCCTGGGCGATCATGCCGCCCATTGAGAAGGAGAAGACGTCGACCTGGTCGAACCCGAGGGACTTGATGAAGGTGTAGGCGTCGTCGGCCATCGCCTCGATGCTGTCGGGAACCTGCCCGGTGGAGGCTCCGACACCGCGCTGGTCGAAGGTGATGACGTGGCGGTTCTTCGCGATGGGCTCGATGATGCGGGGGTCCCAGTTGTCCAGGGTCGCGGCAAGGTGCACGAAGAACACGACGGGGATGCCGGCCTTGGGCCCCAGCTGTCGGTAAGCGTAGGTGACGCCACCGGCGGTGATGGAGCGTGTGGCGGCCTTCGCGTACGAGGTGACGACGGAGCCGTTCGGGGTGTCGGTGCTGCTCATGCTGGTAGTCCTCCTGAGTGGTCTGTGAGGTGAATGGCTGCCGGCGGCTCAGGAGGGAAGGGTGACGACGGCTTTGCCGCGGAGGCCGCCCTTGGCCAGCGACTCGAGCGCCTGTGGGGTCTGGGCGAAGTCGAAGACCTCCCCAACGACCGGGCGCAGCACGCCGTCGTCAACCAGGGCGGTGATCTGGCGCAACTGGTCGCCGCTGGCACGCATGAAGAGGAACTCGTAGCTGACGCCGAGCTTCTTCGCCTGCCGCCGGATCCTGCTGCTGAGCCCCGCGATGGCAAGGCGCAGCACAGGGTTCAGGCCGGATTTGCGCGCGAACGCCGGGTCCGGCGGACCGGCGATTCCGATCGCCTTCCCGCCGGGCTTGAGGATGCGCAGTGACTTCACGAGGTTCTCCCCGCCGAGGCTGTCGAGCACCAGATCGTACCCGGCGAGGAGCTGTTCGAAGTCCTGCGTACGGTAGTCGATCACAGTGTCCGCGCCGAGGTCGCGCACGAAGTCGGCGTTGGAGGCACTGGCGGTGGTCGCGACGGTGGCGCCGAGGTGCTTGGCGAGTTGGATCGCGATCGAACCGACCCCGCCCGCCCCGGCGTGAATGAGAACTTTCTGCCCCGGCCGCACGTGGCCTTGCTCAACGAGGGCCTGCCACGCCGTAAGTGCAACCAGCGGCAGCGAGCCGGCCTCCTCCATGCTGATCGATGCGGGTTTCAGTGCCAGGTCGGCCTCGGTGACGGCGATGCGCTCGGCGAACGTGCCGATGCGGTCCTTGTCGGGGCGGGCATAGACCTCGTCACCGGGCTTAAAGCCGCGCACCTTCGCCCCGACACGGATGACTGTGCCGGCGACATCGTTGCCGAGGATCAGCTGGAGCTTGTACGGGAGGATCTGCTTGAACTCACCCAGGCGGATCTTTTCGTCCAATTGGTTGAGGCCAGCTGCCTGGACCTGGACCAGCACATCGCGGTCGCCGACGGTCGGCTCAGGGACGTCTGCTGCGCGCAGCGGCTCCTTGTACTTGGTGACGACGAATGCCCTCATGGCGTGCTGCTCCTCTATGACGTGCGGTAGCCTAAAAATGAGACTACTCAATATTGAGTGCACTCAGTAACATTGTCAAGTAGGACCGTTAGATGCGCGCGTTCATTTGAATGTTCCCGAAGACGTGAGATGGGGAGTTTCGGGTGTCCATCGCCGGGGCCACGTTCCCGCGATGGATCTTGAGAGCGCATGCAATCTCCACTGATGCTGGCGCATCGGCGTCGCTAGCAAGGCGGTTGGCGGGCCGCCGGGCGCACGTACCGCTATTGCCAGGGGCGAGGCACACCCCTGCCAGGGAGTGCCTCGCCGAGTCGTGACTGGGTCCTATGGTGCGCCAGCCCTACGCAGCCTTATCAGGAAACCCTGCGCTGGACCGGTGATGCCTACACCAGGGCAAAGTCCCCGCAGCGGAACAGGGGGCACTACCGAACTGGGCAGACCTTTGCCGTGCTTGAGCGGGCAGAACAAATAAGGAAATTGCCGTCTGGGCTAGCAATAGACCAGTCGGCTCAGGCAAGGCCCGCCCTAAACAGGGCTTTACACCATCAATATGTGGCCCGTCCGCCGCTGATGTCGTAGACCGCTCCCGTCGAGAAGCTGACCTTTTCCGATGAGAGCCAGGCGACCAGTTCGGCGACTTCCTCCGCTTTGCCCACTCGTTTCATGGGGATGAGGCTGGTGATGCGGGCGAGCACTTCTGATGATGTGTTGTCGTTCATTGGCGTCGCGATCACGGCGGGCGCGATGGCGTTGACTAGGACGCCGGTGGTCGCGAGTTCTTTGCCGGACGATTTCGTGAGGGCAATGACTGCGGCTTTTGATTCGGAGTAGATGGACAAGTTGGGGCTTCCGTCTTTTCCGGCCATGCTCGCGAAATTCACGACGCGTCCCCACCGGCGTTCGACCATCCCGGGCACGAAGGCGCGCATGGTGGCGACGGGTCGTGCAGGCGCCCCGCCAGTACCTGCGGGACGCCTGCTTTGGTATCAACGCTGACGCTTATGCCGGTGCGCCCACGAGTTGGCCGGCCGTGAGGGGCAAGCGCTGCCCGTTGATCTGTTCTGCCTCCAGATCGAAGATCCGCTGTACAGCGTCGGCAAGGACACTGACATCGGTGAAGCCCGGAAATTTCCGTTCCGGCTGGGCTGCGCGCATCCGGTCATCGACCAGAGCCTTGACGACGAAGACCAGGGCGGCTGAGTGCTGAGCGGAGAGGGGGCTTTCGGTTCCTCCCTGCAGGTGCCGGAATCCGTCGGCCACGGCCAGGGTCCATGCCTCGGCGGCGGACTTGACGGCGGCATAGGCGGCGCCGTCCGCTGTCGGCGAGGAAGCGGACTGTGCGGAAACGATGGCCAGGCGACCCACCGGGGAGGTAGCCAAGTCATGGTAAAACGCGCGGCTGGTGTTCCTCAGGGTGGTGAGGACGCTGGTGTGCAGGAAGTCCCAGTCTTCATCCGCCTGGCCTTTAATGCCGGTACCGCCTCGCCACCCTCCTACAAGATGGATAAGGCCGTCCACGGGGCCCAGATCGTTCCGGACAGACGTCGCCAAGTCCTCAACGGCTTGCAGGTCCGCGAGGTTGCAGACATAGCCCGTGACGTTGTCGTACGCTACCGAGAGCTCCTGCACTCGGTCCTCAAGAATGTCCACGGCGGCCACGCGTGCCCCTGCTTGCGAGAGGGTGCGGACTACCGCGACGCCGGCAGCGCTTGTCGAACCGGCGACGACGACCGTACGCCCCGAGAGGTCCTGGCTCATGCGCCCGCCTCGCCCTCAGTCTTCACAGGCCTCTTACCGGTGATCCCGGCAGTTGATTCAATGACCGAGGACATCTTCTTCTCCAGTGCCTCGTAGAACATCGACAGGGGGAATTCGTCATCAAGGATCTGGTCCGTCAGACCCCGGGGAGGGCCGTCGAGCGGAAGGGCCTCCGGTCCCTTGGCCCACACGGAGGCCGGGTGGGGGGTGAGGGTTTCCGAGACGAGCTCGTAGGCAGCCAGCCAGTGTGCGGTCTTCGGCCGGTCGATTGAACGCCAGTAGAGTTCCTCGATGCGGAGACCCAGCTCGACGACCACGCCGGCGACGTCCTTCCAGTCGATGCTCAACTTTCCATCGGTCCAGTGCAGGACCCGGTGCTGGTGCATCCAGGCGAACAGCAATTGGCCGCCCACGGCGTCGTAGTTACGGACCCGGTTCCCGGTAATCGCGAAGCGGAAAATGCGGTCGAAGATCACGGCGTACTGGACCAGCTTGGCGTGCTTGCGGGCGTCCTCGGAAGCCGTTTCGTCCCGCTCGATGAGGACTGATTCGCGGAAGGCGGTCAGGTCGCAGCGGAGCTCCTCCAGGGAGTACAGGAAATACGGCATCCGCTGCTTGATCATGAACGGGTCAAAGGGCAGGTCACCGCGCATGTGGGTCCGGTCATGGATCAGATCCCACATCACGAAGGTCTTCTCCGTGAGGTGCTGGTCTTCGATGAATTCCGCGGCGTCAGCCGGCAGGTCCAGGGAAGTGATGTCGGCAGCAGCTTTTAGGACGCGACGGAACCGGGCAGCTTCGCGGTCCGCGAAAATGCCTCCCCAAGTGAAGGAGGGGGTGCTCCGGACCGCTACGCTCTCGGGGAAGAGAACCGCGGAGTTCGTGTCATAGCCGGGCGTGAAATCGACGAAGCTGATGGGGACGAACAGCTTGTTGGAGTAGTTTGCTGCCTCCAGTTCAGCGACGAAAGAAGGCCAAATGACCTCGATGAGGACGGCCTCGAAGTAGCGGTTGGTGCTGCCGTTCTGCGTGTACATAGGGAACACAACCAAGTGCGCCAACCCATCGATGCGCCACTGCTCGGGGTGGAAGGCCACCAATGAGTCGAGGAAATCCGGTACGACGAAGCCCTCGGACGCCCACAGCTGGAAGTCCTGCACGAGCAGTTCAAGGTAGTCCGTGTCGTGGGGGAGGTGGGGGCGCAGGTCGTTGATTGAGTCAGTAATGATGCCGACATTCTGGCGGGCCTGGTCATGGTCAGCGGGTTCCGGAACGGAACCGTCCTGCACTTGAACCTGCTGCAGTCCGATGACGGCTGCCTTCAGAGCCTGCCATGCCGGGAGCGACTTGAGGTCTTCTGCCCGGGTGGTTGTCACTTCCGGGTTTGCGATTACGGACATGCTCGTTCCTTCCGTTGAGGGGATCCCTGAAGAAGCTAGCACTGCGTAAGCATACGTGAAGGGTTATTCCATCATGCATAAGAAATTCTTTTGCTCGGTGCCGTCTCTTCACTGCTATGCCTGCGCCTGACCTTAAGGTCGGGTGTCTTTAGGACATCCCATAAACGGCGCATCACGATTGAAGAAGCCGCACTATCGGGATGATCCGACGTTCAGCTCCTGCCACTCGTGCCGATCAGTGGATGCCTTGGCAGTAAGACCGCACCGGCGCTGCTGCGTCTGTCTCTGCTTCAAATTCCCGCTGATACTCCCAGTGGGACAACAGCGTTGACCGGTTGCTCATCTGTCGGGGGGCTCCGGCGTTGTTCGGGCGGCTCGCGGACGAAGTGCGGCAGCCCCGGGTTCCTGGCGATCTTCCTGGTTTACGTGATGACGGCTCCTTCTGCGCCCGGCACGGCCAGAGTGTTTGCTGATCAGCGGGGCCCGTGCGGCCGCCCCTGGATATCCAACTCGACAAGTTGGGTGTGATGGCCTTACTCGCCGCCTATCGACGCGGCAGGTCGTTGCAAAGCAGAAAGGGCATCCTCCGGGGCGAGTTTGTGAGGCGCTTGCTGGTCGAACCGGTAAGTTCATCGAGGTGCACGCCCCGCTTGACGAGATGCTCCGACACCTCTTGTGCATCTTTACCCCTGGCATCATTTGCCTAACGCCGGCCGCCTGCCATAGCAGGTCGTCAGAGCTGCTTACTCGCCCGGCGAAATCAAATCAGCAACTCTTACGCTCAAATCGGGTAACCCATGCCTATGCGTAAGTACTTGACCCGTCGGACGTGCAACATTCGCCACGCCAAAGGTCGCTTCCTTCACGTGTGTTAGCTTGATCACCATCCTTCCCGGCCCGGGGGCTCCGGAAGGCTTAAATCCACCGCAGCTACCTTTTCGGAGGCACCATGGGACTTAGCTCCCACACGCAAAAAAACGATCGGGCTATCGCTCCCCGCATCCCTGAAACCGATCTGTGTTTCGGTGCGGGACTCTTCCTCAGCTCGGGAGACAGCACCGCGGAGGCGAGACCTGTCGGGACCATTTTTTCCTACCAGCTCGCCACGGCAGTCGTAGACGCCTGCACCGGTCGAGCCGTCACCGGCACCAAGAACTCACGCCGGATGGCAGCGATGCACCTTGGTGGTGTTGCATGACGCCAGTCAGTGAAACATCCGTAGAAATCACACCCGATGCAGTGGCACAACGCGGTTCATCCCCCGAGACAGCGGCAGTCCGCGCCTCGGGCGAAACCGGCAACGAACTCAAACGCGGGCTAAGCAGCCGCCATCTGCAGATGATCGCTATCGGCGGTGCGATCGGTACCGGGCTGTTCGTGGCCTCGGGCGCCACCATTTCCCAGGCGGGTCCCGGCGGTGCGCTGGTCGCCTACGCGCTGGTCGGGCTGATGGTATTCCTGTTGATGCAGTCACTGGGCGAGATGGCGGCCAAAATTCCGGTCGCCGGATCCTTCCAGTCCTTTGCCACCCGTTTCGTGTCCCCGTCCTTTGGGTTCGCGATCGGCTGGAACTATTGGTTCAACTGGGCCATCACCGTGGCCGCCGAGCTGGTCGCGGCCGGAATCATCATGGACTTCTGGTTCCCGGGGGTCCCAGGATGGATGTGGGCTGGGTTATTCCTGCTGGTGCTGACCGGGCTCAATGCCCTCTCGGCGAAGTCCTTCGGAGAGTCGGAGTTTTGGCTCTCCCTGATCAAGGTCAGCGCAGTGGTGCTCTTCCTGATCGCCGGCGTGCTGATGATTTTCGGCATCCTCGGGGATAACTCTTCGGGACTGAGCAACTGGGAAAACCGCGATGACGTGTTCCACGGGGGATGGGTCTCGATCATCTCGGTCTTCATGGTTGCCGGGTTCTCGTTCCAGGGCACCGAACTCGTGGGAGTCGCCGCAGGCGAAGCCAAGAACCCGCGCCGCGAAGTGCCGAAGGCTATCCGCACTGTCTTCTGGCGCATCATGCTCTTCTACATTGGTGCCATTTTCATCATCGGCTGCCTGATCCCGTTCACCGATCCGAGCCTGCTGGCTTCCGGCGAGTCCGATATTGCAACATCGCCGTTTACCCTCGTCTTCTCGCGCGCCGGAATTGCCTTCGCAGCGGCCTTGATGAACGCCGTGATCTTGACCGCAATCCTGTCTGCGGGCAACTCGGGACTATATGCCTCCACCCGGATGCTTTACGCCATGGCCCATGACGGCATGGCACCGAAGATCTTCGGCCGAACCAATGCGCGTGGCGTGCCGATTCCGGCGTTGCTGGCCACCGCGGCCGTGGGACTCTTCGGGTTCCTCTCCGCGATCGTCGGTCAGGGCGCAGCTTACTCCTGGCTGCTGAACATGTCAGGCCTATGCGGCTTCATCGTCTGGGCGGGAATCGCGGTCTCCCACTACCGCTTCAGGCGCGGCTTCCTGGCCCAGGGGAACAAAGTCAGTGACCTGCCGTACAAGGCGTCCCTGTTCCCCATTGGCCCACTGCTGGCCTTCGCCCTGCTGATACTGGTAATCGCGGGACAGAACTACGAGGCTGTGCTTGCCGGGCGGGGCATGGAGGTGCTTTCCTCCTACATCGGGTTGCCAGTCTTCATCATCCTGTGGCTGGCTCACCGCTTCATCACCAAGTCCAAAGTGGTGCCGCTGCTCGAGATGGATCTCACGGCACCTAAGGACCTCGAGGACGAACCTTGGGGCGGCACCCAGTAACCATGCTGCGCGGGCTACCCCACGCATTGCGGGGCCCCGCGGTAGCCGAGGGCTAGAACGCGGGATCAAGACCAGAAAGAGGGAAGCCGGGTGAGAACTGCACCCGGCTTCGCTCTTCCCCCCAAGTCAATAACGACCGTTGTTTCTGACCCGCCCATGGCAAGCCTCCGAAAAACGACTGTGAACCGCAGCGGTAAGTGGCGGCGTTTTCACAGCGCTAAATGTCACCCCGGCCGCCCCGTTAGCCGATCGTGCAGCGGGCGGTCAGGCGGGGCAGTTGCAGAAGTCGAGGACAGGACGTCCTTACGGATTGCCCAACGGCCGCCTGAACACCCATCGCACGCCGCCTCGCGCGAGCATCAGAACGATGATCAGTGCAGTCACTTGAAAGAAGCCGCCGAGACGGACAGCGTCGCCGAATACCAGGTCAACCAGTCCGAGCACCATGAACTTGCTCCCCGGCAGCACCAGCAACAGGGTGATCGCGCTGACGATACGAACCCGCCGAGTATCAGCCGACCGGATCCGCGCAACGATTTTCTTCTTCGCCCACAGCACGACTTCAAGGACGACCTTCAGTAGGATCGCCGTCAAGAGCGCCAACAGGAATGTTTCGGATATGACGTCGGGAAACAGCTGGATGAACGCTCCCAGCACCACGAGATAGACCAGCACGTCGACGAGATCTATTGGGCGGATCCGCATCCAGCGAGTATATCGATAGCGCCCGGACCGCCCTCCTGCCCGCTTAGAGTTCCCTTCGCTCCGCTTAGTCCGTTTGCCCGTTCCACGGCCTGCCCGATAAGGGTCGTTTCCCGCACACCGTTCGGCCTCAGCCAAACCGCCAAACCGGGCTGTGAAAAAACCGCCATTCCCACCGAAAAGTCACACTTGGCCAGCCGCGCAAACGCCGATTCCTATACACAGTTCGCTGACACGACTCATGAGAAACGGCGCGGCGAGTCAGGATGCCGGCGCGACACTGTCTTGTGACCGGTCGTTTGCGAAGCGCGCAAATGAGTCCTGGTGAATTGTTCGGGGTGCGCCGGCGGCGCGGCGCACACCAGTTTCGATCTGTCGAGAACGGGCATTCCCCTTTCGTGGCGGATCAGTATGGTGTTCTTCGTCTTAAGTAGGTAGACTGGGCTACCTACTTAAGGGCGTGATGTTGTGGGTGATGGTGTGGGCCGGGAGCGGCCGGCGCGTGATCGGTTGATGACGGCCGCCGCTGAGTTGTTCTATGCGCATGGGATGGCCGCTACCGGGATTGATGCGATCACCGAGAGGGCGGGTGTGGCGCGGAAGAGCCTGTACAACAACTTCGCGTCCAAGGACGATCTGGTGCTCGCTTATATCCGGGAACGCCACCAGGAGTGGCTGGGGCTGTACGAGCTGCGCGTCGTCAATGCACAGACTTCGCGCGATCGGGTGTTGGCGGTGTTCGATGCGTATATCGACCATGCCGGCGCCGCCTACGTCCACGGGTTTCGCGGGTGCGGGCTGCTCAACGCAGCCGCCGAGCTGCCTGCGGGCGCGCCCGGGCGGGTGGCGGTCCGCGAGCACAAGGAACAGGTCGAGGCGATCCTTGCCGCTGGTCTGGCCGGGATCGTCGACGCCGATCGGGCCGCAGAACTCGCCGAGCAGTTGGCGTTCGTGCTCGAAGGTGCAGTAGCCCGCGCCGGCCTGGAGGGCTCTGTGGAGCGCTTGGTCCATGCCCGCGCGATCGCCGCCTCGCTGGTGGATACGCCGTGAGGCGCGAGAGGTTGATCGCCATCGCGGCGATCACCATCACCTCAATGCTGTGGGGCACCACGGGTACCGCCGCAACATTCGCGCCCGGTGCCGGCCCGCTGGCGATCGGAGCCGCCGCCCTGGGGATCGGCGGCGTCTTACAGGCTCTCATCGCGATCCCTGCGCTACGCGCCAGCCGCAGGCAACTACGCGCCAACCTGCCCTTGACCGCTCTGGGCGCGGTGGCGGTGGCGATCTACCCATTGGCGTTCTACAGCTCGATGCACCTGGCCGGGGTGGCGCTCGGCACCGTCGTGTCCCTGGCCTCGGCACCGCTGGCTTCCGGTGTGCTGGAATGGTTCGTCCAACGCACCCCGCTCAGCCGGTGGTGGATGCTGGCCGCCGGGCTTGGCGTAACTGGCAGCACCTTGCTGTGTCTTTCCAAGATGGCCCACGACCCCGGCGATGTCGGTTCGACGCTTGCCGGCATCGGGCTCGGTCTGGTCGCTGGCGCCACGTACGCAACATATTCGTGGTGCGCCCAACGCCTCATGAGCCGCGGCATTAGTCGCGCCGCCTCGATGGGGGCAGTGTTCGGGGCCGGCGGCATTCTGCTTGTGCCGGTCCTGCTTCTGACCGGCGCGCCGCTGATCGCGAGCTCGCATGCGTTCGCCGTCGCAACCTACATGGCTCTAATCCCGATGTTTCTGGGCTACTTGCTCTTCGGATATGGTCTGGAGCGCGTCACTGCCAGCACCGCAACCACGATCACCCTGAGTGAGCCGGCCATTGCCGCGGTCCTGGCCGTGGCCATCGTCGGTGAACGCCTCAGCACTGTTGGCTGGGTAGGGCTTGGCATCATTGCCGTGGCTCTCGCGGTTCTGGCGATCGCGCCAACCAACACGGTTGGTGCACTGCCGAAATCCGACCCCAAGCGCGCGAGCCCTCAGATGGCCGCCCGGTAATACAGGGTCGGGCCTCGAGGAGTCCCGCACCATACGCTGTTCGATTGGCGAAGCATGCTCCCGGCCAGAAGGACCGGCCCTTAAGACACCCCGGCCTGCGGCTGGACGATCCGCTGATCAGCTATTAATGTCTTGCAGTATCGAATTCTGGCAGGGGCACACAACGCCCCGGGAGGAGGCGCGCATCACCGCTGACCAAGACCGCCAACCTACTGTCAAATTCCTGGAAAGCCCCTCACCTGAGGGGCTTTCCCATTTCCGGTACCGGGGACCCTTGGCCGCCGCGGAAGCGAGGGGTGTCGACGGACCGGTAACCGACACCGATGGCGTCCCGCACGGGGCGTTCGGTCGCCCGCGGGCGGTGGATCTATTCCCCCCACCGCCCGGAGGAATTGCGCTCAGCGCCTCGTCTCGTACCTGGTCAGGACCACGCCGCCGGGAAACGTCCGCGTCTCCACCAGGTCCAGGTTCACCCAGCTGTCCAGCGCGGTGAAGAACGGAGTGCCGCCGCCGACCAGGACCGGATGGGTGGCCAGCGCGTACTCGTCGATCAGCCCGGCCCGCATGGCCGCCCCGGCGAGCGTTGCGCCGCCGACGCTCGTCGGGCCGCCGTCCCCGGCCTTGAGCCGGGTGATCTCGGCGATCGCGTCGCCGCTGACCAGGCGGGTGTTCCAGTCGACCCTGTCGATCGTCGAGGAGAACACCACCTTCGGCGTGTCCCGCCAGTTCCGCGCGAACTCGATCTCCGCCGGGGTGGCGTTGGGCTGCTGGTCGCCAGTGGGCTAGTAGGAGCTCATGGTCTCCCAGAGCTTGCGCCCGTACAGCGACAGTCCGCTCGCCCGCTCCTGGTCGAGCCACCACTGGAACAATTCGTCGCTCGGCCCGCCCCAGCCAATGTCGTCGCCGGCCGCGGCGATGTAGCCGTCCAGGGTCAGATTCATGCCGTAGATCAGTTTCCGCACGGCGCCAGCCTTCCGTCAGTCGGTCTCCAGGGTATAGATCGGGCGCGGCGCGGGAAACCCATCGGTGCGCGATCTGACTCGCAGGTAGTCCTCGTGCTCGGGGCCCAGCGTGGCATACTCGACAGCCTCCCGCCGCGACGTCCCGTCGAACATGAGCACGCCCAGCCCGGTGGAGGATCAAGGGCTGCCGGGTGACATTTACTGAAACGCCGCCATTTATCGCTGCGATTCACATGTATGGAATATCTCGCGCCGCGGGAGCGGGCTGACGGTGTCGCCGTGGGGGACCGGCTTAAGCGGCAAACCTCAGGCAATGGATTAGATCTGGGGCCAACCGCAGTCTCTAGCAAAGGGCGGGTTGTGAATGCCTGCTGGTCGCATTCGTGGACTCATCGCACGGGGGGACTGTCATGCTGGGCGGCTGACCGAAGGCTGTTGTTCAGGATCAACGGCAGCAGGGCCGCGGGGGAGGGGGCAACGGCGGCCGCATGCGACCCTTCTTCGACCTCCCCGTAGCCCCAGAGTGCGAATATCGTAGGGATTCCGTGTTCGGCTGCTCCCGCAACGTCGTAGCTTCGGTCTCCGACCATTGCGGGGTTGGAGATGTCCACGCCTTCGGACTGGAGCCGGTGCAACAATTCGGCGATGACCTCAGCCTTGCTCGCTCTTCCTTCGGAGTCCGACGCACCGCATACGTTGATGAAGTAGCCTTTCATTCCAAACCTTCGTGCGAGCCTTTTTGCCTGGTCTTCCACCTTGGAAGTGGCGACAGCCATTGGAATTCCGGCCAAGTGCAGGTGTTTGAGCAGGTCCATAATCCCGTCGTATGGGCTGGACTGTTCAGCCCCGTGATCGGCGTATGCATTGCGGTAGTGTTGGAGGGCCTTTTGGGCGGTTTTTTCGTCCAGTCGTGAGACTGTTCTGAAGGATTCGATCATCGGCGGGCCGACGAATCGGCGCAGTTTTTCCATCGCGGGCACTGGCGCGCCCACCGCTGCCAAGGCTTGGGCAGCACTTGCTGTAACGCCGGGTGCTGAATCCAGGAGCGTCCCGTCCATGTCGAACAAGATGCAGCTAATGCCAGTGAGAGAGGGCCGGACCTGGTGCAGAAGTGTCATTTTTTCAAGGGCTTTCGGTCTTGAAGTTGGTTCCGTTCCGGTTGGGTCCGGAGGATTATTGCTGTGAAGGGTAGGCATGGATCGGGTGAGTCTTGATCAGATAGATCAGAGGATTCTTGCGGAGCTCACGAAGAACGCTCGCATGAGCCATGCAGAGCTGGCGACCAAAGTCCTCCTGTCGAGGAATGCTGTGCGCCAGCGGATCGAACGGATGGAGCGGCAGGGGTACATCCAGGGGTACACAATTGTTGCCGGCCCTCCAGGCCAGGGCCCTGTGTCCGCCTTCCTGATGGTTTACCGGAAGGACCGGGTGCGGGGGGCGGACGTCATCTCCGTGTTGCGGTCGATTCCGGAAGTGGTTCTGTGCGATGTAGTGAGCGGTGACTTTGATCTTCTGGTGAGGGTCGAGGCACGGTCGCTGGAGAGGGTTCAGGAGATCTGGGAGCAGATCGCGGCCATTCCCGGAGTCACGGACACGGTGACGGCCATGACGCTTTCCAGTTACATCAGGCGGGGAACCGGAGGGGCCCGCGCCACGGAGTAAATGTGATCAGGCCCCGGACATGTCCGCACTTCTGACGGGCAGCACTGCGGATTCAAGCAGTAACTGAGCTGTGTCCCGGTCCAATAGGTTCCTTCTGGTGACGATGTCCAGAATGGTTGACCCGTCCTGGTGGGCTTCCTTAGCCACCGCTGCTGCGGCGGCATACCCGATGGCCGGTATTAGGGCCGTTGCAAGACCCACCGAGACTGCCGTCTGGCGGGCGAGGCGTCCGGTGTTCGCTTCAATGCCCTCCATGCAGTATCGACGAAGTGCGCGTGATCCTTGTTCGAGCCATGAAATGCTCTGCAGAAGGACATGGGCAATGACAGGTTCGAAGGCATTGAGCTGGAGTTGCCCGTTGTCTGCAGCCATCGTCACTGTGGTGTCAGCTCCGGCGACAGCGAAGGCAATCTGATTCATGGTCTCCGGAATGACCGGGTTGACCTTTCCCGGCATGATTGATGACCCGGCTTGGCGCGGGGGCAGGATGATCTCGCCAAAGCCGTTCTGTGGCCCGCTCGACAGCAGCCGGAGGTCGCTGCTGATTTTGGAGAGCTTGATGGCCGTGCGTTTCAGCATGCCCGACATGTGCATGAAAACGCCAACGTCGGAGGTCGCTTCGATGAGATCAGCGGCCGGAAAGACCGGAACGCCGGAGATCTCGGACAGCGCCCGAAGTACGAGTTGCTGATACCTGGGTTCGGCAGTGATACCGGTCCCGATGGCGGTGGCGCCCAGACTGCACTCGAGCATCAGCGCTGTGGATTCCATAAGCCTGGAGCGGTCCTCTTCCAGCATCGCTGCGAAGGCATTGAACTCCTGCCCGAGGGTCATCGGGACGGCGTCCTGAAGCTGGGTTCTGCCCATCTTCACAACGTCGGCGAATTCAGCGCCCTTGCTCCGGGCTGATTCGGCAAGTTTGCCCAACTCGCGGTTAAGCTCTGCGGTAGCGAAAATCAGTGCCAGCTTGATCGCCGTTGGATAGGTGTCATTGGTGGATTGGCACCGGTTGACGTGATCAATGGGATGCAAGTGCTGGTATTCGCCGCGGCGGTGGCCCAGTTTTTCCAGCGCAAGGTTCGCGATTACCTCGTTGGCGTTCATGTTCGTGCTCGTGCCGGCGCCGCCCTGAATGACGTCCACGCAGAACTGTTCGTGGTGATTTCCGTCCTGGATTTCCAGGCACGCTTCGCGGATCGCCGTGGCTTCCCGCGGGTTGAGGATACCAAGTTCGCAGTTGGCCTGCGCCGCAGCGTTCTTGATCATGGCCAGGGAACGCACCAGATGCGGGTGGCGGGAGACAGGTGTCCCGCTGATGGTGAAGTTTTCCAAGGCCCGGGCGGTGTGTGCTCCCCAGTAGGCTGTGGCCGGTACAGGTACGTCCCCTAGCGAATCCGTCTCGATGCGGGTGGTCATGGTTTTCCGTTCTCTGAGTGGAAGTTTGGGTGTGGCGTAGCAGCGGGCCGCTCCGAGGGAGCTGGAGGGGCGCAGGACCCGGCGGCGCCCCTCCATTTCGATCAGTTCTTGATGCAGATGACTTTGGGCTGGGTCATCTCCTCATACGCGAAATGGACGCCTTCCCTGCCCATGCTCCCGTACTTGGCCCCGCCGAACGGCATGCCGTCGAAGCGGTAGTCAGAGGAATCATTGATCATGACGCCGCCTGCCTCGAGCTGGCGGGCTGCGTCCATGGCCTTGGCCAGGGAGTCGGTGAATATACCTGCATGAAGGCTGAACTCGATGGCATTGGCGACGTCGATGGCCTCTTCGAAGGTGTTGAATTTACGAAGCATGACCACAGGGCCGAAGACCTCCTCCCTCCACAGGCTGCTTTCCGCCGGGACGGCTTCCAGGACGGTCGGCTGAAGCACATTGCCGTCCGTGATATTGCCTGAGAGCAGGACAGCGCCGTCGTCGAGGGCCCCGTCCAGCTTGGTCTGGAGCTCCTGTAATGCTGTGGGGCTGATCATGGGTCCGACGTCGGTCCGTTCATCCGATGGATCTCCGGTAACCAACTGTGCCGTTGCCGCCAGGAAACGCTGTCGGAAAGCGCCGTACACTGGGGCGGCTACCAGGATCCGCTGCACCCCCACGCAATTCTGGCCTGCGGCCCAAAACGCTCCGGAGACGCAGGATTCCACGGCGTTCTCGATGTGGGCGTCGTCCAGGACTATCACGGCTGCATTGCCGCCAAGATCCATGGAGAGCTTCTTCAGGCCCGCGGTGCGGGCGATACTCTCACCAGTGGAGAACCCCCCGGTGAAGGACACCATTCGTACGTCCCGGGACCGAATAAGAGTTTCGGCCACATCCCGGTCGCCATGAACAATCGTGAGGGCCTCTTCCGGGAGCCCGGAGCTCACGAGGGCGTCCGTGAGCAGCTGGGCTGATAGGGGAGTCAGTGCAGAGGGTTTGAGAATCACGGCGTTTCCTCCGGCGATTGCCGGGCCGATCTTGTGTGCCACCAGGTTCAGGGGATCGTTGAAAGGAGTGATCGCGGCAATGATTCCCAGTGGTTCGCGGGAGTACCATCCGGTGCGGTCCTCTGAGCCCTCGTACGAGTCAAAGGGTATGACTTCGCCGGCGTTCCGGCGTGCTTCGGCAGCCGAGAGGCGGAGCGTGTTGACCGCACGCAGTACTTCCTTCCGTGCCTGGCGGATCGTTTTCCCGGCCTCGGACACAATCGTTTGCGCGAACTCCTCGTTGCGCTGCTCGATCTCCGTTGCGGCGCCGTCCAGTATCTTCCCGCGTGCGTTGCGGGACAGTGCCCGTGCCTTCCGGGCGCCGACGCGGGCCGTTTCGATCACGGCTTTGCCGGCGGTGGCCTCGGTCAGCGAAACCGCGCCGACCACTCTGCCGTCGTAGGGGCTCAACACGTCGCGGAACTGCGGCAGCGCCGTTTCCGTCGAGCACAGCGTGGATTCAGACATTTGCGGCTACTTCCGTCCTGGCTGCGTGCATTGCGATGATGTCGGAGAGCAGGGCATAGGCGGTCTCCACACGGCCGGCTCCCGGCCCGGAGACGGTTACCGGGCCCAGAAGGTCGGTGTCGAAGGACACGGCATTGGTTGCGCCGGAAACCCCGGCCAGCCCATGGCCGAGGGGGAGCGCTACGGGGGAGACGCCTGCGGTCACTGACCCGTCCGGGTTCCGCCGCGCTGAACCCACGAGCTTCCAGCGGCGTCCCTCGCGGGTTGCCTTCTGGATATTCTCCGGCGTCACAGTCGAAATCCCCTCCCGCTGAACGTCCTTTAGTTCGATGCCTGCGTCGAGCAGCTCGTTGGCGAGGATAAGTACCTTGAGCTGAACGTCGTATCCCTCGATGTCTGCTGCGGGATTGGCTTCGGCGTAGCCGCGTTCCTGTGCCTCGCTGATGGCCTCTTCGAAGTCCAGTCCGGATTCCATCCGCCCGAGCACATAGTTGCTGGTGCCGTTGAGGATGCCTTCGAACCCGTTCAGCTTCAGCCCCGCGAACATTTTCTTGGCCAGGCGGATGACGGGAGTGCCGCTCATGACGGCACCCTCGAACTCGAAGTGCACGCCGTTCTGTTCGGCCAGGGCAGTCAGTTCGGCGCCGCGGAGGGCAACCGGGCCCTTGTTCGTCGTGCAGACGCTCTTGCCGGATTCGAGGGCCCAGCGTACGTGCGAAACTGCTGGCTCGCCGTCGTCGGGATTCGTGAAAGTGGCCTCGCAGATGATGTCGGCGGTGCAGTCACGGATAACTGATTCGTTATTGGTGTCCGCGGACCCGCCATGGGCGGCGAAGGTTTCGCTTCCACCGTCCAAGTTGAGTGCGATGCCCAGGTCGATCCCCTCGGGCTGGACCAGCGAGCCGAGGCGCAGGTCGGTGATGGCCACGACACGCAGGCCGAAGCCCAGCTCGGAACGAAGTGTGTCACCGCGTGTTGCGACCAGTTCGGCCAGCGTCCTGTTGACGCCGCCGAAGCCGATCAGCGCAATGTCATAGGTGGTCATGGTGCTCCTTCAGTCAGTTACATCGGTCCTCCAATGCTCACCGCATTCCATGTCCGTCAGTGCATGTCATTGTGACTGAAAAACAGGGCGAACTGACCATCTGTCTGCCGATTCGACAGCAGCGCCTCGAGGTAACTTAGGTGCAACATAAGCATGTTGAAATGTTTTTAATGACCCAAACGCCGTTTTCGTGTTACTTTCATCACTACCGCCACTGCACAGCCCGAGGCGCCCTGTCCCCCATGCCGGGGCGATGTGCGCATCTTTCGCATCAGACCTATCCACTCACCTGGGAGAAACCATGGAACCCTCATCACCTGTCCAGCTAGACCCACAGCCCACGATTCCCCCGTCGACCGACTCCGGGCTCCGGCGGTCCATGGGGGCACGCCATCTGGTCATGATCGCCATGGGCGGGGTGATCGGCTCAGGGCTGTTCCTGAGCTCGGGCTACACCATTTCCCAAGCCGGACCGCTCGGGGCGGTCATCGCCTATCTGATCGGCGCCTTTGTTGTGTACCTGGTGATGGCCTGCCTCGGCGAGCTTGCCATCGCTTATCCGGTCTCAGGCGCCTTCCATATTTACGCGGCGAGGTCGATCGGGCCGGCCACCGGGTTCGCCACGGCCTGGCTCTACTGGCTCTGCTGGGCAGTGGCCATCGGATCGGAGTTCACTGCCTCCGGTCTCCTCATGCAGCGCTGGTTCCCGGATGTTGACGTCTGGGTCTGGTGCGTCATCTTCGCCTCGGTCCTCTTCGGCTTCAATGCAGTTTCCTCGAAGTTCTTCGGCGAGTCCGAGTTCTGGTTTGCCATCGTCAAAGTCGGTGCCATCGTGGTCCTCATCGTTCTTGGTGGCGCGGCGCTGTTCGGCATCCACCCGCTCAGCGAGGCGGGCAGCCACCCGTTCATGTTTGAGAACTTCAACACCTCCAGCGGTCTCTTCCCCAACGGTTTCAGCGGCGTTCTCGTCACTGCACTTGCAGTGTTCTACGCCTTCTCCGGCTCGGAACTCATCGGTGTGGCAGCGGGCGAAACAGCTGACCCCGCCACCAGCATCCCCAAGGCGATGCGCAGCACAGTCATCCGCCTGCTGATCTTCTTCGTCGGGGCAATCGCTGTCATCGCGGCTACCATCCCCTTCGATCAGGTCGGCCTGGATGAAAGCCCGTTCGTGACTGTCTTCTCATCCATAGGCATTCCCTTTGCCTCCGACATCATGAACTTCGTCATCATCACCGCACTCCTCTCCGCTGGAAACAGCGGCCTCTTCTCCTGCGCACGGATGCTCTACTCCCTTGCCGACGAGGGGCACGCCCCCCGGGCGCTGAAGAAACTGACCCGAGGCGGTATCCCCATAATCGCGCTTTCAGTCAGCATGCTCGGAGGCCTTGCGTCGCTCATCAGCAGTGTCGTTGCGCCCGAAACGGTCTACCTGGCTCTTGTTTCAGTGGCAGGTTTCGCCGTCGTCGGGGTCTGGATGTCCATCACCGCCTCGCACTTCTTCCACAGGAGATCCTTCGTCAAGAACGGCGGCGATGTCGCCGCCCTTCCCTACAAGGCACCGCTGTTCCCGCTTGTGCCGATCCTGGCCTTTTCGCTCTGCCTTATTTCGCTGATCGGCATCGCTTATGACCCGAACCAGGTAGCAGCCCTCTATTTCGGAGTTACTTTTGTTGGCGCCTGCTACGCCTTCTTCTACTTCAAGTACGGACGCAAGGCGCGCGCAAACCAAGTGTCCTAACGCCGTCATCAACTATCGCCTACCGGGGACTTTCGTCCCCGGCCGAGAAGCTGTTCAACGGATAATCCATGAATTCACAAGACCTGATACAACGCGTGCGCAGTTCGGCCCTCGACGCCGGCAGCTGGCTGGAGATTGACGCCGCAGCTTTCGAGTCAAACGTCCGGAACCTCCTGTCCATGATCGATAACCGGGCGCTCCTGTGCGCAGTGGTCAAGTCCCATGCCTACGGACACGGAGCTGACCTTTTGCTCCCTTCCCTTGTTCGCCTAGGCGTTCCCTTCGTCGGCGTAGGAAGTAACGAGGAGGCAGCCATTGCACGCCGCTGCGGTTTTGCGGGCCGGATTCTGCGTGTCCGTGCCGCGGCGCCGCAGGAGATCAAGGCTGGCATGCGTCACGACATCGAAGAACTTGTTGCCGACCCGCAGAGCGCCTGGGAGATGCACAAGATCGCTGCCGAGGCCGGGACGGCGATCCGCATCCACCTCGATATCAATGCTTCCGGGATCAGCAGGCACAGCCTCGACGTCTCATCCACGCTTGGGCGGGCATCCGCGGTAGGGATCGTTAGCCACCCTGGGCTTCTACTGGCCGGGATCATGACGCATTTTCCCAAAGACGATACCGGCCATATCGAAACGGCTCTACTGCGTTTCCGCAGTCAGGCGTTGACGCTGCTCCAACTGACCGGAACGCGCCGGGAAGACGTGCTGCTCCACTGTGCCAACTCCTACGCCGCGCTGCACGTACGCGGCTCGTGGCTGGACATGGTCCGTGCCGGGGCAGTCCTCTACGGCGATTCGGAACCTGCAACAGGGCACTTCCAACGGTGTTTGGCCTTCAAAGCCCGGATTGCGTCCATTAATAGCTATGCAGCAGGCACTAAGGTCGGCTACGGGCTCACCCATACCTTGGACCGGGACTCCAGGCTGGCGTCAGTGACAGCAGGTTACGGAGATGGCTACCGGAGGGCACTGGCCAGCCAAGGCAGCGTACTTGTCCGCGGCCGTCGCGCTGCCATAGTCGACATCGTTTCGATGAATTCCATGGTTGTCGACGTCACCGACGTGGTGGGAGTTTTCCCTGGAGACGAAGTCGTGTTGTTCGGGCGGCAGGGACGCGCAGAAATCGCTCCCGCAGAACTGGAAGCAGCGAATTCAGCGATACTCGCTGACCTCTACACTGCGTGGGCGCAAGGAAATCGCGTCCTGGTCAACAATGAAGACATGTGAGAATAGGCGTAGTCATCGGGCGGAAGGAGCACGGAGCATGGATTCTTCCTCGGAAGCGTCGTCTATGGCCCAAGGACTTCGAATTGTTCGCCTGGTCGCAGACCGGGAGAAGCGGGGCAGGCGGCTTCTCGGCGTTTCCCAGCTCGCATCCGAGTTGGATATGGAACAAAGCCGCGTCTCAAGGCTGACGCAGGAATTGTGTGAGTTGGGACTGCTGGAGCGAGTCGAACGCGGTCCCTTCCGAACCGGTCCAAGTTTTTTCAGCCTGGCCGCAGCGCTGAATACCGGCTGGGTCCGCGAATCAAGAGCCGAACTTGAGGCTTTGGTGGCTTCTTTCGGCCTTAGATCCAGAGTTTCCGTCCGTGATGGCTTCCGGGTCGTTCTCCTGCGGGCCTCCAGTAACGATGCGGTTCCCGGCAGCTTCGTGAAACCCGGCATGGTGACGCCCGTGTGGTGTACCGGCTCCGGACGGGCCTTGCTGTGGGACCACCAGCATCCAGCCGTTGAAGTCCTTCTCCAGGAAGTCAACTTTATCGGCGTAGGCGGTCCGGGGGCGGCCCATTCGCCGCGAGAAGTCGCCGAACTGATGGACCGGGACAGGGCGCGGGGCTTCATTGTCGCGGAGGAAGAATTCGAGCACGGAATCTACGAACTGGCCGTTCCCGTCCGCAACGCTGATGGATCAATTCTTGCCGCGCTTAGCGTCCTCGGCAGCCGGGCCGAGATCAAACCCAGCACCAATGACATTGCAAAGGCCCTTACGGCAGCAGCCGAACGGCTGGGGTCCTTTGAGGGCCGTCCCCGGGGCGACGCGGGCCGGAAGGGCCTTGCCAGCTAGAGCCGGTTCTGCGGCGACGCGTGACCCAACGTTGACTCAAGCCACTTGCCCCAGGACACGAGAGCCGTCGCGCATAGCCCCAGCCGCGGCTCCAAACGTGTCTTGGCGCCTACGACCTGAAGCGCTGCCACCACATCGCCCTTAAAGTCGCGAATCGGAACGGCCAGGGAGTAAAGTCCTGGTTCGGCTTCCTCATCGACAATGGAGTACCCCCGTGCCCGCGCCCCGCGCAGTCGTGACAGGAAGTCCTCGACGTCAAGCGGTGTATTGGGGCCATGGCGCACGAAGGGAACGCCGGAGAAAATGGTTCGGACCTCGGCGTCCGAGGCTTCCCACAGCAGGGCCTGGCCGGCATCACTACAAAACGCCGGGTAGGGCCGGCCCAGCCACGAACCGACCATGTTGCTACTTGCCGGAACACGCTCACCGATGGTGACAGTACTGTTTCCGCTCATAACTCCGAGGAAGCATCCTTCGTCAGTTTCACCGGCCAAGCCTTCCAAGGCGGTTACGCCGTCGGTCTGCAGCCGTTGCTCTGTCAACAGCTGTGCGTCTGTCAGGAGCGACCAGTTCAGGGTGTAGGACCGATGGTCTCCGCGTGCCAGAAACCCCTCCTGCTCGGCGGTCCGGAGGCTGCGCGAAACCTGGCTGCGGTCCCTGCCCAGATCGGCTGCTATATCAGCGACCGTTCCGCCAGACAGGCCTTCTGCGTTGCGGGAGCCCACCGCGAGGACAGCCATGATTCCCCGGCCCATGCTGGACGTCTTAGACATGGATCCGATTCTAGTCCCTGGAGAACGTGTCTTAGTGGATGGCGAAGACCCGGGCTGGAAAACCGCTGCCGTGCAGGGGCTTCGGCCAGCTTGCAATGAGGATCGCGCCGGCTTCTGGAAGCCCGTCCAGGTTCGCCATCAGCTCGATCTGCCACCGGTTCCGCGCCAAAACATAGGTCTCCAAGCTGAAATCCTGGCGGGACGTAGCCAGTCCCGGGTCTGTGTCTGTCTGCTCATGGCCGACGGCAGTTACCGACCGCTCCTCGATCAGGAAGGAGAGGACTTCCTGCGACCAGCCAGGCGTGTGGCTGACCCCCTTATCGTCCCTGTTCGCCATGGCGTCGGCGTCGGGCCAACGATGGCTCCACCCTGTCCGTAACGCCACAAAGGCCCCGGGGGCGATGGCACCGTTGCGGCTCTCCCATGCCTGGACGTCCTCCATCGTGGGAGTGGCGTCCGTATTTGCGGTGACCCGCGCGGTGATGTCGAGGATGGCCAGCGGAAGGACCATATCCTCCACAGGAATCTGGTCCAAGGTCCGTCCCCCGCGGATGAAATGCGAGGGAGGGTCAACGTGCGTCCCCCATTGGCCGATGATCGAATAACGGTGAGCCGTGAAACCGTCGCCTTTCTCCAGATCGAACACCGCCTCCCTGATTTCGTCCGGGAATGCCGGGAAATGAGGCTGGCCGGGGTGGAAGGCGTGCGTCAGGTCGGTGAATGACCTGCCCGCCAGCAACGGCTGCAGATCGTCCCAAAGCCGGGTCGTGGTGGTTTCAATCATGATGCGGCCTCGCTCTCAAAGACTGCCGGAAGGGCTGTGCTGGAGACGCTGACTGGCCCTGTCAGTTCGATGACCGGTACCTCCCACGGATGGACATCCACGATGTGCTGCAGGAAGCGTTCCACGGCGGCGTCAGGGGTCGCCACATCGAAATACGTCGTGAAGACCAAGGTATGTGAAATTGTCCGCTGGCCCACCTGCCCCAGCGTAGGGTTAGCGCCTTCATTGCATGTGAACCCCTCGAAACCCAGGCCGGATTCGAATACATGCCTGTAGTTGCCAAAATCCCCTAAGTCAGGGGACTCCGACGAGGCCTGGAGCAGGGCCGCGATGCCGGCCTCATCTTTGAATGCTTCTGCGTCGCCGCTGGCGAGCCGCGAGAAAGTTTCCGAAGCTATGGGCCAATGCACGCGCAGCTTGCGGACTGATTTCATTGCAATTTTCAAGGGAAGCCTCTTCCTGGGCAGCTCGCAAATGGTGTCTGAATGCCATGGTGGCATAGAGTGATGTTCATTACAAGCATGAGAAAATGCTTATTACGCACAAAATTAGAGGAGGCATTCGCGTTCACTCGGCACATCCGCCGGACTTTGGGCGTCACTGTGCCGCGGAACACCGGTCGCTGCAAGCGGCTGCTGACCGTCATCTGCAAGCCCGGGGCTGCACTGCGCTTTTGGCACTGCACGTTGTGCTACCTTGCATTGCCGGGCCACGAGGCGCCGCAACTGCCCGGCAGGAAAGAACAAAACCGAAATGCTTGGAGCCCTGAACGATGCCCAGTAACACGATGCTTTCCCGCATGCTCGACGCCGGAGCGAACCTGACCGTGGACGGTGCACTCGCCACCGAGCTTGAAGCGCACGGCTGCGATCTGGAAGACCCTTTGTGGTCGGCCAAAGTCCTTCTGGAACAACCGGAACTGGTCAAGCGCGTACACCACGACTACTTCCGCGCCGGAGCCACTGTCGCCATCACGGCGAGCTATCAAGCCACACCCCTGGGATTTGCGCGCCGCGGCATCGGCGAGGAAGTGGCCTTGGAACGGGTGGCACTGAGTGTGCGCCTGGCTGACGAGGCACGCCGCGAGTACCTGGCCGAAAACCCGGATGCGGGACCCCTGCTGGTTGCAGGATCAGTCGGGCCCTACGGCGCGTACCTTGCCGATGGATCGGAATACCGGGGCGACTATGTCCTCGGCCGAAACGAGTTTTTGGAGTTCCACCGGCCTCGAATCGCAGCGCTGGTGGAGGCCGGAGCGGACTTTCTTGCCTGTGAGACGCTGCCTTCATTGCCGGAGGCCGAGGCCCTGTTGGCACTCATGAAAGAGTTCGACGTCGAAGCCTGGCTCTCCTTCACGCTACGGGATGGCGGCCACATCAGCGACGGTACGCCGCTGGCTCAGGCGGCAAAGCTCTTTACGGCGGAGCCGCTCGTGGCGGCTATCGGCGTGAACTGCGTGCCGCTGGAGCTGGTCTCCCCATCGCTGGAGGCCCTGGGCAGAGCCACTGATACGCCCCTGATCGCATATCCGAATTCGGGCGAAAGCTATGACGCAGTCACCAAAACGTGGGGGCCGGCCGCGGCGAGCCCCGATAGCAAACAACCCGCAAGCCTTGCGGAGGGAACGCCAATCTGGCGTGAACTTGGTGCCCGGCTCGTTGGCGGGTGCTGTCGAACGACCCCACAGGATATTGCCGCCGTGACGGCGCGCCCCACAGCACGCCGGAGAGGTTGGCGGGGACGGTCTTGAGCAGCCCGGCGCGTTGGCCGCCGGCGGCGAAGAAGCATGCCCAGGAGAGGAACCCGAACCAGATGATGAGGCCGAAGGGCACATTGTTTGCGCAGGTCAGCGACCTATGAGCCGCTGACCGTGTACAAAACTACGGCGTAGCATTTTGCTGTGGCCAGTATCAGCACGCGCATGAAAAAAGACGAGCAGCTGTAAGGGAAATACGGCACAAAGCCGCCGGGCTAAACAGCGTCGCGTGCTGTGCGGTCTTGGCCCTGCCGGTGGCTGGCCCTGGTTCCGGCAGGCCTTGGGTGGGCACTGCAGTGCGGTGCTGTGTTTAGGACAAGGCCGTGACGGCCAGTTTCCGCACAATGGCCGTGCCGCCCTCTACGCACACGTCGGTGCCGAGGTTCCCGGACAGGGGGAACACCAGATCACTCAGGACCACCCAGCCGTCTTGGGCGAAGACCTCCACGGAGCACTGGTCGACGATTACACGGAGCCTTAGCACGCGGCCGTCGAGCTTCACCGGCGCCGACTCAGCCGACGCGAACTTTCCGTGGAAGGCGGTGTTTCCGGAGTTACGGCGATCCAGGGTGAGCCGGCTCGTAACGGCATCGAAGCTGAGAACCGTTGCGGCGCTCCCGCCCGATGCACCGAGAAGCCTGAAAGCAACGGTCCGGGCCGTCCCGGGCAGGATCTCGGCCTCGATCAGCTGGGCTGATCCGGGCGCCGCGTGGGGCAGTTGCAACATGGAGTCGTGAAGTTCCACGTCGTGGATGGTGCGGGTCGGCTCCCCACAGTCCAACGGCAGCACCGGGCGCTGCACCATGCGCGGCAAGCCGTCCACCGTCGCGAGCTCGACCTCGCGGGCAAGCGACATCCCGGAGCGCCACGGAGACGTGGGCAAGGAGTTGGCATAGTCCCAGTTGTTCATCCAGCCGATCATGATGCGCTTGCCGCCGGGAGCATTGCTGAAGGAGACGGCGGCGTAGTAGTCACGTCCCCAGTCGAGCCACAGGCAGTGTCTGAGATCCGTGGTCCCGTCGGCATCCGCTGGAACGAGTGAATCAGAGTCGGCGGTGAACTGCACCCCATCGAAGTCGCCGACGAAGTACTGCCCTCCGGAGCCGCCGGCCACGGCACCCGGGTTGATGTTGACCACCAGGACCCACTTGACGTTGTCCGGGTCTCCGTCGACGGGGAGCGGGAACAGGTCGGGGCATTCCCATTCGCCTCCTGTGGCGTTTGCAGGGCCGAAGGTGCTCAGGTATTGCCAGTCCTTGAGGTTGGCCGAGCGGTACAGCACAACCTGCTGGTGCTGGGCCTCCACCGCCACCATGACCCAGCAGGAACCGGCTGGTCCCTCGGAGCGGAACACCTTGGTGTCCCGGAAATGGGCCGAGCCGCGGCCAAGCACCGGGTTGCCTGCGTATTTGCTCCACGTCATGCCGGCGTCCGTGGAGAAAGCGAGAGACTGGGCTTGTGTCCCTTGGTGCACCGAGCCTTCCTTGAAGGCGCTCGTGTAGATGGCCACCAAGGCTGGATCTTCCACTGTGCCGAATCCCGAGGTATTGCCGTGGTCCACCACGATGCTGCCGGAAAAGACGTCTTCTTCCTCGTCGCCAGACCACCGGCGTCGGTGATTTACGACGTCGGGCTGACGCTTTCGCTGCCAGTGGCACTGTCAGTGGCCTCCGGTTTGAACGCCCTGGCGCACTGCATCGATGCCCTCTGGGCACCCCGCGCCGATCCCGTGAACGCGGCGCTCGCCGGTGAGGCCATGCGCCTGCTCGCCCGCGGACTGCCGGCTATCAAGGCAGACCCCTTCGGCGCGGCTGGCAGGGAACAGACCCTGAGCGGAGCGTTCCTGGCCGCGACGGCATTCGCCTCGGCCGGATCGGGGCTGCACCACAAGATCTGCCACGTCCTGGGCGGAACCTTCAATCTTCCGCACGCCCAGACGCACGCCGTGATACTCCCGCACGTTACTGCTCTCAACGTGGCCGCAGCGCCGGAAGCGGCAGCACGCATCGCCGCCGCGCTGGAGAGCGCGGGCGCCGTCACCGGGCTGCAACGCCTTTACAAATCACTCGACGCCCCGCGCACCCTGCGGGAACTCGGACTTCGCGAAAACCACATCACCGAAGCTGTGGACCTCATACTGCCCCATGTGCCGCCGTCGAATCCCCGCAGCATCGACGCTGCGGATCTGGAGCGGCTGCTGCACGCTGCTTGGAAGGAAAACACCCCATGATTTCACTGGTACACCACCTGGCACTGCTGTTCCATCTCAACCGCAAACAGGATCTGGTCCTCTGGGAGGAGGACCTGGCGACGCCCGCTATCAAGCTGACGTCATCGGCCTGGGTGGGCTGGTACGAAGAAGACCCCGTGGCCTGACGCAAATCGCCGGTCGAACGCAACGCTTCGGCAACTCACCCTCACCACCAACACTCAGGAATCGGCGTCCACCCAAGTAAACCACCGACCAGTCAGGCGCCTAACGCCCGTTGGGACCGTTCAACTTGAAGAATTCCGGGGCGGAAGGGTCATGAAAACCTCGGGCTAGGATCTTGCCTGATGGTCCGGGCGCTCCAGCACCCGGGACACCGTGTAGCCGATGACCAGGCCCCAGAACGCCGGGTGAATGTTGGCGAGGTTCGTCCCGGACATGGTCACCACGAATGTCACCAAGGACCCCAGTGTGAACGTCGTGGCGAAGGCGCTCACAAACGCTTGCTGGAGAGCGCGCAGCATGGCAATGCCGCCGAGGGCAAGGATGAACTCTCTGGGCGTGGCGAGCATAAGCCGGGTGAGGGTGGGAGCCAAGACGGCGCAGGCCATGGCCAGGACGCCGAACACCACGGCCGCTGTGTACTGACGCTGCCTGCTTCCTGAGGACGTCATGAGGGCGTTCGTCGGACCGGTCACGCAGGCTGAGACAGCACCGCAGCCGGCATTGATCAACGAAAACGCGCCCGAAACGATGGCGAAGACGTTGACCGGCGGATTGTGGCCTGCAGCACGGAGAACCGCGATGCCCTGGCCATTCTGAACGAACAACACAGTCAGTGCCAGGGGAACAACCAGCTCGAGCTGGGCGGCCCAGGTGAACTCAGGAAGGGTGAAGACCGGGGTGGCCAGAACCGGTCCGCCTTTTTGGATGGAAAATTGGCCACTTGCCGCCACAGCGACACAACCAACCACAAGAGTACCGAGCACCGGCGGAAGAAACCTGCCCAGGGCGGGCACGGCCGTGAGGACCAGGAATGCGACCACCATCGGGGCAGCCACCACAGGGTTAGCCTGGGTTGAACCAACAATGTCTGTGCCGAATTTCAGGAACACCGCGGCCACCATGGCCATGACGATCGGCATGGGAACCATTGCCATGGTCCTGCGGACCAAGCCGGTGGCACCCAGCGCGAGGATGAGCAATCCGGACGTGAAGAAGGCCCCCACCACCTCCGGAAAGGACAAGTGCTGCAGGGACGGACCCAGCAGCACCGTCCCGGGAATGGACCAGGCAAAGCCCAAGGGTTGCCGATAGAGGAGAGACATGACCAGAGTCGCCGCGCCACCCGAAAAAAGGATGCCAAACACCCAAGAAGCGAGTTGACCTTCGGTTAGTCCTCCCGCCGTTCCCACGACCAAGGTAACGGCCATCGGGCCGGATGCGGAGAAGATGAGGCCGATCACCCCGTTGGAAACATAGGGCAGGCCGAGGTCACGGAGAACCCGGCGTACGCTGGCGGGGCGAACGCCCGGACGTTCCAGCAGCGGTTGAGGCATCGGAGCCTCAACGGCCTCCACATGGGCGGCGGCGGGTAGGTCCTGACGGGATGACGGCATTCGGGCTCCTGACAACGGCGGCAAAAGGCAGGCGCCCTGGAGCTTGCACTCCAGAGCGCCTCCGGTACCGGGCCGAGGCGCCGGCACCGATCGGTCAGCGGTCGCTTCTTACTTGTGCTGGCCTTCCTTGGCGAGCACGTAGTCATAGACCACTTCTTCGCCAGCCCCGCCATCCAGGCGCGTCTTGGGGTCCAGCATCAGTTCAGGCTTGACTGCCGAGGCGATGTCGTCCGCGTTGTGCGGGTCACCGGGGAAGTACAGCTGCTGAGTTACAGGCTGGAAGCCAGGCGCGGAAACCTTGATGTGGATGTGCGCCGGGCGCCAGGCGTGCCAGCCTGCCGCGCTGATCAGCTGCCCGCAGGCCCCGTCCGTGGGAATCTGGTAGGGAGCCGGGCGCATCGTGTTGATTTCGAAGCGGCCGTCGTCGTCTGCCTTGACTGTGGCACGGAAGAGCCACTCGGGGAGGCCCGGGGCGTACTGGGAGTAGAACCCGGCGCTGTCCGCATGCCAGATCTCCACCTGGGCGTCGTGGATCGGGTTACCTTCCGTATCGGTGAAGTGGCCGCTGAAGTGCAGCGGCGTTCCCTCCTCGTCCTCACGCATCTCTACGGTGGCCGGGGTCGGGAGTACGGGGGACCCGGGCACGTAGTAAGGCCCCTCGATGGTACCCACGGTGCCGGGACGATCCTGGGAGTTGACGTCCTCCACGGTGTGCTCCAGCCACACGTCGAGGAACAGCGGCCACTCCCCGTCAGTTCCCACTTTGATGAGCCAGGCTTTGAGTGCGTTGTATTCCTCGTAAGTGACCTGGTGTTCGACGACGATGTCATTAGCGGCCTTAATGAGTGCCCCCGCCAGCAGGCTCACCCTTTCCTTCGGCACATCCAGCCGCGAGAGCTTTCCCGAGGCGGTGAAGCGCTCCGTGGCCTTCGAGCCGGCCTCGATGGCAGTGCCCTCATTCTCTTTGCGGGCGTCCGTTTGGGTCTCAGTCATGGTGATCTCCACATTCCTCATTGAATAGGGCCAGGAAGTTCTCCCGCGCCCGCTGCGAAGCACTGGGGCAGTATTTCTCGTCTGCGGCGCAGTAATCGCGTGATGTCTGTCTCATCGTAGGTCCCGAATAAGGACGCTACAAATATCGATTTGGCCGCTTTTTAGTCATGATGCGTACATAAAACCACCCTTGGTTGAACCTAGGCATTTACCTGATGTGAGAGGGGTCACGAGCGGCAAGACTGGTCTCCTAACGTCCGCTACGGGCACCCCGCCAGCCGGACCCGCCGCCCATTCGTCCAGCACTCTCCAATGAAGGAGCACGCATGACCGAGAACCTGACCCATGTCCGCGAGGTCCTTGCCGACGCCGTGATCGACGACCGTGAGAACGGCGTGATCCGGGCCAAACGCGAAATTTTCACCGACGAGGAAATCTTCGAACTGGAGATGAAGCACATCTTCGAGGGCAACTGGGTATACCTGGCCCACGAGTCCCAGATCCCCAACGTGGGGGACTACTTCACCACCAACATCGGCCGCACACCCGTGGTGATCACCCGGGACAAGGACGAAAACCTTAACTGCATCGTCAACGCCTGCTCCCACCGCGGCGCAATGCTGTGCCGCCGCAAGACGGACAACCGCACCACTTTCACCTGCCCGTTCCACGGCTGGACCTTCAAGAACTCCGGTGAACTACTGAAGGTTAAAGACTCCCGTAACGCCGGCTATCCGGAGTCGTTCAACAAAGAAGGCTCCCACGACCTCACCAAGGTTGCCCGCTTCGACTCCTACCGCGGCTTCCTCTTCGGTTCCCTCAAGGCCGATGTGCTCCCGCTCGAAGAGCATCTGGGTGACGCCACCAAGGTGATCGACTCCATCGTGGACCAGTCCCCGGAGGGACTCGAAGTGCTGCGGGGTTCGTCCACCTACACCTATGACGGCAACTGGAAGGTGCAGGCCGAGAACGGCGCCGATGGCTACCACGTCACGGCCGTGCACTGGAACTATGCTGCCACCACAGCCCGCCGCAGCGCCGGCGACTCCGCAAACACGACGAAAGCCATGGATGCCGGTAAGTGGGGCAAGGTCAAGGGCGGATTCTATTCCTACGACCACGGACACCTGCTCCTGTGGCAGGAATGGACCAACCCGGAGGATCGCCCTCTGTGGGACCGCCGCGATGAGCTTGTGGCCAAGTATGGCGAGGAGCAGGCCAACTTCATGATCAACATCTCGCGGAACCTTTGCCTGTACCCGAATGTGTACATCATGGACCAGTTCTCTTCGCAGATCCGCCACTTCCGCCCCATCTCGGCGGACCAGACGGAGGTCACCATCTACTGCATCGCTCCCAAGGGCGAGTCGCCGGAGAACCGTTCCAAGCGCATTCGCCAGTACGAAGACTTCTTCAACGCCACCGGCATGGCAACTCCTGACGACCTCGAGGAGTTCCGGTCCTGCAACAAGACCTACTGGGCCACAGCGGCGCCCTGGAACGACATGACCCGCGGATCCACCCATGAGATAGCCGGCCCGGACGAACAGGCCAAGGCGCTGGGCATGTCCAGGGTGATCGCTTCCGGCGTGCGCACGGAAGACGAGGGGCTTTACCCGATCCAGCACGGGTACTGGAAGGAAGTCATGGACCGGGCCCTGGTGGTGGAGGAACGCTCCGCACTGGATGCCGTTCCCGTCACTGCCTGACCGAAACCACCTGGAACAAAGAGAGTGCAAAACGCCATGACCAACCTGACCAAACCGGCCCCGTCACTCAAGACCTCCGAGGAGATCGCCACCCTCGAAACTGTCTGTGCCTTCCTATACAAGGAGGCCCGCCTGCTGGATGACCGCCAGTTCGACGAGTGGCTCCAGTGCTACCACCCGGACTCCGAATTCTGGATGCCTGCGTGGGACGTGGATGACCGGCTCACCGAGGACCCGCAGAACGAGATATCACTCATCTACTACGACAACCGCGGTGGCATCGAGGACCGCGTGTTCCGAATCAAGACGGACCGGTCCTCAGCCACATCCCTCCCGGAGCCCCGTACCGGGCACAACATCACCGACATCGAGATCGAGGAGCACGACGGCGATCAGGTGAAGGTCCGTTTCAACTGGTTCACCCTGTACTTCCGCTACAACACCACGGACACATACTTCGGGACCAGCTTCTACACCATCGATCTGGCCGGCGGGGAGCCGGTGATCCTCAAAAAGAAGGTCGTCCTGAAGAACGACTACATCCACCACGTGGTGGACGTTTACATGATCTGACGGCCCCGGCCGTTGAGAAATCCGTGCCCACCGGGCAGATCCGCACATTCCCGGGCCGCGACGACGCGACCCACAGCCAGGAGGAAATCATGGGCCACAAGGTAGCCCTCAGCTTCGAGGACGGCGTCACTAAAGTCATCAAGGTCGGCGACTACGAGACAGTGATGGATGCAGCATACAAGGCACGCATCAACATTCCATCAGACTGTCGGGACGGTGCCTGCGGCACCTGCAAGGCCTTTTGCGATTCCGGCTCCTTTGATCCGGGAGACTACATTGACGACGCCATGACGGAGGAAGAGCTCGACAAGGGGTACATGCTCACATGCCAGGCGGTGCCGGAATCCGACCTGGCCATCCAGATCCCCGCCACCTCGGAATCCGCCAAAACGGCCGCCAGCACATTCACTTCCACCGTGAAGGAACTGAACAGGCACTCGGAAACCACTGTTTCCTTCACCCTGGAGGTCGAAAACCGGGACGCCCTGGCCTTCCTCCCGGGCCAGTACGTCAACCTCAAGGTCCTCGGAACCGATGCGGAGCGCTCCTATTCCTTCAGTAGCGGCCCAGAGGTGCAGGACGCTGCGTTCATGGTGCGGGTGACGCCGCAAGGTGCCATGTCGGAATACCTGCGGGACAGGGCAGCCGTGGGTGACACCATCGAATTTTCGGGTCCCTACGGCTCGTTCTTCCTGCGCGAGCCCAAACGGCCCTTGCTGCTCCTGGCAGGCGGCACCGGCCTGGCCCCGTTGCTGTCAATCCTTGAGAAACTCTCCGAGAACCCACCGTCCACCCCTGTCCATCTGATTTACGGCCTGACCCGCGAGGCAGACATTGTGGGCCTGGATTGGCTGCGGGAATACGAGGCGAAGCTCCCCGGCTTTACTTGGGACTACATTGCCTCCGAGCCGGGGACGTCTGCACCGCACACGGGATACGTCACACAGATCATCGCGCCCGCCCACCTCAACGACGGTGATGTTGACATCTACCTATGCGGTCCGCCTCCGATGGTCAATGCTGTTTCGAAGTGGCTGGACGCCGAGGGCATCAAGCCCGCCAACTTCTACTTCGAGCGGTTCGCCCCGAAGGAAACCACCGGCGGCGACGCTGAGACAGGGGCGCCTGCGGACGCCGCAAAGATCGCGGCAGAAGGCGACAGGATGAGCCGTGGCGAGGCAGTCTCGTCGCTTGAGACGGGCCGGCTGGATTTCCGCAAGGAGGACAGCTTCGCACAGCTGGACGCCCGCATGGGCCTGGAGCTGGCCGTGAGCGAGCTGCTGCTGGGCCGCCTCAGCGAAGAGCAGCTGCGACAGTTCCGGCGCCTCGCCGAGGCCACCAAACGCTCCGTCGCCGGGGGCACCATCCAGGAGCCGGAGGAGTTCGCGCGGACCAATGAGGAGTTCCACGAATACCTCTTTATGATCTGCGACAACCCGATGCTGCTGGAGTCCTACCGCCGGCTTGACGTCCACGCGCAGATGGCGGCTGCGTTCGAGGCGGGAACCCCGATCTTCGAGCGGGTTACGCAGGATCACCTCGAGATTGTCGAGGCGTTCGAGCGCCAGGACAGGGAGCGGGTGCGGGAAGTCATCACGGCCCATGCGCGTGACGCCAAGGAAACCATGGCCGGGGCCATCGACGCCAAAGTGGCCCACTAATGGCAGCACCGTACGCGGGACAGTTCCTTACCCCGGGCCGGTACGCTGGCAAGGTGGCCATGGTGACAGGAGCGGGCCAGGGCATCGGCCAGAAGGTCGCCCAGCGCATTGCTGCCGAGGGCGGCAACGTCGTCCTGGTAGATCGGGCCGACGTGGTCCACGACGTGGCGCGGGGGATCGTGGCAGCGGCCCAAGATTCCGGTTCCGGAGGCTCGGCCACCTCGGTGACCGTTGATCTCGAGACCTTCTCTGGAGCGCAGCAGGCCGTCGAGGCGGCGCTTGCCGCCCACGGCCGGGTCGACGTGCTAGTGAACAACGTCGGCGGCACCATCTGGGCCCGCCCCTACGAAGAGTACGACGAGGACAAGATCGAGAAGGAGGTCCGGCGTTCGCTGTTCCCTACCCTTTGGACCTGCCGGGCCGTGCTTCCGTCCATGCTGCAACAGGGCTCGGGTACCATTGTCAACGTTTCCTCCGTGGCCACCCGCGGGCTGCACCGCGTCCCGTATGCGGCGGCGAAGGGCGGGGTCAATGCCCTGACCCAGTCATTGGCGATGGAAGTCGCCGGGCGCGGCATCCGCGTGGTCGCCACCGCTCCAGGCGGCACCGAGGCTCCGCCCCGCAAGGTCATGCGGGGGCCGCAGACCGAATCCGCTACGGAGAAGGCCTGGTACCAGGTGATCGTCGACCAAACCATGGAGTCCTCCTTCATGAAGCGCTACGGCACCCTGGATGAACAGGCCGCGCCCATTGTGTTCCTTGGATCGGATGAAGCGTCCTACTTGACCGGGAGCATCCTTCCAGTCGCCGGCGGGGACCTGGGCTAAGTGTCTGGCTGGATGCCCGCCGCCAAAGCCACGCCGCCCGCCGCGGTAGACTTGCGGCTATGACGGCAGGCTCCAGCCAGGGGAATATGGCAGAGGACCTACCGCTTGTGGGGCGCGCCGAGGTCGTCGCGGAGCTGTTGGAAATCCTCCGCACGGTCCGCAAGGGCAAAGTGGGCACCGTTGTTCTTACCGGCCCTTCCGGGTCCGGGAAAACTGCCGTGCTGGAGTACTTCCTGGAGCACTGCCGCACTGTGGCCCGTGGAGTCCGGGTGCTGTCCGCCATGGGGGATGAATGGGAGGCACAGTTTGCCCTCGCCGGTTACTCCCAGCTCATGCTCACCTTGCCGCTGCGCTCGGCAAAGGATTACGACGGCGGCCCGGCCCTGGCCGCTGCCCCTGTCGCAGCGCTCACGGCGGCCCAAGTGGTCAACTATGCCGCGACCCTCAGCACCCACCTTGAAGGACTGCAGTCCCACGGCAGTGTGGTTGTCGCCGTCGACGACGTCAATAAACTTGACGTGGAGAGCTTGCGCATCCTCACGTTCGTCATGCGCCGGCTGCACGGAAAAAGGGTCCTGTTCCTGCTGACACTCAACCTGGTTGACGCTGCGCGTGTCCCCGCAGGCGTGCTCGACTTCCTCACCGGCCACCAAGTGGTGCGGATTCCGCTGGAGCCGCTTTCCCCGCAGCAGGTCCAGGACCTCGCCCGGCGCCTGTTCGGTATAGACCTCAGCGCGACTGCGGCCCATGGGCTGGTCCGGCACACGGAAGGGCTTCCGCAACTGATCGTGGAGCTGCTGCAGGAACTGCCGGCGGAGACCTGGCAGGCGTGGTTTCCGACCCTGCCTCCGACCTCCCGCATCAGGGCCAGGGTGCGCAGTATCCTGGACGCCGCGTCCCCCGGGCTGATCTCCATTGCGGAGGCTGCGTCCGTGCTTGGGCGCAGCGCCGGCTTGGCCGAGCTCTCCCGGGTCAGCGGGGTGGATTCCCTCATGGAGGTCCTCGACGAAGGACACCGCGCCGGGCTGCTGCGGCTGTCCGTTGACCAGGCGAGTTCCGCCGTCGTATTCCATGACCCCGGCACGGCTGAGGCCATCTACGAACAGATCCTTCCCAGCCGGCGCATCGCGCTTCACCGGCTGGCCGCCGAGGCTGTTCAGCCTGAGGGTGAACAGTTGGGCCACCGCGTCTCGGCCACACCCGGTCCAGACGAGGCCCTGGCCGAAGAGCTGGAGGAGTTTGCGCGCCGCCAGGCCACGGTGGGCGCATGGCAGGACGCCTCAACGGCGCTGTTCTCCGCGTCCCGGCTCTCCTTGGACATCCGCTCCCGCAACGACAGGCTCCTGAGGGCCGTCGATGCCCTCGTAGGGTCGGGCGACATCGCACGGGCGCAGATGTGGGCCGGTGCGGTGGACGCCCTGCCCTCCTCGCCGCTGCGCTCCTCGGTGCTGGGCTACCTGTCTACGGTGTCAGGCCAGAACGACAGCGCGCAAACCCAGCTGGAGATGGCATGGCGTACCAGCAACCCGGAGCGCGAACCTGCCGCCGCAGCGCAGGTGGCGCAGCGTTTCGTCCTGCACGGGGTGGCTTCCTGGGACGGTCCGCTGATTACCGGGTGGGCGGAGCGCGCCATGGCCCTCACGGCGCCGGGAACCCCCGCCCATGTTGAATCAGAAGCGATCTACGGCCTGGGCCTGTATGCCCAGGGAAGGCCGGCAGAAGCGGAGGCCTCCTACCAGCGGGCATTTGCCCATGCTGCCGAGAACGCCCAGAAGCAGCGGGTCCAGATGGGTGCTGGCTGGCTGGCGCTGCGGCTCGACAACGCTGAATCGGCACTGGTGAATTTCGAGTCCGCCGCTCCCACCGAGTATCGCGGCGGATCGCTGCGGATTTCCCTGTGGGCGGAGGCCTGGCTAGCCCGTACCCACCTCGTCCTCGGCAACTGGGATGCGGCCGCAGCCACCATCACGCGTGCTTCCGTGCGCCTCGAGACATCTCGGATGCCACTGATACGCCCGCTGCTGTACTGGACCGCGGCCGAGCTCTGGTCCATGCGGGGCGACTGGGACCGTGCCCGCTACTACGTCTCCCAGGCCGCGGTGCAACCGGGCACTTACCGTGCCATGCAGGTTCCGGCGAGCCTCGCCCGGGCCCGGTTCCATGAGGCGAGGGCGGACTACGAAAGCGCCCTGGCTGTGCTGCAGCCACTGACGGAGCTGGACCCGTGGACCGAGGAACGCGTGTCTTTCTGGCCGTGGCAGGATTCGTACGTCAACGCCTTGGTCATGACCGACCAGCTCGACGCCGCCGAGTCGTTCCTCACGGCTTTCGAGCGCGTGCCGCGCCAGCGGGACGTTCCCTCCGACTCGGCGCGGATGGCGTGGGCGAGGGGCCGGCTCCTGGCTGCACAGGGGGATCCTGAGACGGCCAGGGAACACTTCGAGGCGGCCCTGGGACACCTCCGGGGGCTTAACCGGCCGTATCTGCGCGCGCGGATCAGTTTTGCATTCGGGCAAAGCATGCGCCGGGCCGGCAAGCGGCGCCTCGCATCTTCGGTGCTGCGTGCGGCCCGTGACCTGTACGACTCCCTGGGGGCAGCCACCTATGTGGAGCGGTGCGACCGGGAGCTCAAGGCGACGGGCCTCGACGTCGGCAACCTGCCCGACCCGGCCGACCCCGTGCTGACTGCCGTCAGTGACCACCACGCCCAGCTCACCGCCCAAGAGCGGGCAGTGGCCGAGCTGGTGGCGGGTGGGGCCACCAACAAGGAGGCGGCCCGGGCCCTGTTCCTTGCGGAGAAGACGGTGCAGTACCACCTGACTCGGCTTTACCGGAAAATGGGGATCCGCTCCCGCAGCGAACTCGCGGCCGTGTTCCGGGCCAAGGATTGACCCGGAACACGGCCGGCGCTTAGGCCGCTGCCGCCGGTGCTACTTGACGTCGGAAGGGTGCTTGGCGAGGGGAACTACCGAGATGTCCATGTAGGAGAACAGCGGCAGGTTCTGCAGGATCTCATGGAGCTCGTCGTTCGAATCAACGTCGAAAATCGAGTAGTTGGCATATTCCCCCACGACGCGCCAGATTTCCGGCCACTTGCCGGAGCGCTGCAGCTGCTGCGAGTAGGCCTTCTCCTTGGACTTGACCTCGGCGGCCTCAGCGGCGGGCAGATCGGCGGGAAGTTTGACGTCCATGTGGACCAGGTACTTCATGGTGTCCTCTCGGTGGAAGGTATGGCTAGCGGTCAGTGCGGTAGTGCGCGAGCTTGTCCTCGTCAACGGCGGTCCCCACGCCCGGGCCTTCAGGCACGTGGATGCGCCCGCCGGTGATCTCCAGCGGTTCGGCCAACAGGTCGTCGGTCATGTCCAGGTAGTTGGATAGTTCCGCTGCGCGCTTGGCTGTGTGGGCAAATGCGGCACCGAAGACCACTGAGGCGACCGTGCCGACCTGGGTGTCGATCTGGTTGCCAATGTAGACGTCGATGCCCATACCCTCCGCCATCCCGACGATCTTGGCGGCCTCCGTAAAACCGGATCGGGCCGTTTTCACCGCCAGGAGGTTCGCGCCGCCGGTCAGGATTTCCCGTGCGGCCTCACCAAGGTTGGCGGCGGATTCGTCCGCGGCGATGGGGATGGGGGAGTTTTCCACCAGGCGGCGCCTGCCCAGGACTTCGCGGGCATCGTCGGGTTCCTCAAGGAACTGCAGGCCCAGGTCCGCGGTCCGCCGCAGTACCTCGGCGGCCTCGTTGGCGGACCAGCCGCGGTTTGCGTCCATGTAGAGTTCGGCGTCGTCGCCAAGGCCCTCCCGCAGGACCAGGGCGGCTTCGATGTCGAGGTGAAGCGGACGGCGGCCGGTCTTGAGCTTGAACGTGTTGATGCCATGGGTCTCACGGAATTCCAGGGCCAAGGCCAGCAACTCCTGTGCGGGCTTGAAGCCGAGCATGTGGGAGACCCGCAGCGAGTCGGAATACCCGCCCAGCAGCTTAGTCACAGGCTGTCCGAGCGTCTTGCCGATCACGTCCCACACCGCTATGTCCACAGCACCCTTGGCTGTCTGGTTGTGGACGGTCCGGTGCAGGATCATCTGGATCTTCTCGCGATCAAAAATGTCCACGCCGATCAGCTGGGGAGTAAAAATATCCTCCACAACCGCAACGACGGACTTCTGCGTTTCACCGTAGGTGTAGGGACGCGGCGGGGTGTCGGCGGTGCCCACCACGCCATCGTCCGTGCGAACCCTGATGAGTACATGGTCCGCCTCATGCACGGAACCGGAGGCGAAGTGCAGTGGATGGAGATACGGGATCGAATAGGGAATGGCCTCAATGGCTGCGATCTTCATGACTGGGGAAGCCTTTCATCAAGGGGAAACGGGCTAGCGGCCGGGGGCTGGCGCCGGGGGTACGGCAGTTGCCGTATCTACAACGTCCAGGAAGTTCTGTAAGAGGGCCGAGGGGTGTCCGCGCATCCAGGCCACAGCGAGTTCCACCGGTGGGACGTTTTCGATCTCGCGGTAAGCGACGCCTTCGAGCTGGAAGGCCCGCACGCTGGCCGGCATGACTGCCACACCGCCCCCGGCGGCCACGAAGGCGAGCATGGTGGACGTCTCGCCGACCACTTGGGTGATGCGGGGTTGGAAGCCCGCCTGACGGCAGAGGTCTGAGGTGGTGCGGTAGAGCACGGATTCGGGCGCGTAGGCGATAAAGTCCTGGTCCTGCAGTTCGTGCATTGCCACGGTCCGATCCACGGCAAGGGCGCTGAACGACGGGATCGCGACGACGAGCGGTTCCTGGGTCACGACGCGGTAGTCGATCTCCTGTGATGCGACGGGCGGGCGCAGCAACGCGGCGTCCAGGGTTCCGTCCCGCAGCCCCGCCTCCATGGAGGGCGTGAGCATTTCGCCGTTCAGGGCAAGGGACAGGCCCGGCATGACTTGTTTGGCAAGGCGGGCGATCTGGGGCATGAGGCCGTACGTGGCTGAGCCCGAGAAACCCACGCGAAGCACCCCGGTGGCGCCTTTGCCCACCTGATAGACGTCGGCCCGGAGCGTTTCGACGTCGTTGACGATCTGCCGTCCGCGGTCCAGCAGGAGTTGGCCCGCCGCTGTGAGGTCAACCCGGCGGGTGGTGCGGTTAAGCAATCGGGCTCCCAACTGCTCTTCCAACTGGCGGATCTGCTGGGACAGAGGCGGCTGGGCCATGTGCAACCGCTTCGCCGCCCGGCCGAAGTGACGCTCCTCCGCGACCGCAATGAAGTAGTTCAACTGCCGGATTTCCATACGGTGCCGCCCTTCGCCCGGTCAGGTCCGTGCGTGCTGCCCAGAGCCGATGATTTATTCATAGAATAACCACAAATGGCTCCACTAGTACATTTTGCTGACAGAATTGGGCCGGGCAAATCCGCGCCGGCTACTCAAGCCGGGCAGCGGAAAGGGCTTTCTCGGTAAGGCCTTCCGCGATCTGCTCGACTTTGTGCTCCGCCTCCTCCAGCTTGCGCTGACGGGGGACCAGGACAGTGACTACGGCGCCGACCAGTGCAACAGCCCCGTAGATGTAAAAAGCAGTGGATCCGCCGATTCCGGCAGCAGCCAGCCAGCCGCCGATGATCGGCCCGAGCACCCCGCCCAACCGCCCCACGCTGGCACACCACGCGACACCGGCTGCCCGGGCATTGGTGGTGAAATAGTTGGACTGGAACCCGTACACCAGTACCTGGGTGCCCAGGGTGCCTACGCCGGCCAAAGCGATGAAGGCAAAAAGCAGCGGCAGCGGAAAGCTGAAGGTCATGAGCGCCAGGGAGATGGTGGCTAGCCCGAATGTGGCGGCGATGATGCGCTGGGGACCGCTCCTGTCCGCCAGACGGGAGGCGAGCAATCCGCCCGCCACGGCTCCGAGATTCAGTGCCAGCGGGAAAAACAGGGCGTACGTCCGTCCGTAGCCGTATCCCTCCATGATTTTCGGCAGCCACGTGTTGAGTCCATAGGTCAGCAGGAGGCCTGAGAAGGACATCAGGCCCAGCAGGATGGATGCCACCGCGAACTGACGGGAGAAGACGGCTGCAAAGCCTGACTTCTGCGGCGCCGCTCCGGCCTGCAAGATTTCCCGCTCCTCGATGAGCGGAACGCCGGTGCGCTCTGCAGCGGCCACGGCTTCCTGTTCACGGCCCCGGGCGAGCAACCACCGCGGTGATTCCGGCAGCTTGCGCCAGGCAAGAGGCAGGAGAATGACGAGCGGCAGGGAGCCGATGATGAAGAGCCCACGCCAGCCGGTGCTGTCAAGGAACAGGATGCCCAGGACGGAAGCCAGCACACCGCCGGCTGGGACGCCTGAGTACACAACTGCGTTGTAGAACTGCCGCCGTCCCGCGGGTGCGAACTCCGCCATGGTGGCGCCGGCAGTGGCAATGACCACTCCCAGGCCAAGTCCGGTGACGAAGCGCATGGCACCGAAGGCAGGGACGGTGGTGGCCAGCGCCGTAACGAACATTCCGAGGGAGAACCAGGCGATGCCCAGGAGCATCAGCCGGCGCCGGCCGAAAAAGTCGCCCACGGCGCCGCAGGTGAGCGAGCCCACGAGTACTCCGATGAGGGCCCATGAACCGAGAAGGCCGGCTGCGGCTGCATCAAACGACCCGATTTGGCTGGGGTCCGCGAGCAACCCGGGTAGCACTGTGCCGTAAACGACGAGATCGTAACCGTCGAACACGAGGGCGGTGCAGATGATCAATGCCACCCAGTTGGCCGTGCGGGCCTCCTTTCGCGGATTTTCGGCGATAACGGTTTGTGGTTGTGTCATGATCCCAAGTCCTCTCTGGACAGTATGTGGAGGGGCTGTGCCTCGGGAGGACGAGGCGGCCGTCCTCCAGCTGCTTCCCAGCCTTACAGAGGTGTGACGTGAGCCATATACGGCAAATACCCGGGTTCCTGCCCGGGTGGGATTCATATTCCTGAAGTATCAAAGCGCCACATATGTGGTTCCCCGCGGTGCAAGGCGTCAGGGGAGCATCGGGCAGCGAAGGTGCCGTCTCAATCCATATGATCTGGATATCGACCAGCAGGCACCTAAGAGTGGTTCGGCCCCGGGCCCGCGGATAGGCTGGCAGGATGATCAACGCCGCACGCCTGCACTCGGACCTGTCCCGCCTGGGCAGGGAAACCGAGATGTTCTTGGCCACCGTCGATTCCCTGTCCGACGATGAGATGACCGTCGCCTCACTGTGCGAGGGGTGGACACGGGCCGATGTCATCGCCCACGTTGCTTCGAGCGGCCGGGCACTGGTAAACCTCATCGAATGGGCTGCCTCCGGCGAGGAGCGGCCCCTATATGCATCACGCGAAGCCCGCTCGCAAGCGATCTCGGCCGTCGCCGCCCTTCCCCGTCAGGAGCTCATTGGGGAACTCCGGGAGTCTGCCCGAAACTTTGCCGAACAGGCCCAGCGGCTGGGCGGGGACCTCGCGGCCCCGGAAGTCCAGGTGAACGGCAAGGGCCTCCCCGCCACATCCATCGTGGCGCTTCGAATTGCCGAGGTGGTGGTGCATCACCAGGACCTCGGCACCGCTTGGACCATCGAGGAGGCGGACCCGGATTCGCTCTTGAATGCCCTCGAAGCTGTGGTGCGGTCCTTGCGGGCTAAGGGCGCCCCGGGAATGACGCTGGTGACCGAAGAGCGTGACGAGTGGGTCATTGGCAACGGCGCCCTGCGGGTTGTGTCTGATCGTGAGGGCTTGCTCCAGTGGTTGGCGCGTGGGGACGCCGAGCATGTTGAAATGGACGGCCCGGTGCCGGCACTGCCGTCCTGGTGAACGGCGAAGTTGGGCAAATTCATCCCAGCGACCGCGGCGCCTTCATGTCACGGTGCTGCAAATAGAAGGCAGGCAGCCCGTGACGGTGACCCGCGCCATACGTCGTTCCTGAACGCCGATGACGGATCTTCTGTCCGCCGCGGCAGAGGCGCCTGATGCTGCGGCTGACCGTAATTCCGTTCCGGACGGCTCCTGGCGCAGAATACAGAACAGCTGCACCCCGGATTGGGGGGCGGGGCCGCAATCCCTTGAACTGGGCAATTTGGCGTGTGTACATTGTGCGCACTTTGGGCTGCGGATCGAGTCGTACTGGGGCCGGACTGGCCCGGATTCCGCATGTTTCCGCGGGAGCCCAGTGTTTGCAAGGGCTGGAATGCAGTTCGAGTCCCACCTCGGGCACGTGTTTTCACTGTTCAGGGGCTTGTGAGCCTCTGAATGTGTACAAATCTCCTCTTATGGGCCCCTGCGGGCCCATTTTTGTTGGTGGCCGTTGCGGTCTGGCGGCTCCTTCTTTTGACGTGGACAGCGGTGTTGCTGGGTACACCTTCATGGCTGGGAGCGTTTGGAACTGCATGACTTGCTGCGACTTGGAGATCAAATCCTCGTGTTCATCCCGGTCGGCGGCCGGAACTCCTGGGAAACTCTCGTCATGTCCTTGCCGCCTCACGGACCTATTACGACCGCAAACGCACCGACGGCAAATCTCACATCCAGGCGATGCTTGCCGTGGCCCGGCGCCGCCTGAACGTCCTTTGGGCCGTGCTCCGTGACGGCAACACCTTCATCCGCGTGTCCGCCGGGGCGCCATCCATGGCCGCCTAATCAGGGCGCTTGCGGCGTTCCACTTGCGCCGAAAGACCGTGGGCATCCCCGCGTGGCTGTTCGAGAATCGGAATGTGCCCCCCGACGGGCAGTATAGGCATTCTTCGAAGGTGGGCTGCTGCTGATGCGCTCCATGCGCACCGCCTGGCTGCTGGCATTGCTCCTGGGTGTCACCGGCGCGGACCGGTCCTTCCTCCGCCGGCCTGCTGACGCCCGGCGGGTTTGGGATCTGGTGGCTCTCTGACCTGTTCCGGATCACCAAGGAATACGCCGCTGACGGTGCTTCCATGCCGTTGGCCGCCGGCACCGACTCCCTGCGCCGCGGCCTGCGTATGGCTTCGACCGTCTTGGCCTCCGCCCTCGGGGGTGCGGTGTTCTGCGCCATCGCGGCTCCTGTCACCGGGACCCTCACCGCCACCGTCACTGCCATGAATGACTGCTGAACCCGGCGCCGCCGGCACCGATGAACGAGTGGATCACTGTCGCGGAGGCCGCCGGCACCAAACCCGCGGGCCCCGTCGTGACCGTCACCGGCAAGCTCCACATCGAGTACGCCTATACCGGGCCTACCGGCGTCTACCTTCAACCGGCGAAGGGGCCGGCCCTACAGTTCTTTCCCTGACAAGGCGCGTGCCGGGATGACCGGCGTCACGCTGAATCCGGGTACGTACGCGCTCACGGTCAGCACTACCGGCAAGGCCTGGCACCTCATGGCCGAGGAGTGCCGGATCCCCGGGTAGCGCCGGGCCGGCTGACCAGCACCCCGTTCTGTTTGAAGGACGGTCAGCCCAGAATGGCCGGGATCTGCTGCTGCAGCCAACTGTCGGTACGAGGTCCCGCGGTTGGCGGCCATTTCGTGGCGGGGCGCCGTGGGATTCCGGGTGCTGGCACTACGCATCACCTTCCCCGGATGAGGCCCACACCCGCGGTACGGGCAGACAATGGTCGGACTTGCGGGTGGCAGGGTTCCCTGCCGCAATCCATTTCGGAAAGGGGCCTCCAGTGTCCAGACCACACCCGATCCTTGCAGGATCGATCGCAGCCGGGGCAGCCATCGCACTGCTCACGGGCTGCAGCCCCTCCACCCCCGGCACCAGCGTCAGCAGCGCCAGAGCCGAGAAGAACGTTTCACAAGCATGCGCTGCTGCCAGCGCCTTCGCCGGAGCCCTGACAAATTTCAAACAGACACTTAAACCTGGTGCCACGATAGAACAGATCAAATCGGCACGGGAACAGGTCGCGAAGACCTACGACGACCTGGTCAAGGCCAGCCAGGACGTAGCCAAAGACGAGATGGACGCCGTAAAAACGGCCGAAAACAAGTTCGACGCAGCCGTCAGAGCCGTCCCGAATGACGCCACCCTGACCCAGGCGGCCGCCTCCCTGCGGGACGACGCCGCCAACGTCCAGGCCGCGGTCAGTGACCTCCAGACGGCGACCAAATGCTGACCTCAAGGACCCTCCGGGCAGGCCTGCAGCCAGCCTCGGTCTGCCCAGGCTGCTGTCCCCTACAACATCGCTCCTATCGAAAGCAGGGAAGTTGACATGAGTTTCTGGGAAAACTTTTGGGATATTTTTTGGTGGTTCTTCTTCGTGTATGCATTCGTCGCCTTCCTCTGGTTGTTGTTCGCCGTCATCGGCGACCTGTTCCGCGATGACAAGCTGAGTGGCTGGCGGAAAGCCCTCTGGATCCTCTTCCTGGCCTTCGTGCCCTTCTTGGGTCTGCTGGTGTACCTCATTGCCCGGGGTAAGGGCATGGCTGAGCGGTCCATGGATCGGGCGCGGGCGCACCGCGAAGCCTCGGATGCGTACATCCGCAGCGTCGCGACAACCAGTCTAAGCGAGGAGATCACCAAAGCCACGGCTCTTCGGGACTCTGGAACCATCAGCGCTGACGAATTTGAAAGGATCAAGAGCAAAGCACTGGTCTGAGAGCGCCAGGGACCCGGTACCGCGAGGCAGCAGACGCAATGACTCTGGACGCAGCGTTGTTTTAGTCCTCGCTTGGAGTTCGGTGTCATTCAGCGCAACACCTCCCGGGCTGTCGCTGGATGTCCCATTCGGCGGTCGGAGGCTGAGGGGCGTGAACCGTCAAATGGTCTCTGGCTGCGCGCTGGGAGCCGGGCTGGTGTCCGGCTCGTACTTCCGTTTTGAAAGGGAGAACCTGTTGTCCGAAGAATCAGCAAGGAACGTCGTGCCGGTGATGCACGACCTGTCGGCGGCGGAGGGCTGCAGCGTCAGGGGCGTCCAGAACCCGGCGCTGCGCCTGGCCGGCGCCATCGGTCATGAGGGCCGGCCGCAGCCTGAATGGTCGCAGCGGCGGGCCGGTCCCGCTGCAAATGCCTCGGGTTGCGGGCTGTTGTCGACGAACCATGTGCCGATAACCCGACGCCCTCCAAGCGCGGGACCAGCTAGGTCCATGCGCTCCGTCGAGGCTGAGACATTGATCAACGCCCGAAGCTCCACTGTCTGGCACGTCATCACCGATGCACGGAACTTCACCGTCTGGGAATCCGGCATCACGCGCATCCGGGGCGAGCTGCGCAACGGTGGCACCATCAGAATCCGAACTCACATCGGAGGGGAGCGCACCTTCCGGCTGCGCGTCCAGCAGATGCCCGGCGAGGTGATGACCTGGACCCAGGGCCTGCCTCTGGGCCTGCTCACCGGGGTGCGCACCTTCAGGCTTGAACCGCTGGGCGGCATGACGCACCTGCTCGTAAAAGAAGAGTTCACTGGCCCGCTTTGCGGGCTGCTGCTGTGGGAGTTCGTGTCCGACACGCAGCAGGCTTTCATCGATTACGTTAGCGCTGTCAGGAAACGCGCTGAAATCCTCGGCCGACACCTTCGAACCACGGGGTCATGAGCGCCATCGGAGCAGCGCGCAGCGTACAAGAGCGCCCGACGCCGCCTGAGCGTGTTCTGGGCCATGCTTCGCGACGGGCCTCTAGCGGCGGCCTGAGGTTGCGACACCGGTTGTCTGCGGGACACCTTCAGAGATGCCACGGATGCATCCCCGCGGGCTCTTGTTGGGTGGACACTATCGGTTTACTCTGGGGTCTGTCGGGCAGCGTGCGCATGAATGCGCGCTGGATGGGGACCGGACGGCATCATCCAGCACGCCTTCGGTGCCTGAAATGCGAAGGAACTTCATGGCGATGATGGCTGAACCGAAAATCCACCCGCGGCACCCTTTGGCCGGCCGGGGCGTATATCTGCTGGACGACCACGAGGTCGTGAGACGGGGCCTGCGCCATCTGCTGGAGTCCGATGGTCTCAGCATCGCCGGAGAATCAGGGTCCGCGCACCGAGCATTCCGGCGAATCCCTGCCCTCCGCCCGGAGTTGGTCATCCTTGACGATGACCTCCCCGACGGTTCCGGTGCCGACGTGTGCAGGGCCATCGCCGCGGCGGACCCGACCATCCGGTGCCTGCTGATGACCGGAGATGCCGACGAAGCCTTGCTGATCAACTCCATTCTGGCCGGCGCGTGGGGGTGCCTGTCCAAACAGGATGGCAGCAGCGAACAGCTCAGGCTCATCCGCCGCGCCCTGGCCGGGCACACCGCGTACAGCGGCCGGTTCCAGACCCCGCTCGTCGGGCCCGCAACCCAGTCCCTGGATAGGAGACTCCTGACCCTCACGAGACAGGAAATGAATACCGCCATCCGACTGGGGAGAGGGCTGACCAACCGCCAGATCAGCCAGGAGATGTCGCTGGCGGAAAAGACCGTGAAGAATCTGACCTCAACCGTTCCGAGGAAACTCGGCATGGCGAGCAGGACTCAGGCCGCCGTGTTCATCACCAGGGCGCTGAATTCTTCTGAAGACCCTGCCGACGGCGGATACCGGTTTAGCCCATCCCCGGCTCTGATCGCGGAGGTCACGGCAGCGCTGCTGACCTGCACAAGCGAGTCCTACACCGTGCCACCCACAGACGAAGTGCGGGCAAGGGACGTCCGGCGGCTTACCGACGCACTCACCGCGACCCGGACCGACCGGATGGGACCCCACCTGCTGCCCGGCCGGACTTAAGAACCCCGGATCCCGGGAACGGCGTTCCCGGCTCAGTAAAGCTGGTGAGCCCGCCATCTCCCCGGGGAGAGCCCAGGGTGGTGCATGCTCGCAGGGCCCGCACCCAATAGGGCGTCCACCGAACGCTGTCGTGGCTGTACTGTCGGGTCAGTCAGCTAGTTTGCAGGCGCCGGGACCGGCGATGCGGGGCCGGGGCGGTCCCGTGGGTGTGTCCGACGGCCTCGAGCATCACGGCGGGCAGGCTCTGGGTGCTCATCATGATCTCGCGCTGTCGGCGCGCACCTGTGCCGGAGGACAGGATCCGGGCCACTTCCGCGGTCACTTGCTCCTCGTCCCCGCTGTCGGCCAGGGCTGGCCGGACATGTGAGAGGAGGACCTGGACCGCTTCTCCGGCCGGGCATGGAATGTTCAACAGGGGGTGCAGGAGGGTGTCGTCGACTCCTGATTGGCTTGCCTTCCACGCCGCCAGGCGCAGTTGACCGGCGGACAGGCGGGGCGCAGAAATCCCGGCGCGCCATTCCTGGGCGGCCCGTTCAACGAGTCCCCGCACCATCGCGGCAATCGCGGCCGCATGTGAGGCCTCCATGCACACGTCGGCAATGCGCACCTCCACCGTCGGATGGTTCCGGGAGAGGCGCGCGTCGAAGTACACCATGCCTTCGTCGAGGAGTACGCCCGTTGTCAGCAGGGATTGCACGTACCGGAGGTATTCCCGTTCCGATCCGAACCTTTCGCAGGGCCCGGCGGTCGGCCAGCGGGTCCAAGCCTGGTAGCGGAAGCTTGCGTATCCGGTGTCGGCACCCTGCCAGAAAGGGGAGTTCGCGCTGAGCGCCAGCAGCACGGGCAACCAGACGCGGATTCGGTCCAGGACTGCCACTCCTTCCTCACCGTCGGTGATACGGACATGAATATGGAAGCCGCAGGTGAGTTGCTCCCGGAGCGTCAAACCGAACCGTGTTGCCATGCTCAGGAAACGGGGCTGCGGTACGAGGGTAGGAGTGGCCGGGACGGGACTGGTGGCCACGGCGACCGCTCGTGCGCCCACCGAACGGGCCGCCTCATCGGCAAGCCGCCGGCCCTCTCGGACGCCCGCAATCACTTCCTGCAGCGTGGAACAGACAGGGCCAACGGCCTCAAGCTGCTCTTGCTGGACCTCCAAAGCCAAGAATGGGCCGCCACTGGGTTCAGGGCGCTGCGGGGCCTTGGCCAAGCACGCTTCCGCGGCGGGTACGGGCTGGCCCGTCGCGGCATCGACGAGCAGGAATTCCTCCTCGACGCCGAACGTCCTTTGAACCCCGCCGCCAGAACGGTTGGGTGGTCTCGTCATTGAAGAATTCAAGGCAGCTCCTAACCGGAAGGCCTCCAGCCCTGCCACTGCAGGGCGGCTGCCAATGAAGCTATACAGCCCCCTCAACGAGCCATGATCACCGGCCCGCTCGCGCTGCTGATTTCCCCAGAATATCCCCGAAAACAGCCTGCCGGAAGGAAAAGCCTATAAGACGGTCATCCAGACACACGTGCCCCATCGCCCATACCTTCCGGGGAACGGGACGCGTAGCGCGGGCGGGGCAGTGATGCGGGATTGCCGGAGGGGCGTCCCTCCGCACCGGCCGCGGGTCCTGACAGAGGACACGAACAGACTGAAAACCCCCACCCCGGGTCGTATGCGTGGATCTTGGGAAGAGCTGGGCAGAGCCTGCTTACAGGGCTCGCACCCGTTCGGGCGTCCGCTGGCGCGGCCGGCTGTTGGGTCCAGTGCTGTCCGTCGCAGGGCTCCGGCCATCCCTGGCCCTTTATGTCTACGACGTTTTTTGGTTGCTGTCCTTATGGTGTTGACGGGTGGTTCCGTGGCCGTTGTAGGGTCGTGCTGCCCGGGGGAGGGGCGGGTATGAATTTGTTGCTGTGGCCGGAAGACTCGTGTCGTGAGGGCTCCGTAGGATTGGCCGCCCGCCGCCCCGCGATGACCCGACCGCTGATTGAGAGACGCGACATGATCGCCGGATAAGGACACGACGGCGCGGTTATCTGCTGGGCCCTAACCCATCCGACAGACTGGAGGCTGTTTTGGCGAAATTGTGGGCCGGTATCGACGCCGGCAAAGCCCACCACCACTGCGTCGTGATCGACGCCGACGGAAACCGTCTGCTCTCGCAGAATGGATCGACCTGAATCGAATTGATTGAGGGCGGAATTCTCGGGTCGAAGTTCATGGAGGTCCAGTCACCGTCAGAGCGTGGAGGGCCCTGGCAAGTTCCTCATGCAGTCTTGTCAGGTCCGGGCATGTCTCGGGGTCGGCGATTGTGGTGATGGTCAGCACGCCGGCGTAGGAGAGGACTGCAAACGCAACCGTTACGTTACCGCTGATCGCTCCGACCGGAATGATCCCGGTTACCGGCCTGCCCGCGATCACCAAGGCATGTTCGGGCCCCCGCAGATTCGTGACGAAGGTATGGACAAGGTGTTGGTGGTCTATGAAGAATCGGTAGGCGCCAAGGCGGGCGAGGGTCCGAGATATGGGGCCGATGAGTGCAGCGGAGGCTCCGGGAGGCTGCTGCTTGGCAATCCTCATTGTTGCGGCAAGTGCCGCCAGCTGTGTCTTGGCCGGACCGACCGCGGGAACGCGTACAGGGATTATTCCGCTACGGTTGCCCAGGTAGGTGACTGATGTGTGGCGGCGTGCCGAGAATAATACGGAGATCACGAACTCTTCGACATATTCGCCCCGTCCCAGCATCAGGCGGTGCAGGGCGGTCGAGACGGCGGCGAGGATGAGATCGTTGACTGTCGCTCCCTGCAGGTGTGCGGCGGTTTTGACTTCTTCCACCTCGCAGTGGAGGACGGCAAGCGTCCGTTGCGGACCCGTCGGGCGGTTGAGTGAAGTGCGGGCAGCCCTGGTCTTGCCCATCGGCCGCAGCTCGGAGGCTCCGGCGGCTGCGGTCCGCAGTGCGGTCCGCAGTGCGGCCGGCAGTCGGGCCAGTGCGTTGAATCGGCTCCTTGCAGCGTCAATGGCCAGGTGCAGCGCCGAGCCTGGGATCTCTGGCTCCCGGCGGCCACCCCACCCGTCTTCTTCCGTGGCTGCCAGGGCCTCCAGGACGGCGAGGCCTCCAATTCCATCGGTGAGGACATGATGAAAAATGAAAACAAGCGCTGTGCGGTCCTGGCTTACGCCGGTAATGAGCTTGGCTGACCAGAGCGGACGGTCTTGGGACAACGGGGTGACGAGCATTTCGGCTGCAATGTTGAGCACGGCTTCCTCGCCGCCGGGCGCCGGACAGGCGATCACGACGAGATGATGTGCCGGATCAAAGCCGGAATCATCTGTCCAAATGGGACGCCCGCAACCGAAGGGGACAGTGACCAGTCGTTGACGCAGCCGGGGAACAGCGCCGATCCGAAGCGCCAGTGTATCCAGAAGGGAAACCGGGTCTTCGCCGGCTTCCGTGCTGAGCATGAGAATGGCCCCCACTTGCATTGGTGCTGAGCCGATGTCCGCGTCCAGAGACATCATGTCCTCGGCGCTCACCCGGTCGACATGTGGTCTTGGTGTCATTTTCGGTCTCCTGGACACGGGTCTCGGGGTTCCCTGTACTCCTTGGAGCGCAGAAAACAGAGGGGCGCGCCGACACCTGACATACCGCAACGACGACCCATATTCCTTGCCGCTGTGAAGGACGTGTGCATGCCCGTCAGGAGCCTGCCCGACCAAGGCGCCGGCCGGGTCTGAGCAGGGTGGAGGCGGCGCTCATCATCAGAGGCAAGGCCAAGACAGGCTGGCAGGCGGGGCACCTGCCCTTGCAACCTACAATTTGCGGAGCAGGCATAGCCTGCAACCCCACCTGGTCGTCATGACCTCACTGTTGGGTCTATGGGGCTTAGGCGCTAGGGCAGAACGTCCCCACTTGCTAGCAGTCTGCAGCCACCAGCGTTGCTGACGGATGCAGGTTCCGCGCAGCCGGCTTCTCCAAGTTTTGGCTCGCGCGCGCTCCGGATCTCCGTCCACCTCGGTTGCAGACAACCATGAGCTTGGCGCGTGGTGAACGTTCTCCTGGGGCTTACGGCTTGGGAGATTGCAGCCACCGTGCCAGCTCGCGGGCGGCCCCCTGTTTTCAGAGGTGTGGACCGGCCGACGATCCGCATTTGCCCGTTCAAGACAAGGCCGGCCACTACCTCCCAGGGCGGGGTGATCGGTCCGATGAACCACCGCAGATGACCTCAAAGTTTTCCCTGTGCTTTAACTTCAGCCGTGACCAGCTCCGGATAGTACGCGCCGTCGGGCCCCCCAAAAACGGCCCCAGATAGTCTCTTACCCCACGCGTTTCCGGGGATTTTGGAACGCCGATAACGGATCTTATGAAGTGATCCGATTCCACCGACCAAGCTCCGTGGAAGGTTAAGGTCACCGGCCCGGTGGGGTCGAATTTTTGGGCGGCTGCCGGTGAAATGTGCAAGCCGCGAGCATCGAGTTCGTCACGGGAATGCCTACGGCTTCTCCGGTACCCCGTCCCGGTACATCACGGTGCTGCGTTTGAAGATCTCCGCGTAAATGGAGGACCGGACAGCGGTCACTTCTTCCATCCCGCGGAGATCGTCGAGCAGCACGCGCAGGTCATCCAGGGTGGCCACAGCCACCTGCGCCAGCACGTCCTCGCCGGATGCCGCGGCCCACCGGGTCACCGGCAGGCCGGCCAGATGCTTTCCCGGCCCGCCCGACGCCGCGCCGGAACGGGTCATGGTGACCAGCGCTTCCACGGGGAACCCCAGCGCCGCCGGGTCCACCACCGCCCTGATGAACAGCGCACCGGAACTGGTCATTGCTTCCAGCCTGCGGCTGACTGTTGCCTTGGACACCGACAATTCGGATGCCAGTTCTTCCGCGGTGGCGCGTCCGTTGCGGTGGAGCAGTTCAGCGAGCGACCGACCCGTTTCATCGAGTGACGCCACCGGGTGCCCGCTGCGGATCCCCGCCAGCTGGCCGTCCTCGTCGCGATGCAGCGCCGCATACTGCTCATTGTCCAGAATCGCCGGAGTCCAGCCGCTGGGGGTCCGGAAATACTCCAGCAACGGCGTCATGGTGAAGGATTCCACACCCGCCACTTCCGCCAGGCGACGGTAGAGCAGCCCGCCAAGTTCATCGGCGGAAATGAACATCTCAGCCACAGCCTCGTTCGCGCCGGACAGCGCACTGACCCACGACGACTCGTCCTGCGCAGCCAGCCACGAGCAGACCTGGCGAAGCTCCCGGGGGGCGGCCGTCACGCGCAGCAGGAAAGCGGAGCGCGAGCTGACCGATGCCGGGTTAATGAAGGAATTGGTGCGCACCACACCGGATTCCAGCAGCTTGTTGCCGCGACGCGCCACAGTGCGTTCCTGCTGTCCCAAAACGTCAGCGATCAGGCGCCAAGAGGCGCGGCCGTTACGCACCAGCGCAGCCACAATCTGCCGGTCGAGCCCATCAAGCTCCTCCACGTCCCGGCTCCTGTCCTGTTACTGCGAAGGCTACGACACCGAAAGGCGGCGCCCACGGAAGGGGAACGGGGCGGCGGGCTCGCCGCCGCCCCGCGCATTTCAGTTCCGGCCCAGATAGGCTAGCACCCCGGAGAGCGCGGCACTTGTTCCGCCAACGACGGCGGCACGGGCGTCCGGTGCGAAGAACGGTGAGTGGTTGCCGGCCGGTGCGTCGCCGTCGTCGAAAAGCTCCGGGTCGAAAGCGCCAAAGGCCCAGAAAACGCCCGGAACACCGATGGCGTCGCTGAGCCACCCTGCATCCTCCGACCCCATGCCCAGCGGCGCATCGATCAGCGCGTCGGCTCCGAAGTCCGCCGTGAACGCCTCGATCACCCGGTCCGCCGAAGCAGGATCGTTGTAGCAGCGCGGAAAGCTGTTGAGCTCGGTGATGGTGGGCTCGGGCGCTGCCGAGGCAGCCGCTTCGGCCGAAATGATCCGCCGGATCGCAGCGAGGACCATTGCCCGGGTGTCCTCATCCGGTGTCCGGACGTTGAGGGAGAACTCGGCGGATTCCGGGATGATGTTTTCCTTCAGGCCGGCGTGGAATGTCCCCACGGTGACAACGGCGGGTGTCGAGGGCGCCAGTTCGCGGGAGACGATGGTCTGCAGGCGCAGCACCATCGCGGAGGCGGCGACGATCGGGTCGATGGACCTTTCCGGTTGGGAGCCGTGGGCCTGCTGGCCGTGCACGGTGATCTTCCACGAATCGGCGAGGCTCGCCATGTGGCCGCCCCGGATAAGCAGCTTTCCCTCGCTGATGGGCATGACGTGCTGGGCAAGCACCACTTCCGGTTTGGGAGCGCGGTCCCACAGGCCGTCGTCGATCATGGCCTTGGCGCCGTAGGCGGTCTCTTCGCCGGGCTGGAAGATGAGTACCAGCGTTCCGCCCCAGAGGCGGCTGCGTTCTTTGAGCAGCGCAGCCAAGGCCAGGGCGGACGCGATGTGGGTGTCATGGCCGCAGCCGTGCATCACGGGAGCAATGCTTCCGTCCGGCAACTGGCCGTTGGCGTGGCTGGAGTAGTCCAGGCCGGTTTGTTCTGCGATGGGCAGGCCATCGGTGTCGGCGCGGAAGCCGATGACCGGGCCGTCACCGTTCCGCAGGATGCCCACAACCCCGGTCACGCCGCAGCGGAAGGATTCAATGCCCAGCCCGGCGAGGTGGCGCTCGACGTATTCGGCGGTCTGGAATTCCTGGGCGGAGAGCTCAGGGTGAGCATGCAGGTGCTTGTAGACGCCGACATAGTCCTCTATGAACGACTCAGGAACTTCGACGGCAGGGGTCAGGCGTACGCCTGTGATGATGGTCATTGCTGGCTTCCCTATCAGTGGGTGGGTTCGGAAATGCGGGTGGCCTGGCTGGTTTCGGTCGACTCAGCCGCCGGGACCTGCGGATCCTCGGACCGCGCAAACCAGGAGGCGGCGATGGTGATGATGACGGCAAGCGCCGTGGCAAAGTACGTCAGTCCCGGTGCCAGTGGCACAACAGCGAAGACGATGACGGCGGCAACGATGACCGCCGCGATGGTGGTGCGGCGGCTTTTCATGGCCATGACGCTCTGCAGCACCACGGCCCCGAAAATCGCGGGCAGGATGTAGCTGCGGGCAGTGGCGATCAGCGGCGCGGGGAGCATTCCCACGAGCCAGGTTCCCAATACGCCGACGAAGAGGATGAGGGTGGTGATGTGGACCAGCACCGCCCCGATGATGGCGCTGCCGGCGATGAGTTCGGCGCGGCGGGTGCCCGGTTTTTCCCCGAGGTTGGCTTGGGCCACGATGGCCGCCGGCAGCAGTTTATTGGCGATGTTGCCGATCAGGAACGCCTGGTACATGGCCGAACGCCCCAGGATGGGGAAGTAGGACACCGGCTCGATCACGGCGATGATGCCGAAGGTGGCCAGAACGGCACCGACGGCGGTGACCAGTTCCAGCGGCGTCACTCCCATCCCGGTGCCGAAGGCGGCGTACAGCGCGGCAGCGAGGGAAAACAGCAGTCCGAGCCCCAGCGTGATGGGGCCCCAGATGTTTGTGGTGCGGTCGAACGCCGAAAACTGTGCAGTTGTGTCTGTGGAAGTCGAGGTGGACATCAGAAGGGCTCCTGTCGGTTGTTTCAGGCTGCTGCGGTCATGAGAAACGCGCCGGTGAGGGCCACGATGATGGACACTCCCAGCCCCCATTCGCGCAGCCACGGAAGCCGGAGCTTGTGCGCCAGCAGCAGGCAGGCGCCCATCGCCGCCGCGGAGGCGAGCATCGTGACAAGGTGGACGGGCGACTTGAGCACCTCCTGGAAAGCAAGGGTGAAGAAGGCACCCAGCAGCGCCGCCGTCGGCACGATGGCCATCACTGCAGGGTTCACCCTGCGGAGCTTGGCGTCGCCTTTGCTCAGAATGGGGGTCAGGATCAGCGCGGTCAGCATCCAGGCGAGGCCGCCGATGGTCATGGCAGCGAAGGCGATCGCAAAGATCTTCTGCGTGTACGTGGGGCCTCCCAGTTGCGCGCCCTGCGTGCCCGCTGAAATGCCGGCTGCCGCGACGTCGAAGGCCGCCGATCCAACCAGGCCGATCCGCGTCAGCACTGCGGGCGTTCCGAACAGCGGGAGCAGCGAGATGGCGATGAGCGCCACGGCAAGGGATGGACCGACGGCGGCGACCGCGCCGGAGCGGACCGAACTGGTGACCTGTGCCGGCGTCAGCTCCGCTGCTGGAGCCGCCTTCCTGATGGCCTTGAAGTATATGGCCGACTGGAGGATGACGACGGCGAAAACGCCCACCGCGGAGGCCCACAGGACAGGGTGGTGGATCAAAGCGGTGATATCTGTGGAACCGGGATCGACAGCGGCGACAACCACGTTTTTCTCCTCTGGAAACTAAGGGAACACTCCTTGTGCGAGTGTCTATAGATTGAGCTACGTGAACAGCTGGTGCCGTTTTATTTCATTTTTACAGCACCGAACGTCCATAAGTACACAGTTTCTATGTTTCAGGCAGATCACCAGAGTGAAGCAGCGACGTAAATTCGGCGGTAGCGGGGGCAGCGCCCAGGACGGCGCCTCATGGGAGCTAGGCTCAGCCCCGCGGGAAATGCCGAAGAACCGGAACGAGGCCACGGCGAATACCGCGACGAACGAAAGTCAGGCAGCCGATCGCCGCCGCGGGCTGGGAGGGCACCACGAATTCAGGGGAAATCCTTGGCGGTCCGCTCCCAGTTCTCCTGCGCTCCAGCAGGCACTTCAGAAATGACTTGAATCCGCATGGAACAGCGTCTTTCCCCAGGACATGTCTCGTTTACCTCGTCAAGACTTGGATGCCCAGCAGCGGCAAATCCAGGGATAACACTTGAGCGGGGCGTTTGTGCAGACAGTGTCTGCATAAACTGGCCCGGTTCTGGCGGGGAGTCGTGCCGGGCATCAACCGCCGGATGGGCCGTTAGTGCGGTCAACGGGCTACGTCGTCGTTGAGCTCAAGACCGGTAAGTTCCAGCCCGAATACGCCGGCAAGCTCAACTTCTACGTCGCCCTCGTCGATGACGTGCTCCTTGCCCGGGCCCGGGACGTCTGCCTGAGCACAAAGCCGGCCCGCGCTGTTGCTCGCAACACAGCGGGGGCCGTCTGCCCGGCGCAGACCAGGTGTGCCGGTCCTCTACGCGGCCACGGTGATGTCCGTGTCGGCAGGGCTAAGGTGATCCTTGAGTTCGGCGATGAAGGCCTTGAGATTGGCCGAGCGGCAGTCCCGGCGCCACATGAGCCATGTCTCGGCCTTGCCGAGCTTGCCGGGCATCTCGTGTGCCTGGACCCTGGTTGCCCCCGGCAGCGTTTCGAGGAGGGCTTCGGGGATCATGCTGATGCCGGCGCCCGCCGCGACGCAGGCGAGCATGCTGTAGTAAGACGAGATTTCAACGATCCGCCCGGGCACGATACCTTCTGATTCGAGCCAGTCCTCGAACCGCTGCCGGTAGGAACAGACACGGCCAAAAACAAAGGCTGTCGGATGGGAAGCCCTGAAATCATCGTTGATCTCGGTCACGGACTGGGGTGTAATGATGCGCAGGTTCTCGCTGAAGGCCTTGATTCCCGTCAGGGCAGGTACAGCCGGCTTGCCGTCGGAAAAGGCCGCCGTGAGTTGGCCGTTGAGCAGCCGGTCAAAGAGGTGGCCGGAGGAATTGGCGTCCAGTTCCAGTTCCACGGCAGGGTAGTGGAGGTGGAAGGCGGCGAGGATGGGCGGGATGCGCACCGCTGCGGTGCTCTCCAGGGCTCCCAGCCGGAAGCGGCCGCGCGGTGTGCCCTGGGTGGAGAACGCCTTGGCATCATTGACCAGGTCAATGATCCTTTGCGCATGGTCCAGGAAGAGCTCGCCATCGGCCGAGAGGGAGCTTTGCCGCTTGTCGCGCACGAGGAGCTTAACGCCCAATTCCCGCTCCAGCTGCTGAATACGGGTCGACACGTTCGAGGGAGCACGAAGCAACTTGGTGGCCGCCTTGGTGATGCTGCCCGTCTCCGCGACGGCGATAAAGATTTCCAGCTGCGAGATCTCCATGGTCCTCTGTTCTCCAAAAGCGAAGTGATGTAACCAAAACATCACGCTTACAGAAGAATGACAGCCCTCCGGTTCCTTTTCAACCGATGCAGGGCGACAGGGGAGTGGGCAAGCTAAACACCGGCTAATCGTTCTCTTTCCGAGAAGTGAAACTTCGGAAACTTCATATTTATCAAAGTGTCCCGTGCTTCTAGAGTCGTTGTTAGCCCCATCACACGAACTTGAAGGAACACATCATGGGCACTATCGAAGTTGCCGTCGCGAAGTCGACGAACCCGGCCACCGGCGAAGACGTCGCGACCTACCCGTATCTGGATGAGCAGGCCGTCTCGGACGTCGTCCGGTCCGCCGCGGAGGGTTTCGCCAGCTGGCGGGACACGTCTCCGGCACGGCGCGCGGAGGTCTTCCGCCGGCTGGCGGAAGTGCTGCGCCGCGACACCGCGAAGCTTGCCGGCGTGATTACCGCCGAGATGGGCAAGCCGGTCACCCAGGCCCAGGCCGAAGTCATCAAGTGCGCGAACATGCTCGACTGGTACGCCGAGAACGGCCCGGCCATGCTCGAGGACACCGCGACGACGATCGGTCCGGAAGCCTACGTCTCCTACCTGCCCACCGGCACAGTGTTGGCGATCATGCCGTGGAACTTCCCTGTCTGGCAGGTCTTCCGGGGCGCCGCGCCGATCATTCTGGGCGGCAACGGCTACCTCCTCAAGCCCGCCTCGAACGTTGTGGGCTGCGGACTGGCCCTGGAGGCACTGTGGGAGGAAGCGGGTCTTCCGAAAGGCACCTTTGCCGTCGTGAACTGCGACCGCCATCACGTGCCGGCCATCATCCATACCCCGGCAATCACTGGCGTGGCCGTTACCGGCGGCACCGCGGCCGGGCAGAGCGTGGCCGCGGAGGCCGGGCGGGCCCTGAAGAAGGTCATCCTGGAACTCGGGGGATCGGACCCGTTCATCGTCCTTGCCGACGCCGACCTGGACAAGGCGGTGGACGCTGCGGCGACCGGGCGCATGGTGAATGCCGGACAGGTGTGCATCTCGGCGAAGCGGATCATTGTCGAACGCGCCGTCTACGCCGAGTTCACCGCGAAACTGGCCCGCCGCGTTGCAAGCTTCAAGGTCGGGGACCCCGCAGATCCGGAAACCTTCGTTGGCCCGATGGCCAAGGAGGATGCCCTGCGTGATGTCGATGACCAGGTCAAACGCTCCGTCGCGGAGGGGGCCGAGCTCCTTACCGGCGGCCATCGGCTGCCCGGTCCCGGTTCGTTCTACGCCCCCACCGTCCTTGCCGGTGTTACCGAGTCCATGACCGCCTTCAAGGAAGAGATCTTCGGCCCGGTCGCGACGGTCATCGCCGCCGAGAACGCCGAGGATGCCCTGGCCAAGGCCAACAACTCCGAATTCGGCCTCAGCGCCGCCATCTGGACCGGCGACAACGCCAAAGCCCGGGCCATGGCCCGCAGGATCGACGCCGGCGGCGTCTTCATCAACGGCCTCTCCGTCTCGGACCCCCGGATCCCCATCGGCGGTGTGAAGAAGAGCGGCTTTGGACGGGAGCTGTCCTACCTCGGCGTCCACGAATTCACCAACATCCAGGCGGTCTGGGACCAGACACCACTCAACGCCGCCGAAGAGGCAGCAAAAGGAGTAACCCAATGAGCACCACCACCATCAACCAGGAACTGTTCGACAAAGGCCTCGCCACCCGCCGGGAAGTCCTCGGCGACGCGTACGTCCAGCGCAGCCTGGACAGCGCCGACGAGTTCTCCATGCCCATGCAGGAACTCGTCACCCAATACTGCTGGGGCGATGTCTGGAACCGGCCCGGCCTGGAACGCGCCCAGCGCAGCCTGATCAACCTGGCCATGATCAGCGCCCTGAACCGGCCCCACGAGCTGAAGGTCCACGTCCGCGGCGCCATCCGCAACGGCGTGACCAAGGAACAAATCAAAGAGGTCTTCCTCCAGGTCGCCATTTACTGCGGCGCCCCCGCCGCACTGGAAAGCTTCCGCCTGGCCCGCGAGGTCTTCAAGGAAATGGAGGCCGAGGCATGAGCGCCATCGGCTTCATCGGACTCGGGAACATGGGCTTCCCCATGGCCTCACGTCTTGCCGACGCCGGCCACCGGCTGATCGTCAACGACCGTGATGAGGGCGCCGTCCAGCGCTTTCAGGACGAACACCCGGACGCCAGGACCGCCGCCGACGAGGGCGCCTGGCAGGAAGCCGATGTCATCATCACGATGCTTCCCAACTCCGACATCGTCGAAGGGGTGCTGACCGACGGCGGAGTCGCCACGGCCGCGTTCCTGAACACCCTGTTCATCGACATGTCATCCTCCGAACCTATCCGCTCCCGGAACCTGGGCCAGCGGCTGGAACGGCAAGGGATGCGGTATCTGGACGCCCCTGTCTCCGGCGGAGTCCGCGGTGCCCAGAACGGGCAGCTCGCCATTATGGTCGGCGGCAACTGGCACGACCTGGACCAGGCCAAGGACATCTTCGACGTCCTGGGCAAATCCGTCATACACGTCGGCAAGGCCGGCACCGGGCACGCGGCCAAGGCACTGAACAACCTCGTCTCTGCCGCGTCGGTCGCCGCGACCGTCGAGGCGATCCGCGTGGGTGAGCGCTTCGGCATCGATCCGGCGACGATGACCGAGGTCCTGAACGCGTCCTCCGGACGGAGCAACACCTCCGAAAACAAGGTCCGGCAGTTCATGCTCAGCGGAACGTTCGGATCCGGTTTCCCGATCGGACTGATGACCAAAGACATCAAGATCGCCACGGCCCTGGCAGATTCCCTGGGCGTCGATGCCCCGTTCAGCCACGACTGCGAAAACATCTGGCAGTCCGCCCTCGATGCCGGCCACGGCGCCGAGGACCACACGAGGATGTACGAATACCTCGCCACCACCACTCCGGCTTTCAACGATGAAAGGCAAATCCATGCATGACTTCGCACAGGTGCTGCAGAGCGCCACCAAGGACTTCGAGTTCAACCGCGAAATGCGCTACTACACCGGCAAACTCCATGTCGCCATCGGCGACAAGGCCTGGCTGGCCTCCTACGACGACGGCAAGCTTGTCACGGTCGAGCCATCCGGCACCGACCCCAAGGACGCCGCGATCTGGATCAAAGGCACTGATGAGCAGTGGAAGGACATGACCGCCGAATACCCGCGCCCGTTCTTCCAGTCCCTGCAGAGCTCCTCCGCCAAGCACGGCGTACTGCTCAGCAACACCCACCAGCTCTATGCCTATCTGCCGGCGCTGAACCGGCTCATGCAAATCTTCCGCCAGCTCAACGTCGAAGGAGCGTAAGTCATGGCAAAGTTTGAACCCATCAAGGGCGGTTACGTATACCTCACCGTTGAGGACGTCGAATACCGGGTCTACTACGAAGAAGCCGGCCAGGGCATCCCGCTGATCGTCGGGCACACCGCCGGCTCCGACGGGCGCCAGTACCGGCACCTGCTCAACGACGCCGAGGTCACGTCCCGCTACCGGGTCATCGCCTTCGACCTGCCCTTCCACGGCAAGTCCCTTCCCCCGCACGGGGAGAAGTGGTGGACCCAGGAATACAACATGACCAAATCCCGGATGATGGCCTTCCCCAACGCCCTCTCCGAAGCCCTCGAGCTGGACCGTCCCGTCTATTTGGGCAGCTCCATGGGCGGGCACCTCGCCATCGATCTGGCCTCCAACTTCAACGACCGCTACCGTGCCACGATCTCCGTGGAAGGGGCCCTGCGCTCCGCGGCCGAGTACGTGGAAGTCGGCATGGACGGCATCCGCCGCGAGTTCGACAACCCCAACGTCTCCCGCAACTCCATCGGGGCGGCCATGCTCCTGAACATCTCGCCGTACTCCCCGGAGGAGAACGTCCGCGAGATCCAGTGGGAGTACCAGTCCGGCGGCCCCGGAGTCTTCGCCGGCGACCTGTATTACTACTACTACGACCACAACGTCTCCCCGGAAGAGGCAGCCGCCATCGACACGAGCAAGTGCATGCTGTACCTGCTCACGGGCGAATACGACCCCAACACCTCCCCGGCCGAAACCAAGGAAGTCGCGAACCTGGTCAAGGGCTCCAAGTTCTGGGAAATGCCCAAACTCGGCCACTTCCCGGTCACCGAGAACTACCCCGAATTCCGCAAGTTCCTCCTGCCGATCCTCGCCGAGATCGAAGCCAAGTCCCGCTAAGGACCTACCGCCGGCGGGCCGGACACCCCGGCCCGCCGCACCCGGCGCCCGCATCACCGGCGCGCATCACATCCTGACAGGCACCGCTGCCGCCACGTCCCCAGGCAGTCACGCCCAAAAACCGCTTGCACACCCCAACCTCAGCCCCCTGAACCCACCAATGGAGGTGGATCATGTCCACAAACAGCAACACGGCCTGGCGGCCGGCGCACGTCACCAACCGGCAGATCAAATTCGCGACCATCCTTTGCTTCCTGGCCTGGGCGTTCGCGGTCTACGACTTCATCCTCTTCGGCACGCTGCTGCCCGAACTCGGGAGAGAACTCGGCCTGAACGAAGCCGAACAGGCCACCATGGTCACCTGGATGTCCGTCGGCGCCGTCGGCATGGGCCTCATCGCAGGGCCCGTCGTCGACAAATTCGGCCGCAAGGCCGGACTCGCCTTCACCACCGCTGGAGCAGGCATCGCCTCGGCGTTGACCGCACTCGGCGGAATCGTCCCGGTCGCCGTCCTCGTGGCCATCCGGTCCCTCAGCGGCTTGGGCTTGTCCGAACAAGGCGTGAACGGCGCCTACCTCAGCGAGCTCTACGGCGCGTCCGATGACCCCCGGATCAAGAAGCGCCAAGGCTTCATCTACTCCCTCGTCCAGGGCGGCTGGCCGATCGGCGCCATCCTCGCCGCCGCGCTGACCGCTGTCCTGCTTCCCGTGATCGGATGGGCCGGATGCTTCGTCTTCGCAGCCATCCCGTCCCTGATTGTCGCGGCACTGGCCCGCAAACTGCGAGAATCACCGCAGTTCGAATCCATCCAGAAAATCCGGAAACTCCAAAAGACAGGCCGCCATGCCGACGCGGAAGACCTCTCCGCCGCCCTCGGAATCGAAGAGCACGAAACCCGCAGCACCCTCGCGGACGTCTTCCGCGGCCGGAGCCTGCGCACCACCCTGGCCCTGGGGCTGGGCCACATCCTGAACTACTTTCCCGTCCAGGTCTTCAGCGTGCTCGGCACAACCGTCCTGGTCAGCGTCCACAACGTGTCCTTCACCAACTCCCTCGCCATTCTCCTGATGTCCAACGTGATCGCCTACCTCGGCTACCTCACGCACGGGTTCTTCGGCGACAAGTTCGGGCGCCGCAACGTCATCGCCTTCGGCTGGATCACCGGCGGCATCGTCTTGACCGCCATGATCTTCGGTCCCAGCGACTTCTGGACCGTCGTCGCGCTTTACAGCCTCGGAACGTTCTTCCTCATCGGACCGTACTCCTGCGTGCTCTTCTTCGTCGGGGAAAGCTACGACACCCGCATCCGCGGCCGCGGCGCAACCTTTGTTGCAGCAGTCGGCCCCATCGGCGCGATCCTCTCCAGTGCACTGGCGGCCACCCTGCTCTCCGGCGGCGGCAACTGGGCGACCGCCGCATTCCTCTTCGGAGCGATCCCGTGCGTCCTCTCCGGCGTCGCGGTCCTCTTCTCCCGCAAGCACCAGCACGTCGCCGACCCCGTGCACATCCCGGCCGTCGCCGGGGGAGCCCCGGCCGACGAGTCAGCCCACTAACAACCCTCGACCAGGCAGTTGCGGGGCGCCGACGAGCCGCCGGCAACTGCCTTCGACGAAAGAGACCCTCGATGTCTGAACCCGCCTACGGCCGCGTGGCCGTCATGACCAGCCCCCGGGAACTCGACTACGCCGAGTATCCCCTGCCTGCCCCGGGACCCGGGGCGATCCTGATGAAAGTGACCCGGGCCAACGTCTGCGGCTCCGAGCTGCACATCTGGAACGGCAAGCACCCCGTGAAGAAGAGCGGAGGCCTCGGCCACGAAATGGTCGGAACCGTCGCCGCCATCGGGGACGGCCGCCCCACCGACAACGCCGGCCAGCCGCTCAACCCGGGAGACCGCATCGTCGCCACCTACTTCCAGACCTGCGATCGCTGCGCCCGGTGCCTGGGCGGGCAGCCGAACCTCTGCGACAACGCCTACGAGTTCTTCGGCAAGCAGCCGGAGGAAGCCCCCCACTTCCACGCCGCCTTCGGCACCCACTACTACATCCACCCACGCCAGCACGTCTACAAAGTCCCGGACGAAATCCCCGACTCCGTGGCCGCCAGCGCCAACTGTGCCCTCTCCCAGGTCACCTTCGGCATTGACCAGATCGGCCTGCAGTACGGGGAAACCCTGCTCATCCAAGGCGCCGGAGGGCTGGGGCTGAACGCGGCCGCGGTCGCCAAGGAACGCGGCGCAACCGTCATCGTCATCGACCCTTCCGAGCCGCGCCTGGCCCAGGCGCAGCGCTTCGGAGCGGACCACACGATCAACATGGCCGAAATCCCGGACCTTGAGGAAAGGATCACCGCCATCCAGCGGCTCACCGGAGGCCAGGGCCCCGACGTCGCAATTGAACTGACGGGCGTCCCCAACGCCTTTGCCGAAGGACTGCGGCAGATGCGCCGAGGAGGACGCTACCTGGTCATGGGCAACCTTTCTCCTGGCCGGACCGTGCCGTTCGACCCCGGCTATGTCACTCGCAAAGCGCTCACCATCAAGCACGTGGACCGCTACGAAGGCCGCTACCTCTACAAGTCCCTGGCCTTCCTCGCGGAGCACCGGGACAAGTACCCCTTCGATGCCATGATCGACGCGACGTTCACTCTGGACGACGTTGAAGAGGCCCTGGAAAAGTCCCTGGCCCGCGAAGTCACCCGAGCCGCGATCCTTATGGACGACACAGCTGAGCCCCGCCCCGAGCTCTCCACGCCATAGTGAATGGAATATCACCATGACAACAACACACCGCGCCTTGACCCCTAACCAGGTCCGCCGCAAGAGCCTGATCTCCGGCACCGTCGGAGCGATCATCGAATGGTACGAATACACCGTCTACGGAACCGCCGCAGCCCTCGTCTTCGGCACCCTGTTCTTCCCCTCGAGCGAACCCGGCGTATCCCAAATCGCCGCCCTTGCCAGCTTCGGCGTCGGCTTCCTCGCCCGCCCCGTCGGCGCCTTCGTCTCCGGCCACCTCGGTGACCGGATCGGCCGCAAGTCCACCCTGATCCTGACCTTCCTCATCATGAGCATCTCCACGGCCGCCATCGGCCTGCTGCCCACATACCAGAGCGTCGGGTTCTGGGCTCCGGTCCTGTTGTGCATCCTCCGCCTCACCCAGGGGTTCGCCGTCGGCGGCGAATGGGGAGGAGCGGCGATCATCGCCGTCGAGAACGCGCCGAAGGGACGACGCGGATTCTTCGGATCCTGGCCGCAAATCGGTGTCTCCTGCGGCTTGCTCCTTGGCACCGGGGCTGTCGCCATTGCCCAAGCCATCTCGGGGGACCAGTTCATCGTCTGGGGCTGGCGTCTGCCCTTCCTCCTCAGCGTGCTGCTAGCCGCCGTCGGGCTTTACATTAGGCTAAACGCCAGTGAAAGCCCTGCCTTCCTCGCCGCCAAAGCCGAGGCCGAGCGGAAACAGGAAAAGCAAAAGGCGCCGATCCCGGTGGTTTTCAAGGAGCACCGCAGGGCTCTGGTCATTGCCCTGTTCTCGCGCTTCGCGGAAGCCGGGAACTACTACCTCTTCACCGTCTTCCTGCTCTCCTATGTGGCCACAACGTTGAAGCTCCCGGCATCCTACGGCCTGGTGGCCGTCATGATCGGATCGGCACTGAACATCGCCATGATTCCGGTCTTCGGCGCCATCTCTGACCGCATCGGCCGCAAGAACACCTTCTTCTTCGGCGCAGCCGTCATCATCGTCAGCGCCTGGCCGATCTTCGCCATGATCCAGACCGGAAACCCGTTCGCGATCATCGCCGGCGTCGCGATCTTCCTCACCCTGGGCCACGCAGCGGTCTACTCCGTGCTGCCGGCCTTCTACTGCGAACTGTTCCCCACGGAAGTCCGGTACACCGGTATCTCGGTCGGCTACCAGACCGCAGCCATCCTTCTGGCCGGGTTCACTCCGGTGATCGCCAGCGCCCTTGTCCTCTGGTCCGGCGGCACCTGGCCGCTGGTCGCGATCATCGTCGTGACCACCCTCATCGCCGTGACGGCAGTCGCTGCAGCCAAGGAATCCAAGGACCTTGACCTCGATACCATCGGCAAACCAACTCCGCGGCGCACCGCGGCGCACAGCGGAGTGAAATGAGAAGCCATTGAGCATACTGACCACACTTGCAACCGGCGCCGCAACCATCATCAGGAAGGCACGCGAAGCATACTCGGAGTTCGCACGGGAGTACGTGGATCTGCTCACCGCGGGACAGTCATTCCGACCATCAGAAGGTCCGATTGTCCGGCAATCCTAGATTGCGCTGACGCAGTCTGGTCAGATGGCCACGCTTGAGGAAGCCGGGACTCCTTACTCAACAGGGGTCCCGGCTTTCTGCCCTGAGGGACCGGCGTATGCAGGTCTGAACCTTGTCGCGGGCCGACGCGTAGCTGTCATTTGCACGCGAACGCTGGGTTCATGATGGCGCCATGTGGGATGAGCCTTGTGAGGGGCAAGGTCGCGCCCACTCCGTCCGAGACGTTTGCCGCGGATGTGGGGTCCATCATTACCGTCCACACCCGTGTCCACGTGATGCCGTTGCTCATCGGTGATGCTCTCGTTGCCTATTCTGCTGACACGAGTTCATGCACCCTGGAAGTCTGTGTGACATGACTTTCCGGCGGGTTTCTACGTCCCTTTTCTAGCGCGTCATGGCCGGGCCGGGGCTCGCCCGGTGAGGGAGTGCCCCCGGGGACTCAGGTGTTGTTCACAACGGAAAAGGTCCGCAAGGTCTAGTGCTCCAGGGCGACGCCTTGGTGGGGGACAAGGAGACTGAGGCCAAGTGCGCGAAGGTCTTCGCGAAAAAACCCGTTCCCACGGTGAACCCCATTGCCAACGAAGAGGGTAAACCGCGGCGTACGAAGCAGGCTAAGAAGTAGCCGACTTATCCGACGTCGAAAATTTCCCCGGCCTTTGTCCCGCTCATCCAGGACCCTGGCCTCGCGCCAACTACATCAAACCCGGCAACTGGGAATCATGCAGCACCCGATCCATACGGGCGCGTGATCGCCTCGAGGAAATGTCCGTCAGGATCCGCGAAGTAGACGCCGCGTCCGCCGTCGTTGTGGTTGATCTGCTGTGGGCGGGACCGTCCCGGGTCTGCCCAGTAGGGGATGCCCTCGGCCTGGATCCTTGCGAAGATTCCGTCGAAGTCTTCCTCGCTGACCAGGAAGGCGTAGTGCTGCGGGGAGATGGGCCGGTTCGCCGTGGCGAAATCGAGGGCCACTCCATGGTCAAGGGGCACGGTCATGAAAGACCACATAGGTTGGGGTTCCGGCAGCCCGAGCACGTTGGCCAGGAACTTCGCCGAACGGCGCTTGTCCGTTGCGTAGACGATGGTGTGGTTGAAAGTGACCGTCATGGTGGCCTCCTTGGGTGTGGTTGTCTGACACCATCTGACGTCCAGCCCCCTTCAGATTTCAAGAGCGCGCGCTACGTCCTTGGAACCTTCATTGGGCCAGCAACAGCGATCAGGACACAATGACTGTGTCAAGTATTTCTGGCCACGGAAGGGGCGGTTAAAACTGGCCCCACCCTGCGATGATGGGGACCGTCGAAAACTGGGCCGCGGTGACCGTGTGCGCCCTTCGGTGCTTGAGCGGGGGTGTGGGACAACGGCGCCGCAATTGGCTCTACCGCTTCCGGGTTCTTGGGTGAACGTCGAGTTCCTCGGGTCGGCCGGGCGTTGATCAGCAGGTGCCAATCATCATGCCTGCGGGCGGTCGCTGGGTTCAGTGTCATGGTTTTCCCCGGACCGGCAGTGGTTGGTGCGTTGTGGGCCAGCTTCACCGGGACAGTTGTTGTCACCGGCGCAGTTCTATCGAATTGTCGATCCAATGGGGCGCAAGTATCGGCGACCAAAGCAGCTCTGCGCGGCGCCTCTTTTCAGGGGCGCCGCGTAGTCCTTTTCAGGGGTTACGTGCTTTTCAACGGGTTAGAACGGACCAACACCGATGAGCTGAGCGACTATGGCCAAGGCGAATACGGTGGCGAGCAGGATCAGGGTCAGCGGCCAAATGAACCGGAACCACTTGTTGAACGGAACCCGGGCCAGGCCCAGGGCACCGATAAGTACTGCGTAGCTGGGCAGGATAAGGTTCGTAATGCCGTCACCGTACTGGTAGGCCAGCACGGCGGTCTGCCGCTGCATCTCGAGCAGATCCGCCAGCGGGGTCATGATGGGCATGGTGACAACGGCCATTGCCGACGAGCTGGGGATGACCAGGTTGATCAGGCTCTGGACCACCACCATCAGGCCCGGAACCAGCACTGCCGGCAGTGCGGCAAGTGGCTGGACGAGGCCGTTGATCACGGAATCGATGACCTGCCCCTGCTCAAGCACGATCTGGGCAGTCCGGGCGAACCCGACCAGAAGTGCGGCGAACAGCAGTTGGCGTGCACCGTCCACGAAGCCGTCAGCGATCTGCCCTGGCCTCAGCCGGCTGGCGATGCCGATCAGGATGGCGATCAACACGAAGTATCCGGTGAGCTGGGGGATGCCCCACTTCCACATGAGCATCGCGAAGATCATGAACGCAATGCCGAGCCCGAAGATGATGAGTGCGGCCTTGTGCCGGCCTGTCATGACGATGGTCTTGGGTGGTGTAGAGCTGGGCGCCGGCGTCGACGGCCAAACTGGCCGCGTTGATCTGTTCAGTGCTGTACCCGTTTGCAGCCCCGACAACCACGACGTCGGCCAGTTCCGGTTGTGCGGGATCGGCCAGGTTGACGCCCAGACTGCGCAATGGGGCGGCCAGACCCTCCGCTCCGAGCGCCAGCACCCGGGCCCCGGGGTGGCGGTGGGCAATGTACTCGGCGGCTGCGCTGCCGGCGGTAACAAAATCCTCGTCGCGGATTCCGATTCCCTGGGAGCGGAGGTGCGCCGCGTACTCGGCCGGGGTCTTCTCCGAGGCGTTGGTGCAGACTACGACGGCGTGTCCGGCAGCGTAGAGCGCTGCCACCAGCTCCGCGGCGCCCGGCATGGCTTCCCCGCCGGCACTGCCGGCGCGCTTTGTCCGCATCAGGCAACCGTCGACATCCAGTACCCAGCCGTGGGAATTTTCAATGGCGTCGCTCATGCCGTGACCTCCTGTGCGGCGCTGCCGACTGTTGGACCAACTTCGTTGGACGTCCCGCGTTGAATGGAAAATTTTGTGGTGCCGTCGCTGATGGACACCGAGGTGGAGGGCCGGTCATTCACTGCAGCGAGCAACCTCTGCAGCGTTGAGGTGGCCGAATTCTTCTTCGCGGCGTACATGCTGGTCCCCGAAGTACTTCCCGCCGCAGCTGGTGCAGTACGCGAACTCACTCCTGCGGACCAAGGTCCTGTTCGGCTCCGACTACCCGATGATCCCGCCGGACCGCTGGATCGCCGACTTTGAGAAACTGGCCATCAAACCCGAGGTGCGCCCGCTGATCATGCGCGAGAATGCGATCCGGCTGCTCGGGCTGCAGAACGCCACAGCGACCGCCGCGGAATGATGACGGGCCTGAGCGCACAGCACATGCTCATGGCTCGAGAGAAAAATGCGTAAATTTGGGAACACCGACGAGCGGGCAACAGCCCACCCGCCTCTGTCCCTCCGCCTGAACACATGGAGAAGACAATGTGACAACGCGTACTCATCACCGCCGGAGCCAGCGGGATCGGCCTGGCCACCGCCAAGGCCTTCGCAGCGGCCGGCGCCCGGGTTCACATCGCCGACATCAATGCCGACGCCGTGGCCGCAGCCAGCGCCGGTAACCCGGACATCACCGGATCCGTGACGGACGTCAGCAACTCCGACGCCGTCGCCGCCCTGTTCGAGGACGTCAAGAAGGAGCTTGGCGGTCTGGATGTGCTGGTCAACAACGCCGGCATCGCCGGCCCCACCGCCCCGGTGGAAGAATACGACGCCGGCGCTTTCGCCGCCGTCGTCGGCGTGAACCTGCAGGGGACCTTCAACGTCACGCAGCGGGCTATCCCGCTGCTTAAGGAATCCGACGCCGCGTCCATCGTGACCATGTCTTCCCTGGCCGGCCGGTTCGGCTACCCGAACCGTGTTGCTTACTCCACCACCAAGTGGGGCCTGGTCGGCTTCGCCAAGACGCTCGCCATGGAACTGGGCCCGTTTGGCATTACCTCGAACACCATCCACCCGGGCGCCGTGGACGGCCCGCGCATCATGAGCGTCTTCGAGGGCCGTGCGTCCGTGTCCGGCCGCACCGTTCAGGAGGAAATCGACTCCGCGATGGCCAACCAGTCCGTGAAGAAATTCATCAACCCGGACGACATCGCCGCCCTGATCCTGTTCCTCGCCGGCCCGCACGCCCGCACCATCTCCGGCCAGATGTTCCCCATCGACGCCGACTCCAAAGCCGCAGTCTAATGAGCACGAAGTATATTGCCGCACAGGCGCCAGCCACCGGCAGCCCCGCCGGGACAAACGCACCGGCCGGTAGCGTCGCTCCGCCGGCGGGCAGCCTCTGGCGCGGCCGCGTCGTGGGCATCGCTCATATTGTTCTTGCGGTCCGGTTCGGGCACGTGCTGATGGGCCCGGACCATGCGGGAAGGTGCTACTGGGCGCTGAAATTAGAAAGCGCCGACGCTCCTGTCCGGTCCATCCCGCAGGTCAGACAGGACCTTGTGCCCGGTTGCCCATTTCTTTGATAGTTCCGCCGGGGCATCGTTTCGGGTCTCAGTCCATGAGGTCGAAGTCCAGGTCGAGGTCCAGGGGCGAGTTCAGCCGTCTCCAGGTGGAGGATGTCCGGCGAAGACACCGGCGGACGCGGCAGTGGCTCCAAGCTGCACAATTGCGGACCGCCACGACGTCCCTGAGGTGCAGCGGTCCTGCACGGCGGAGGCTTTCCCGGTGTGTCGGCACCGGATCCAGATCCTGGGTTCCACCCAACGGTCGGTTTCAGTGGATACGCGGCGACTCACATTTGCGCGCCCAGCCGACAGGCAACGCCATGGGCACAACGGACAAGTCCTTGATCATCACCACTCACCCGGGGGACGTCAGCTGAATCCGGCTCTCTAATATCTGCCTCCGGCGAACGCCCCAAGCGTGCCTGAGGCGACGTAGCATCAAGGTATGGGGGCAGCCAGGAGTGTGGCGAAATGTTTGAGCGATTTACGGACCGTGCCCGTCGCGTAGTTGTGCTTGCCCAAGAAGAGGCACGCATGCTGAACCACGGTTATATTGGTACCGAACACATCCTCTTGGGTCTGATCCATGAGGGTGAGGGTGTTGCCGCCAAAGCCCTTGAATCCTTGGGCATTTCCCTCGACGGTGTCCGCGAGCAGGTCCAGGAGATCATCGGCCCGGGCCAGCAGTCCCCGTCCGGACACATCCCCTTTACCCCTCGTGCCAAGAAGGTCCTGGAGCTCTCGCTGCGTGAGGCCCTGCAGCTGGGCCACAACTACATCGGGACCGAGCACATCCTCCTCGGCCTCATCCGGGAGGGCGAGGGCGTTGCCGCCCAGGTGCTCGTCAAGCTCGGCGCCGACTCGAGCCGGGTCCGCCAGCAGGTCATCCAGCTGCTCTCGGGTTACCAGGGCAAGGAGGCCACAGGCCCCGGTCAGGATCACGTTGAAGCGGTTCCCTCCGGTTCCGTGGTTTTGGACCAGTTCGGCCGCAACCTGACCCAGGCGGCGCGCGAGAACAAACTGGACCCCGTGATCGGCCGCGAGCAGGAAATGGAACGCGTCATGCAGGTCCTGTCCCGCCGCACCAAGAACAACCCCGTGCTGATCGGCGAGCCGGGCGTCGGCAAGACCGCCGTCGTTGAGGGCCTGGCCCAGGCTATTGTCCGTGGGGATGTCCCGGAGACCCTCAAGGACAAGCAGCTGTACACTCTGGACCTGGGCTCCGTGGTGGCCGGCTCGCGGTACCGTGGTGACTTTGAGGAGCGGCTGAAGAAGGTCCTCAAGGAGATCCGCACCCGCGGGGACATTCTTTTGTTCATCGACGAGATCCAGACACTGGTGGGTGCCGGTGCCGCCGAGGGTGCCATCGATGCGGCCTCGATCCTGAAGCCGTTGCTGGCCCGCGGCGAGCTGCAGACCATCGGTGCGACCACGCTGGACGAGTACCGCAAGCACATCGAGAAGGATGCCGCGCTGGAGCGCCGTTTCCAGCCGATCCAGGTCAAGGAACCCTCCGTGGCCGACGCGATCGAGATCCTCAAGGGCCTCCGCGACCGGTACGAGGCACACCACCGGGTCACCATCACCGACGGCGCCCTGGTCGCCGCCGCGAACCTCTCCGAGCGCTACATCTCGGACCGGTTCCTGCCGGACAAGGCGATCGACCTGATCGACGAGGCCGGGGCACGGCTGCGCATCCGCCGCATGACCGCCCCGCCGGAGCTTAAGGCTATTGCCGAAAGGATCATTGGCGTCAGGAAGGCCAAAGACGTCGCGATCGACGCCTCCGACTACGAGGGTGCCGCGTCACTGCGCGATGAGGAGCAGAAACTGATTGCCGAGCGTAAAGAGAAGGAGCGCCAGTGGAAGACTGGCGGGCTGGACGACATTTCCGAGGTTGATGAGGACCTGATCGCCGAGGTGCTGGCGAACTCCACCGGCATCCCGGTCTTCAAGCTGACCGAAGAAGAGTCCTCGCGGCTGCTGAAGATGGAAGATGAGCTGCACCAGCGTGTGGTCGGCCAGGAGGAAGCGATTAAGTCGGTTTCGCGGGCGATCCGGCGCACCCGTGCAGGGCTCAAGGACCCGAAGCGTCCGGGCGGTTCGTTCATCTTTGCCGGCCCCACCGGCGTGGGCAAGACCGAGCTCGCCAAGGCCCTCGCGGAGTTCCTGTTCGGCGAGGAAGACGCGCTGATCACGCTGGACATGTCCGAGTACTCGGAGAAGCACACGGTCTCGCGGCTCTTCGGTGCCCCTCCGGGCTACGTGGGCTACGAGGAAGGCGGCCAGCTGACCGAGAAGGTCCGCCGTCGTCCGTTCTCCGTGGTGCTGTTCGATGAAGTGGAGAAGGCGCACGCCGATCTCTTCAACTCGCTGCTGCAGATCATGGAAGACGGCCGCCTGACCGACTCCCATGGCCGCGTGGTCGACTTCAAGAACACCGTGATCATCATGACCACCAACCTCGGCACCAGGGACATCTCCAAGAGTGTTGCCACCGGCTTCCAGTCCGGCACGGACACCCAGACCGGCTACACCCGGATGCGCGCCCGGGTCACCGAGGAGCTCAAGCAGCACTTCCGCCCCGAGTTCCTGAACCGTGTTGACGATGTTGTGGTCTTCCCGCAGCTGACCCAGGACGAGATCATCGAGATCGTGGACATGTTCGTCAGCCGGCTCAAGAAGCGCCTGAAGGACAAGGACATGGGCATCGAGCTCACGTCCGCGGCCAAGGTGCTCCTCGCGGCCCGCGGCTACGACCCCGCCATGGGTGCCCGGCCGCTGCGCCGCACCATCCAGCGCGAGATCGAGGACCAGCTCTCCGAGAAGATCCTCTTCGGCGAGCTGCACTCCGGCGACATCGTGGTGGTGGATGTCGAAGGCGAAGGCGACGACGCGAAGTTCACTTTCGCCGGCAACGCCAAGCCGCGCATCCCGGACGCACTGCCCGCCGCAGGCTGATCGGAATACCGCCGGGGTGGGCCGATATCCGGTGGCTCAACGGGCGGCGGGACCCGTCGCCGGGGACCCGCCGCCGTCGGACTGCCGTCAGCTGCCGGCCGGGGCACCGGCGCAGGGAGGCCATTGCCCTGGTCCGGACCGGAAGAGCCCGCTGTAGGCGTTGGGGGCGATCTGGCCGGACAGATGGGCATAGAGGACATTGCGGCCGGCCGGAATCTCCCGGCTTGTCACGAGGTCGATCAGCCCGGCGAGGGACTTTCCGTCGTAGACCGGGTCGGTGATCATGGCCTCGAGCGAGGCGCCAAGGCGGATGACTTCCAGAGTGGAATCGACTCCGTACAGGTCTCCGGCCCAACCCTCCATGACGTTGATTTCGTCATCACGGAGCTCCCGGCCCAGGCCGATCAGCTCGGCGGTGTTCCGGGCGATGCGGTCAACCTGGTCTGGGCCTGTATAGAAAAGAGTCTTGGCGGCGCCGACGTGAGCGGCAATCGCACCGCCTCAGCGAGATCGGAAGAGCCGCCGAATCATTCCAAGCGTGGCCGTCCCAGTTCCTGGGAAGCGGAACCCATGATAGTCCCTCGAAATGTGGCGACTCACGCCGTGATTTTCGTTCCACAACTATCCTCCCTGCGATGTCCCACAGGAATCGTGCGGAATGGATACCGGTGCAGTTTTTGCCCCAGCTCTAATAAGAGAAGGCGCTCAGGGTCACTTTGGCTCGGTTTTCGACGTTCACCATCGTCACAGGGTGGGGCCAGTTTCAACTGTCCTTCCGGGCCGGAAATACTTGGCGCAACCACCACGACCGGAATCAGTCAGGGCACCAGCGGACTGTCTCCAGGGTTACCTTAGATCCATGGGGCACCTGAGAGGTCCTTTATATCTGGACATCGCGGCGAAGGGCCTGTCTCTGGCGGGTGTTGCGCTGATGATCTTCGGTCGGGAGGGCTGGTTCACCGTCGGTGTTTTCGTCGTGGTTATCGGCGTGCTGATCGGGGCGTGGGCCATGGTTGCCGTCCGTGGGGTGCGGTCACCTGGAGGGCCCTCCCGCCCGGCACCTTTCGGCGCATGGAACCGGAGGGACGCCGGTGCGGAAAAGGACGACGATTCCTGAACGGCGAGGATTCGCCCGACCCGGAGCTCAGCCTGATGAGTCTCCGGAGACCTCGCGTCGCGGAAGTTAATGTCCCAGGGTGCCGGTCTGATACTGTTGCTACACCTTTCCGTAGCACAGTCCCTGTGCCGGCACGCCTGCACAGGAGGCATTCCATGGCTGAAATCTTGACGGACTTTTCGGGTGAGTGGCGCTTTGACCCCACCCACACCCGCATCGGTTTCTCTACGCGCCACGCAATGGTGACCAAAGTGCGCGGGGCGTTCAACGACGTTGAGGGCGCCATCCACGTCAATGCCGAAAACCCTGAGCAGTCGTCGGCACGGATGACCATCAAGGTGGCCAGCATCGACACTCGCAATGCGGACCGCGACCAGCACCTGCGTACTAACGAATTCTTTGACGCACCGCAGTTTCCGGAGATCACGTTCTCCAGCAACCGGGTGGACCAGGTCGACGACGGCCACTTCATCGTTGGCGGTGACGTCACCATCCGCGGGGTCACCAAGGACATCGCCATCCCGCTGGACTTCATCGGCGTCGAACGTGACCCCATGGGTAACCTCCGGGCGGGCTTTGAAGGCTCACGCCGGATTGACCGGCAGGACTTCGGTCTCACATGGAATGCGGCTCTTGACTCCGGCGGGGTCCTTATCTCGGACAAGATCACCCTTGAATTCGAAATCTCCGCCGTGAAAGTCGAAGACCCGGCGGCCTGACACCCACCGCGCCGGTATCGCCGGACGCCAGTTCCAAGCAGCCGGCTGCACCGTGCTCGGTGTCCGGCCCGATGCGCGGATGGTCTCTATTTCTCTGGTGTGTCATCAGGCAGCGGCATCGAGGGCGATGAGCGGCCGGGCGTGAGTCGCCGGAAGCGAAGCGCCGGGCGCCGTCGGTGAAGGCCTCCGCGGGGCTGGGCGCGGCGGGGAGCGATGGTGAGGCTGCCTCGGACAAGGCCATGCGGGCACAAAATCGCGCCACGGAGTGTACTCCGTGGCGCTTGTTTGCTAATGAATTGCTTGACTTTATGAACTGCTCGACTGCATATGTTTGCGTTCCGAAATGTGCTCCACCAGTTCGCCCACACGCTCCTCCGAGTAGTTGCGCGCGATGTCACCCTGGCTGATGATGCCGACCAACTTGTGGTCAGCAATGACCGGGAGCCGCCGGACCTGGTACTTCTCCATCATTTCGATGGCGGCGTCAACGTTCGCATCGGCGTCAATCCAGTGGGGCGCACCGGTGGCGAGGTCGCGGGCCATCATCTCGCGTGGATCACGGCCCACGGCAACGCACTTGAGCACGATGTCCCGGTCAGTGATCATGCCCTTCAACTTGCCGTCATCACCGCAGATCGGCAACGATCCGCAGTCCAGATCCAGCATCATCCGTGCGGCATCTACGAGGGACTGGTTCTCCTTAATACACTGTGCATCCGTACTCATGAATTCACGTACGGCACTCATTGGTCCTCCTTCATCGATTGAGGTATCGACGCAGAGTCACCGGGCACATGCGCCGATGCTGCTAGCCTACGCCCGGGCCAGCGCCGATGTCGACGGCGGTTCCTCCCCTATTTGGGAGCTTCCGTTAACCATCAGGGAGTCGGGCAGTTCTTCGGTTTTTTCGGGCGCCGGGGCAGGGTCAGATGGGCTGCGCGGCGGGCCATTGCCGCATTGAACCGTTCGGGTCAGCGGCGGGTGCAATACAGGAGCGAAAGCGATAGCTCAGGTCCGTGTTTCCAGGATAGTGCGGTCGTGACGGGGCTGGATACCCCGGCTGCATGTTTCGAATGATCGGCCGGAACAGAAGGCGTGACGGCTGTGTCTGCGTGGTCTGCTGGATGAACAGACCGTTGTCTGGCCGGGTGCCCGAGGCTCGTGACATGGCTGTCTGCGGAGAGGCTCACCTTCGTTCTTGCATCACAGCCGACTGGGCGCCTGAAATCCTTACACGCGGATCACGGCCAGCGAACCTGGATCGATGGCAATCATTCCGCCGTCCACCGGTATCACGGCTGCGTTGGCATACGAGGCTTGGTCAGAGAGCAGCCACGCCACCACGTTTCCGGTTTCGAGCGCCTCTGCTGGCCGTCGGGTAGGCACGAATGATGTGGCCACGGAGTAAGCGTGTTGACGTTTCAGCTCGAGTTCTGCGCCGAATTCATCCATTTCCTGGTCTGCCATTTCGGTGCGGGTCCACCCCGGGCAGACGGCGTTCGCTCGGACCCCAAGTGGGCCGTAGTCCACGGCAATCGACTGCATCGGCATTGTTAGCGCCGCCTTTGAGGCGTTATACCCGGGGATACCTGCGGTTGCCCTGAGCGCCGCGGCTGAGGCGACTCCCACAATGGCGCCGCCAGCCGCTATGAGGTGCGGCACGATTGCCTTGGCCAGAAGGAAGGGACCCGTCAGTTGGTACGGATCGTTGCGTCCGAGTCTTCGTTCGCCGACTCACCGACTGCCCCGGGGCTGACAATGCCCGCATTCAGCACGAGACCGTTGATCGATCCGAATCGCTCAACGGTAGTTGCAACAAGTTCGCGTACACCGTTCTCCGATGCAGCGTCGGCAACGAATGGGACGGCGCCGGCGGATCGGGCGACCCTCTCAAGGGTTTCGAGTCGACGGCCACAAATGGCAACGTCCCACCCTTGGCACCGGGATGAGGCAAAACAATCATGTTAGCGCCAGCAACGGAATTGGAATTCATGGCGACTTTAATTGAGGGCTGGAGAAATCATGGCTGAAGTCCGCGTACACACGCATCTATCCGCCGGGCGTTGGCACGATCTGGAGGTATTTACGATCAAGGCTCCAAACACGGTTGCGGAATTTGAGGTTCCGGCCGGCGTTCAGATCAAGCTCCGGTATGGGGCGGGGCCGCTAGGATACGACCGGCAGCAGCAGACGACTGACGGGAGGAACGTAAAACGCTTAGTCGTTGGCGGACTAATGGTCCGTGCTCGGATGCAAGCCAGGACTCCACAAGCCATCCAGCTCTCGTACAAGAGGATCACCAAATAGTGCTAACTGCAGCATACGGGCCGCTTATCCAGGACCACGAAAAGCTGCTCGGGACTGCCCCGGCTTTTGTTGGCTCGGGGTCTTAGGCCGCTCTGAGCGCGGTCCGGTTGATTGTTTCATATTCGATTGGTGTGAGTTTTCCCAGCCGTCTTTGCCGTCGCCGGCGGTGGTAGGTCCGTTCGATCCAGGTCGTGATGGCTAAAAGGAGTTCCTGCCTGGTGGTCCACCGCTGCCTATCCAGGACGTTCTTCTGCAGGAGGGAGAAGAACGATTCCATCGCGGCGTTGTCCGCGCATGCACCGACCCTGCCCATCGAGCCTGTGAGCCCGTGGTGTCGGAGCGATTCAACGAAGCGGCGTGACCGGAACTGGGATCCGCGATCCGAGTGCACCACGGTCCCTGCCGGGCGGCGTGACCGCACCGCGTTCTCCAGCGCGGCGACGGCCAGCGAGGATTTCATCCGCGAGTCCATCGAGTAGCCGACGATCCTTCCGGAATAGACGTCCTTCACCGCGCAGAGGTAGAGCTTGCCCTCACCGGTGGGGTGTTCGGTGATGTCGGTCAGCCACAACTCGTTCGGCGCAGCGGCGGTGAAGTCCCGTTCGACCAGGTCGTCGTGGACCGGTGGACCGGTTTCCGGTTCAGACCCCGCTTCTTGGAATAGACCGACCAGATGCCGTGGTCCCGGCACAAGCGCTGGACCCTGTTCTCACCGGCCATGATGCCCTTCTCGGGGAGTTCGTCGGCGATGAACCGGTACCCGAACGCCGGATCGTCGGCGTGGATGTCCAGGGCGGCGTTCACCAGGTGTGCGTCGACCCAGTCGCGTTCCGTGACCGGGCTGGCTCTCCACCGGTAATAGCCTTGCTTGCTGAATCCCGACACCCTGCAGTCCACCGCCACGGGAACACCGTCGGCGGCAAGATCCGTGACCAGCGGCTAGATCATTTTGGGTTGACGTCCCGTGCCAGATACGCAGCAGCGCGGAGCTTTTCCATCCGCCGGGTGGAGACCCCGAGCAGGTAGCAGGTCGCGACCACGGTGGTCAGGGCGACCTCGGCCCGGCGGCGGCGTTCCAGCAGCCAGTCCGGGAAGCACTATCCCTGCCGGAGCTAGGGGATGGCGACGTCCAGGGTGCCGGTGCGGGTGTCGAAGCCCCGGTGCCGGTACCCGTTGCGGGAGTTGCTGCGGGCCTCGCAACGTCAAGAACTCGGTGGTGAAGAAACTCTTGCCATTCACATGATCCCCTCATGCCGGCAGGAACCCCGGCAGACGGCTTACCCACCGCATGCCTCGCAGCTTCACCGGACACCGCCGGTCCTCCTCGATGTCCCATTCGGAGTCGCTGAAGCGGCGGACGTTCCCGGCGGGAATCCATGTCCAGTGCGCGAGGTGCTCGTCGTCCGGCCATGACACGAGGATGTGCGAAAGGTTCCACCGCTCGCCGAGGCGTGGACGCCCACTGTGCAGGTCGTGCCCGGGAAGAGCAGCATCCGACGAGACATTCAGGGCCTCCGGGCGGTGGCTTCAAATGGCATGATCGTCAGATCTGGGCGTCGAGCCGAAGCCCTCGGGAGCTGCCCGCGCGGGATTCGGTGGCGGTCTGTCCGCTCCTACTCGTCCCCACATGCCGATCGGCTCTCAAACTGCGGGAGTTGGCCAACCGGTGGCTGACGCTGCCCGGCTACTTGGGCGCGAACGTCGGTAGAAGGTGATCACGCACTGGCTACCCTAATCGACCAAGTTGACCGATGGATCGAGGCTTAGCTAGGCTCACCGGTGGTTTGAGGTCCGGTCGGGGCGTTCCGGAGATGGATCGGCCCGTGACCGGCTAGGTCTTTGCGTATCAAGTTGATGCCGTTGACGAGGTGCGAATCATCGATGGCTGCCGGTGCGAAATACGTCGAGTAAACAGACTCTCCACCGTACGCCCAGCCGAGGACAGCGCCTGCCCGCGTATACAGCTGCTGTGCGTGGGCAGGCTCTTTAGCAGGTTGTGGGCCGGCTAGTTCGGCCAGGTTGAGCAACTGTGCGATGTGGAGCGCGGACAACACTGTGTTGTGGTGATAGCAGGTTAGTCCATCACTTTCTTTGGGCGTAGTGCTGCGTTTCGGCGACCATGACGCCTGCGTGTTCTGTCCTGCAAGGCGGATCGTCTCGGCAAACTTGCCGTGCTTATTAGCGATGATGAGAGTATTTCCAGGAGGCTGCCCCGGATAGCACATCTGCCTCAACAGAGCCGTCGCTTCCTCAGTTGAAGTTGTTCCCGTGGCTCCTGAAATGGTTGTCACTGTAGTCAGCTCGAGGCCGCGCACAGGGCTACTACTCGGACTGCCGAGAACGTCTTTCTCTAGTTGCTGCACCTCGTGAAGGAGAATCATATCGATCGTTCGGATTTTGTCGTCGGATGCTTTGAACACCGCGAGTTGAGTTAATTGCTGTTGGAGGGATGCCGCGGCTTCGAGCGTCAAATCCCCTTCAAACGTCGCGGTGACCGCGATGCCGACTCCGGATGGGTAGAGGTAGCGCTCACAGGTCACGATGACATTCAGGCGATTTGTTGTCGGCACGAACCCCCTAGACCGCAACAGTGGTACCTGCTTGATCCACCCCGAGTACGCCTGGGCCGTCGAATACCCAGAGCCGAGCAGAGCCGCCCAGTACTTGTGCCCCGTCTCGTAGGAGCCCCACGGCTTCAGCCATTCTGCTCCCGTCGTGGGTGCCGCCATGAAGGCGGTCGTGTAGGAGGTCAGACTGCTAAGTGACGGCTTACCGAGTCCATCAATGACAACCTCCCGAAGCGCAGATGTCAGCAGCCAGCTGATATGAAAACGAGTGATACTAGCCATGACATCTGCCCCTATTGCTATCCTTGCGGCCACTTGATATAAACGAATTGACTGAATAACTATCTTTGAGTAGATAGAATTTACTTTTAAGTAAATTGGGCCGCCCGATGGCGGGCCGTGGCCGGGTGCTCGCACCCGGCCCTTCATTTTTACCTTCGACTCGATCACCCATTACGACTCCGTGCTGACAATCCTGCCGTGACCGAAGTCCGTCAGGTCAGTCAGTTTGACCTTAGTAACAGTCGCGACATCCTTGGTTGGCTGGTATTCGGGGGAGCTGAAGTCCGGGCCCGTCACGAGTTCGTAGAGCTCTCGATTCTTTCCTTCCGTGAGGAGAGCATCGAACCTTGCTGCATTCTCGCCTTCTTTTGAAGGCTTTGACACGATCCGGGGGCATACTAAGGCTGTAGTCGGGCCGAAGCGGAGCACAAACACCCTGTCTGTGTTCTGGTTCGTGTAGTTCGCGTTAGCTACCTGATCCAGCTTGTCCTTGGTCTTAGCCTTGCCCTTGAAGCGCGTGATTTTGCGGAGGACTGTTCGGGCACTGTCATTCGGCTGAAAACGATTTCGGCGGATTACCCATCGGACTGCTATCGCGACCGCCCAGACTGCTGCCCCGGTTGCGATGCCTAGTACACAGATCCGGACGATATCGACGAATCCGTAGACAGCGCTGTAGTTCCGGCCGAAAATCTCCGTATAAAGAAAAGGAAACGGCATCGCGAAAAGAACACCGAGGATCGCCAAGGCCACCGTGCCGGTTATCGTCTGCGGCGGCGTGATCTCGATAGGCAACTCGCGGGGATACACACGCCACCACAGGAACCAGACGACGAGCACGAACAGCAGACCAGGAACGACGAAGAGCGCGGGCGCGATCGCCGCGCCGAAGGCGCCGGTCAACGCGTCCTCCCCAAACACGCTCAGGGAAATCTTGTGACTGTCCGTGGCGAATCCGGCGTTCTGGCCGACCGAGTCCTCGTAGTTTATTGATAGAACGACTAGGGCACTTCCAGGCTGAACGCCGTTCGGCGCGCTTACGTGTAGGTGCACGGTGGCGCCGTCTCCGGGGGCGAGGGTGTCCGGCAGATCCAGCGTAAGGGAACCTGTGGGGGCGTCAGCAGGGCGCGAGGCCTTAGTCAATTCGACTTTGAGAAAGGTCGGGAAAGTGAGCGTTGCCCCTGTGATGCGCTGCGTCAGAGCGCTAGTGTTCTGGACGCCGAAATAGAGGTCTGCGGCTTGGGTATCGACCATCGCCGTGTCGCCAGATTGGGAGATCGTGAGCGCATTCGATGCCAGCGCCGGAATCGTCCCGGGCAAGACCTTCAGCGTAGCCAGGATTGACCCCGCCGAGTCCACTCCGGTGTAACCGATCGTCGTGACCACTGTGACGGACGACAACAGCCGGGCGGGGAGAGTGACGATTGCTGGCACAGTCAGCGAGCCGCCCGCCGGAATCGACACGGGTGTCTCGTCAAGGGTTATGACGAGTGGACTAACTGCGCCGCTTTCCTGCCTGATCTTCGGGTTGACCACCACAGGGGCGCTCGTGGGGTTCTGGATGCGGAGCCCTGTCGCACGCGTCTCGCCAGGAAGCATCGCAAGTTCGTCAGGCGTGTACGCCGCCGCAACGGCCATCGACTCCGCTGCCGCCGATGTGGCCACGGGCCCGAAGCCGGAGAGGAGAATGGACGCAGCGAGGGCGCTGATGCCAATCACTCGGGCGATCCGGAGCCAAAATGCCCGATCAGCGCTCATTTACTTCGCTTCCTCCCCATCCGGCCTACCGGGCGTGATTCTAAAAAGTGCGACCTGTCGTTGCGGCAGCGGGAGCAACTTGGGTAGTCCGAGCGAAGCGAACCGCTGCGTGTTGGTCTCCTACCTGTGACCCTCGATGAGATGCGAGATGTCGGAGCGCTGCACACTCCACACCCTCGCCGCGACCCGTTGGACGCATGATCCCAACAAGCCCGACTTGCGCAAGGCTAAACTTCAGTAGTGCCATTGAGGCAGTGTGACATTGAGCCGAACACACGTCTAGGTCTCATTGTTTCGTTCTCAGCCCGGTCAGCGTGATTGGTCGGACCCCAATTAGCAGTCCAGCGTCTACGCGATAGCTAATTTGGCCTGTTTCGGTCCATGTTTCCTAGAAGCGTTTCGGCCTCATGCCGTCCAGCTACTCGTGGGGCCATTCATGACTGTAGATAGATTTCCATTCCTCGGCCAAATAGTTCGGCCATGGTGTGGATGATTTCACCAGAAAGTTGTTCCCTTCTGGACTGGGCGTTGAAGGATTCGATGAAGGCGTTCTGTCGGGTGATCTCGGGTCGATGAAGGCGGTGTCGACTCCAGCGGTGTCGCACCAGTCGATCAGCGCGGCGGCGGTGAATTTCGGCTAGAAGGCCCACAACGGGGTGAGCTGGGCCCCGACGGGGTGAAGGATCACCCGAAGTCCTTCGCGAAGCGGTCCCGTCTCGTTCGGCGACGACTTCTGAGCCACGGAGAGTGCGCCCCGGTTCCGGCCGCGTCGCGGGGTCAGGCCCGCGACGTGGCCGGAGCTGTCTGGCCTTGGTGGTCGGTTGAGACCGAGCCGACGCTCGGCTGCGGCGGCCCCTCGACCGCCGGTAACGCTCGAGTTGGCAGCTGTGGTGCGTTCAGATCCCGCTCCCGGTCCGCGCGGCTGACGTCCCCGGGTCGTACTGGAGGGAGGCGGCGTTGGGCAGCCAGGCCGCCTCGTCGTAGAGGCTGCTTAACCGGCGCGGAAGCTTCTCCAGGACACGGTCGGTGCGGACCTGCTCCAGGGCGTCCACCAGGTAGTACGTGCCGGTCGGATGACCTTTGGCCGACGCGGCGGAACCGAGCCCTTGCACCACTGGGCGGGTCACGACCGCGTCCTGGTAGTCGCCGAGCAGGTCCTGGAGCTTCTTGGCCTGCCGGCCCAGCCGCCGGGCGGGTTTGCCGACGACGGGGGTGGCGACGTGGATCACGTAGCGGAGTTGCTTGTCGGCCTTGCGGGCGTCGTGCAGCGCCTCATCCCGCTCTGTCCCCGCCGGCAGCGCCTGGGCGGCCACGAGGTGACGGTCGAGCGTGCGCAGCGCCTTGGCGATGCTCTTTGGCAGCTCCTCCGCCGCGGGCCGCGCCGCGCGCTCGGTGAAGGGCGGGTCGGCCGGCGGCCAGTCCAGCACCTGACGGAGCGCGGCGTAGCGATCGCTGTCGAGCGTGGCATGGGTGGTCTGGCTGCTACTGACGGCGAGCTGGTCCAGCTGGGTCCGGGCGTGGTCGAACACCGGGCCAACGATCAACTCCGACGGCAGGGCGTCGTGCTGTCGTTTCAGCTCGATGAGTGTCCTCTGGGTGTCGTTCTCCTCGCCGAGCTGGCGGCCCAGCCACGCCAGCTCGGCGCACACCGGTCGAGTGACCTGCCGATCGAGGATGCGGGAGAAGCCGCGAAGTGTGGAACGCAGCTGGCGGATCACGACGCGCATCTTGGTGACCCCCTTCGGGTCGCCGTCGCGCACCTTGCGCTCGGCCTCCCGAAGTGCCCTGGTCTGGGCGAGGAGGGCATGCAGCACCACCTCGCCGGCCGTGGGCGGGGACGCAGTCGCCGTCTGGTTCTTCGATGGCTTGGTGCGGTGGGTGGACGGCTCTCGGGTGTTCGTCGCGGTGATGGTCATTAGAGGGCTCCGATGGTTGTGAGGTGGGTGCGGTCGGCGGAAGGGTCTGCCGGAGCGGTCTCGGGCAGCTCGGTGTCCAGAACGCCACCCCGGCGCAGGTACACGGTGCGGGTGGCCAGCGCAGTGACCGCGGGCCGATGCGTCGTCGCGATGATCGTGCGACCTTTGACGAGCCGGCCCAGCGCCTGGACAACGAGTTCCTCGGCGTGAACGTCCAGGCCGGTGGTGGGTTCGTCGAGGAGCACGACGGGGGCGTCGACGAGCAGTGCGCGGGCGATGCCGACGCGCTGGCGCTGCCCGCCGGACAGCCCGGTCCCGCCGGTACCGACGGTGGTGTCGAGCCCGTCGGGGAGGTCATCGGCGAACTCGCTGACCAGGGCCGCCTCTGCGGCGGCAGCCACCTCGGCGTCCGTGGCGTCGGGGCGGCCGTAACGGATGTTGTCGATCAGTGTGCCGGAGAACAGGAAGGTGTCCTGCAGGACCATGGCCGCCTGCTGGTGCAGCCAGCGCTCCGGGAGGTCGGGGACCGAGTGCCCGTCGAGCAGGACCTGGCCGGAGGTGGGACGGTAGAGGCCGCCGATCACGGACAGGAGGGTCGACTTGCCGGCGCCGTTGTCACCGAGCAGGGCGATCCGCTCGCCCGGGGTGACGGTCAGGTCGACGTCAGTGAAGACCGGGCCGCGGCCGGTGCCGTAGTCCAGCACGACCTTGCGCAGCTCGATGCGGCCGTCGACGCGGGCCGGCAGCGGCTCCTCGGTGCCCTGGTGGTCGGTGGGCTGGTCGAGGATGTCGGCGATCCGTTGGGCGGAGGCGGCGCCCTGGGTGAAGCTGGGTGCCAGCTTGGCCAGGGACTTCATCGGCGAGAGCATGGTCTTGAGGTAGCTGGTGACGACCACCAGCACCCCGACCTGCCACCAGCCCTTCAGCGCTCCGTAACCGCCGACGAACAACACCAGCGCGGTGCCCACGGAGGCGACCAACTGCAGGGTGGGGGAGAACTTGGCGCTGACCTTGACCGAGCGCAGCGAGAGGCCGAGCACGTTGTCGTTCTGCGTGGCGAACCGCTGGTCCTGCACCCGCTGGCTGCCGAACGCGTGCACGGTGCGGATGCCCATCAGGGACTCGGTGACGAGCCCGGTCAGGTCGCCGGTGGCGGCGCGCTTGCGACGGGCGTACTGCCGGGTCAGGCCGGCGAAGTGGTTGGCGGTCAGGAATACCAGCGGGGCGACGACGAGCCCGATCAGCCCGAGGCGCCAGTCCACCGCGACCATCACGGCGGCGGTACCGGCCAGGGTGAGCACGGACGGGACGAGGTCGGTGCCCACATCCCGCAGGGTCGATTCCACCGTTGACGTGTCGGAGACGACCCGGCTGGTCAGCTCGCCGACGTTCTGCCGGTCGTGGAAGGCCATCGGCAGCCGCTGGGTGTAGGCGAACACATCCGCGCGGATGCGCGAGGTGATCCGCTGGCCGGACCCGTTCATGTACATGTCGCCCAGGTAGGAGAACATCCCCGCGGCAGCGGTGATCGCCACCACGGCGCTCGCCGCGACCAGCAGCATCGCCATCGACGAACCGCCGAACCACCCGGCGACGGCGTGCAGGATCCCGCTCTTGCCCTGGCCGTTACCTTGGCCCTTGTCCTGGAGCAGGTCGTTGATGACCAGCGCCAGCGGCCAGGGGGCGGCAAGATTGGCGGCCATTTGCCCGCCGTTCATCAGCACGCCCAGGGCCAGCGACTTTCGCTCGGGCCGGCCGTATTCCTTGAACCGCCACAGCTCGCGCAGAGTGCTGAGATCCCAGCGCGAACGCCCACCGGCGCCGTGTCTTTGCGGTTTGACTGCGTCGATGTCTTCCGGGCTGGATGGCAGGTCGTCCGTGGAGTGGACGGTCATGGGTTGCTCCTCTGTACAGGGCGGTATTGGCAACGGCGCCGACGATGCGGGATGCACCGCAGAAACATACGTTGTATGGAAGCTTAACCATACAACGTATGGAAGGTAGGCCGCAATACTGACCGCCTGTGGTCGAAGCAATTTTTGGAAGTCTCCCTAGGGAGGGCAGGCGTTGCCTGGTCAGGGGCTCCGGTGCCACAGTGAACCATGGCCACAGAGGAAGATGTCCGCCAGATCTGCCGTGGACTGCCGGGGGTTAGCGAGCGGCCCAGCTGGGGCCAGCCGGCATGGTTCGGAAAAACCCTGATGGCACGTATCTGGGAAGACGGCGTCCTCACCGTGAAAACCGAGGAACGGGAAGCACTCGCAGGGACCGGCCCCGACACCTACTTCTGGACGCCCCACCACGAGCGGTCCCCGAAACTGGTGCTGGTCCGCTTGGATAGGATCGACGTCGAGGAACTGGACGAGCTGCTGCAGGAGTCGTATCGCTTGGCTGGCGGGGGAGCCGCCAGGTAAGCGCTGGGCCGTCGGTGCCGGGCATTTCCAGGTCAAGTCCCGCCTTCAAGGCGGCAATGCGGTTGCTGACGGCGCCCCAGCCCGAGATGGCGGCTTCGCGCAAGCCCCATTCTGTTCGCAGGACGTCTGTGAGGAGCCACCGGTTTAAGGCGAGAGGCACACGTCCTGCGGCAAAGCACGTGCTCCCCGAGGGGGCCCATGCACCACAAAAGGCAGGGTTTTCTTCTTCGCTGCGTCGAAGGAGAAAACCCTGCCGGTTGTGGATTGTGGTTAGTTAGATGGTCCGTACGGCGATGTCGGCGGCGAGGCGGGGCAGGCGTGGGAACCAGGCGTCCTCGCCTGGTTCCCCGACGTTGACCACCATGAACGCCCGGTGTGTGGTGCCGGCGTTGAAGTCAGCGTCGACGCCGGCGGCGTCGAATCCACCCATGGGGCCTGCATGGAGCCCGACTGCACGTACCGCCATGATGAAAATCCCGGATTGGAGCCAGGCGTTGTTCTTGCCGATTTCGGCGCGTTTGATTCTGTCGCCGTCGAACATTGCTTTGCGT
>NZ_CAKKMF010000006.1 GCF_918697925.1 Arthrobacter sp. Bi26
CTGAGCGGGGGCTGGCGGTGCAACGGCGGGTGGTCGAGCCGGGCTGGGGCTTGCGTGGACGTTGGGCGACGGTGAAGGGCTCCGCGTCGCGGGCGCCGGTGTGACCGTGCCAGGGGCAGGTGCCGGCATTGCTGTGTGCCCGGCGAAGCAGGCTCCGAGCAACAGCGTCGTGCCCAGCGCAGCCGCAGCATACGCCGGGCGGGAAATCTTCATGGTTTCGCTCCTCGGGGAAGGCCGGCCGCGTTCAGCCGGGCTGTCCCTAGAACGGTCCCGGCTGCCCGCGGGTTCAATACGGCCCCAACTTCCGGCCGCGGACGGGACGAAGCCGAGAGCGGGACGATGCCGGCGGGGCCGGTGAACGGAAAGCGGGCCGGCGTCGTAGTACATGCAAGGAGGCGGAAATGTCCGATCAGGAGGCCGAGCTGCTGCGTTCCTTGCAGGAGGCCTACGGCCCGGCGCTGTGGCGATTCGTCATGGGAATGACCGGTGACAGTACCCTGGCCGACGACGTCGTGCAGGAAACGCTGATCCGCGCCTGGCAACACCCGGCGGTTCTGCAGCGCCCGGAGACGGCGGTGCGGGCCTGGCTCTACACGGTTGCCCGCAATCTGGTCATCGATGACCGGCGCAGCGCCCGGCGACGGCACGAGACTCGGACCGAACAGCTCCCGGAGATTCCCGAAGCGGACCGGGTCGACAGGATCCTGGACGGGTGGCTCGTGTCGGATGCACTGGCCGGACTGTCCGCTGAGCACAGGGCCGTCGTCATCCACGCGTATTACCGCCGGGAGACAACGGCCGAAATCGCGCAAAGCCTTCAGCTGGCGGAAGGAACCGTAAAGTCGCGGTTACATTACGCGCTGCGGGCGCTGCGACTGGCCTTGCAGGAAGGAGGCGTGACGCCATGATCCAAGACGCAAGGGATGAGTACCGGAGCTGGGATGCCGCGTATGTGCTGGGAACTTTGGTGTCCTCCGAGCGCCACGAGTTCGAGGAACACCTGTCCGGTTGCGCCGGGTGCAGGGCCGCCGTGGCAGAACTGGCCGGAATACCGTCACTGCTGGCCGCACTTTCACCCGAGGAGGCAACCGCCCTCGGGCAGAGCGACCGCGCCAGGCCGACGCCGGGAGTGCTTCCCGGGTTGGCGAAAACGGTCCAGCGCGGACGCCGGCGCGTGCGCCTGGCCGTCGCAGGACTGATGGTAGGCGCGGCCGCCGCGTCGGGCGCTGTCACCATTGCGGTCACGGCCCCTGCCCCGCAGGCCGTGCAGGCGCAGGCCGTATCCCCGACGGCGCTGAACTTCACCCCTGTGGTCGACAGTTCGCTGGTTGCGAAGGGCTCCCTTACCCTGCAGCCGTGGGGAACACGGATCGACTGGGAGTGCACATACACGGCTGCACCGGCTGACGCGCCAGGGCCGGAGGGACCCGGCGGTCCGCGCTCCCCGGAGGAGTACGGCTTGGTGGTTGTCGACTCGCACGGCGTCACCACACAGGTGGCCACCTGGGCGGCAACACCCGGGACGGTGGCCACGCCGACGGCGACCACCGTCGTCCGGCTTGCCGACATCCGCCGTGTCGAAATCCGAGCCATCGCCAGCGGAAGCACAATCCTGACCGCGAGCGTGTAGCTCCGGGGACGTCGGGCGGCCGGCGGACCGGACTCCCGCATGTTTGCCCAGGAACGCGGCGTGCGGATCAACCGGCGCGCCCGGGGTGAATTGCGGAGACAATGGAGGCGTGACCTCCGCGACCGCACCCCTCGACCCAGCCTACTCCAATGGCCTCTTCGACCTCGGCGTCATCGGGGCTGGCCTGACTTTTGCGGAATCGCTGGGGGCTCTCGCGGCGGCCCTGCAAGGCGGAGGCGCCGGGGCGTCCGCGGTGGTGCAGGCTCCTCCTGGCACGGGCAAGACGACGCTTGTGCCGCCGCTGCTGGCTAACATCGCGAACAGCAACACCGCGACCCGCGGGAGAGATGGGCGCGGGCGCCGTCCGCGGATCGTGGTCACCCAGCCGCGCCGCGTCGCTGCCCGTGCGGCCGCCCGGCGCCTGGCAACCCTGGCCGGCACCCGGCTCGGTGACCGGGTGGGCTACACGGTCCGCGGGGAACGCCAGACGGGTCCCGGAACCGTAATCGAGTTCGTTACCCCCGGCATCCTGCTCCGCCGCCTCCTCGCGGAACCGGGGCTCGAGGGCACCGACGCCGTGATCCTCGACGAGGTCCACGAACGCGGGCTGGAGACCGACCTCCTCCTCGGCATGCTCATCGAAGTCCGCCAGTTGCGCGGTGACCTCACGCTCGTCGCCATGTCGGCGACTCTCGACGCGCCCCGTTTCGCCGCCCTGATCGGAGACACCCTGATCGGTGAAGCGGCGGCCGGAAACGACGGCGGCGGCCCGGCACCGGTTGTCGACTGTCCGTCCGCGCTGTTCCCGCTGGACGTGGAATGGGCCCCCGCGCCGGTGCCGCGGCTGGACGAACGCGGCGTGGCCCGGGCCTTCCTGGACCACGTGGCCGACGCGGCAGCGGCGGGGCACGCCGCCGCGCTGGCCGGCGGACGGGACATTGACGCGCTGGTGTTCGTTCCTGGCGCGTGGGAGGTCTCCTACATTGCCGCGCGGCTGCGCGGCCGGAGCCGCGCTGAGGTCCTGGAACTCCACGGCCAGGCCGGTCCGTCGGAGCAGGACCGCGCCGTCTCCGGGCGTGAACCCGGCGGGGCTGCCCGGATCATCGTTTCCACCGCACTCGCCGAGTCCTCCCTCACCGTCCCGGGCGTCCGGCTGGTCATCGACTCCGGGCTGTCCCGCGAGCCACGGCGCGACGCCGGCCGCGGGATGTCGGGCCTGGTGACTGTGTCCTGCTCCCGGGCGTCCGCGGAACAACGCGCCGGCCGTGCCGCACGCCAGGGCCCGGGCACGGTGATCCGCTGCTATGACCAGAGGGCCTTTGGCGCCGCGCCGGCCCACCCGACGCCGGAGATTGCGGCAGCTGACCTGACCGGCGCCGCCCTGGTTCTGGCGTGCTGGGGAGCCCCCGGCGGCCGGGGACTGGCCCTGCCGGACGCGCCGCCCCAAGCCGCCATGGACGAGGCCGTTGAAGTGCTGCGGGAACTCGGCGCCATCGCTCCGGACGGTCACGCAACCGAACTGGGCAAGATCCTGGCCCGGGTCCCGACGGACCCCCGGCTTGCCCGCGCCCTGCTGGACGGCGCCGCGACGGTGGGCCACCGCACGGCGGCCGAGGCTGTCGCCCTGGTCTCGGGGGACCAGCGTGCCCCGGGCGCAGACCTGACCCGCCTGGTCGCCGCGCTGCGGACGGGCAGGGATCCCGGATCCCGGCGGTGGGCGGAAGACGTCCGGCGGATGGAGTCGATCGCGCGCCAGGAGTCCCCTGGCGTCGGGCCCCAGAAGTCAGCCGGCGTCGCGCCGGCTGGGGCGGTGGGCGCTGCGGAAGCGGTCGGGTTCGTCGTCGCGCTGGCCTTTCCGGACCGCGTGGCGCGCCGTGTACCGGGGGAGGGGCCGGCACAATACCTGCTCACGTCCGGAACGCGCGCCGGATTGCCGGCCGGCAGCCCCCTGTCCGGGCACGAGTGGCTGGGCGTGGCCGAAGTATCGCGCGCGCAAGGGCGCGACGCCGCGGGGACCGGCGCCGTCATCCGCTCCGCGGCGCCGCTGACGGCGGGCACCGCGGAGGCCGCCGCCCGCAACCTCCTCAGCGAAACCCTGCAGGCGCGGTTTAGCCAGGGCCGCGTCTCGGCCCGGCGGGAGCGCCGCCTGGGCGCGATCGTGCTTTCGTCCACCCCGGTACGGCCTCCCGCGGACGAAGGCCGCGCAGCTGTGGCCCGCGCCCTGGCGAGCGAGGGGCTGGCGACCATCGGATGGTCGGCGGCGGCGGATGGCTTGCGCCGCCGTCTTGCCCTCCTGCACCGGGAGCTGGGTGGGTCCTGGCCCGACGTTTCCGAGCCGGCGCTGCTGGCCCGGCTGGACGAATGGCTGGCCCCGGAACTCGCGGCGCTGGCCGGCGGGGCATCCACGGGCGGGATCGACCTCGCCGGCCCGCTGAGCCGGCTGCTGCCGTGGCCTGAGGCGGCCCGGCTCGGTGAACTGGTACCGGAGTCGTTGGCGGTCCCCAGCGGGTCACGGATCCGGATCGATTACCCGGACGCGGGCGACACCACCGGCCGGCCGGTAGTGGCCGTCAAGTTGCAGGAGTGCTTCGGCTGGGCCGAGACGCCGCGGCTGGCTGAAGGGCGCGTGCCGGTGCTGTTCCACCTGCTCTCGCCGGCCCGCCGGCCGCTGGCCGTGACGGACGACCTCGCATCGTTCTGGTCCGGGCCCTACGCCCAGGTCCGGGCGGAAATGCGCGGCCGCTATCCCCGGCATCCCTGGCCCGAAGACCCGTGGACCGCGCCCGCGACAGCCCGGACCAAGCCCCGGAACTGACCGCCGGGACCAGCAGCCCGGCGCTGCCGGCTGACCACTCGCGCCGCCCGGGCAACAGGGGCATGATGAAGTTGCACGACGCCGGCGGAGCGCCAGGCCCGCGAGACGCCGGCAAACAGGCCGGTCAAACGGACCGGCCAAACGGGAATTTAGCCCAGCGATGAAGAGTGATGGCCATGCATCTTGCGTTCGTCTCCATTCCCGCCCACGGACACGTGAACCCGACCCTGCCGCTGGTGGCGGAGCTTGTAGGCCGGGGGAACAGGGTCACGTACTTCACGTCGGCCGACTTCGGGCCGCGGATCCGCAACGCGGGCGCGGCCTTTCACGCCTCCGGCGGGAACTGGATGGCGTCGATGCCGGCGCTGGGGACCGGGCAACGGGCGCAGGCGCAGCTGATGCTGCCGATCATGAACCGGGTTTTCGAGGACCTCAGATCCAGCTTTCCGGCGCTGGTGGATCGCCTGCGGCAGGACCCGCCGGACGCCGTCTGCTTTGACGCGATGACGCTCAGCGGCAGCATGGCCGCAGAAAAAATCGGGGCCCCGGCCATTGCCCTCATGCCCACCTATGCCAGCAACGAACATTTCTCGCTGAGATCGCTGATGCCCGCCCCGCCACCGGAAGGCGCCGACGAGATGGCCAAGGTTGCGCTGGCCATGGGCAAGTTGCTGGCGGAGTTCGCGGCCGAGCAAGGTGTGCGGACGCCCCGGCTGTTCGACGGCCCGCCAGCGCCGTTCAACATCGTGTTCCTTCCCCGCGAGTTCCAGCCCATGGGGGCCACCTTCGATGACCGGTTCCGGTTTGTGGGGCCCAGCGTGGGCGGCCGGGACAGCGACGGTGCATGGGTCCGTGAGGGAACGGGTCCGTTGCTCTTCATATCGCTGGGGACCACTCCACTGAACCGCCGGCCGGACTTCTTCCGGATGTGCCTTGAGGCCTTCGGTGGCAGCGAGTGGGACGTCGCCATGGCCGTCGGGGACCAGACGGTCCTCGCCGATCTGGGGACGATTGCACCAAACGTCCAGGTCCGGCCCTTCTTCCCTCAACTGCTGATACTGCGTCAAACCGCTGTCTTCATTACCCACGCCGGCATGAATTCGACCATGGAGGCACTTTATTTCGCCGTCCCGCTAGTGGCCGTGCCACAGCAACCGGAGCAGGTGGCCACCGCCCGCAGGCTTGAAGAACTGGGTCTCGGCCGGCACCTTGCGGCGGAGGACGTCGGGCCCGACGCGCTCCGGGCCGCGGCCGCCGCGCTCCACACCGACGCCCAGGTCCGGCGGAACGTGACCGCAATGAGCGATATTGTCCGCAGCGCGGGAGGGGCCGTCGCTGCGGCCGACGCCATCGAAGCGCATGTGCGCCACGGGGCGGGGCGGTTCGGCAACGTCGGTTAGGGGAGCACGCTCGCGGGATATTCGCCGTGTGTCTTCAAGAACTCAGCTACCGTGGCCGCCAGGGACGCCCCCGCCTCGTCGGCACTACGCTTCGCGCCGGCAACGGCAAAGGAGTGGTCTCCGCCTTCGCGCCACTCCAAGGTCGCGGAAGGTCCGATTCTGGCGACCACGGCCTCCAGCAGTTCCGGGGTGGCGAACGTATCGCGCGTGCCCTGCAGGAAAAGCATCGGCAGAGTCAGCCCGTAGAGGTGCACGTCGCGGAGTTTTTCCGGTTTGCCCGGCGGGTGCAGCGGATAGCCCAGGTAGACCAACCCGGCAGCCGGCATTCCTTCCGCCACCGCCATTGAGGCCATGCGCCCACCGAACGACTTCCCGGCGGCCCACAGCGGCCGGCCGGCGGACCGGGACGCAGCGGTCTCCATGGCCGCCCGCCAGGCCGCGATTGCCGCCGGCGGCCTGTCAGGGAATTTCCGTCCCGCCTCCCGGTAGGGGAAGTTGAAACGCAGGGTGGCGACACCCAGAGCGTTCAGGGCGCGGGTGAAGCCCACGAGAAACGGATGGTCCATTCCCGCCCCGGCGCCGTGGGCAACAACCAAGGTTGCGTAGGAGCCGTCGGGCTCGGCAAAGACGCCCGACACTGTGGCGTCGCCGACCTCAAAGGTGATCGGGAACTCGGGCGTTGTCATGCGTCCATCATGCCGCTTCCAGGGCAGTTCCGCTTCACGGCCCCTGCCACACCGTTCTCCACTAGGGCCCTCCACTTCCGTGACCACGACGCCGCCCGCCGGTTCGCGCTCTCCGCTCGCTGTGGCGGCTGCGCCCTTCAACTGTCCCCGCCGCCGGGGTAGGTTGTCCCCATGGCCAAGGAAGAAGTCCACCTCACTGTCAGCGGTCCGCACGGCGACCGGGAGTTGCGGGTGTCGAGTCCGGCGAGGGTCGTCTGGCCCAAGCTGGGACTGACCAAGCTGGACCTGGCGCGGTACATGGTGGACGTCGGCGATGCCTTCCTGGCGGCGAACGGGGACCGGCCGGTGACCCTCCAGCGGTTCAAGGACTCGGTGGACGGCGAGCAGTTCTTCTCCAAGAACCCGCCTAAAGGCGCCCCGGATTTCATCCGTTCGGTCGACGTCGTCTATCCCAGCGGACGCTCGCACCCCCAGCTGGTGATCGACGAAATCGCCGCAGCGGTGTGGGCGGTGCAGATGAATACCGTGGTCTTCCACCCTTGGCCCTCCCGGGCCGGCAACCCGGATAATCCGGACGAGTTGCGGATCGACCTCGACCCGCAGCCTGGTACGGGGTTCGCAGAGGCCGTTCCGGTGGCGCTGGAGTTGCGGCGCGTCCTCGCGGAGGCCGGGCTGGACGCCTTCATCAAGACTTCAGGCAACCGGGGGCTCCATGTCTTTGCCCCGATCGAGCCGACCCGGGAGTTCCTGGATGTGCGGCACGCGGTCATCGCGGCGGCGCGCGAACTCGAGCGGCGCCTGCCCGAGGAGGTAACCACCGCCTGGTGGAAGGAAGAACGCGGCGCCCGCATCTTCGCCGACTTCAACCAGGCGAACCGCGACCGTACGATAGCGGGGGCCTACAGCCCGCGCGCACTCGCCAATGCCACGGTGTCCTGCCCGATCCGCTGGGAGGAGCTCAAAGCCGTCGATCCCGGTGCCTTCACGATCGTCACCGTGCCGGAGCGGCTCAAAGCCTCCGGCGATCCGTGGGAGGGCATGCATTCGGGCAGAGCGGGCACCGTCGATCTCCTCCTGGAATGGTGGGACAGGGATGTCGAGGCCGGGTTGGGGGAGCTGCCGTTCCCGCCGGACTTTCCCAAGATGCCCGGGGAACCGCCGCGGGTCCAGCCCAGCCGGGCGCGCAACAGCGGCTGACCACTTCAACCACGAGGCGACCCTAGCGGGGATGATCCCCGGAAATCCGGAGTCGGGCTCCGCCCGCGACCTTGCCCGGGATGAGGCTCCTGCGACGATGGCAAGGTGAACATGCCCATTGGCTACTGGGTCCGGCGCCTGGATGCGTCGCTGCAGGCACAACTCGATTCCACGCTGGCCGGTGTCCATCTGTCCAGAAGGCAGTGGCAGGTCCTCGATACGTTGGGCTCCGCCCCCGTCACACCGGCGGAAATGCGGGATATTCTTCGGCCTTTCAACGCAGCGGACGGCGGCGGAGGGCAGGAACGGGACCTGGCCGCGTTGGTTCGGCGGGGGCTGGTGCTCCTGCTGGATGGGCGCCTGGCCCTGACCGAGGCCGGCGCCGCTCTGCATTCGGAGGCAACCGGGCTGGCGGAAGCTGCCCGCCGTGAGCTCACGGCAGGCATCGGAGCGGATGAGTACGCCATGGCTGTCAGCGTCCTCGAACGCATGAGCAACAACGCGGACCTGCTCGCCTCGCGATAGGAGCGGTTGGATGTGCCTCCGCACACGCTCACTCACGCCCGGCGCCGCCGCCGTCGGGGAGGTCAGGAACCCGCCAGGGTGATCGGAGCCCTGCGACAGGCAGCACTACACCCAACAGTTGGCCCCTCCATCGGTGTGCCTAGGAGGAACTGTCTGAATCCCTGCGGCGGGGCTGGCACCACAGAGAGCATTAGTCGCAAGCCCCTGGACCTTCATGGAATGCTGGGGTCATGACCTCCCGTTCCTCCGCTGTCCCCGCTTTAGTGACTGCCGCCGTCGGCTCTGAAACCTTCAGCCTCCGGCACGCGACCAAAGCTGACCTGCCTCAAATTCTGCAGCTACTCGCCGATGATCAGCTGGGATCAACCCGAGAAAGGGCCGACGCTCCGGACCCGTACGAGCTGGCTTTTGACGCAATCGAATCCGACCCCGCCCACCTTTTGGTAGTGGGAGAACTCGGCGGTGAGGTGGTGGCCACGTTCCAGCTCAGCTTCATCCCCGGCCTCTCCCGCAGGGGATCCTGGCGTGCACAGATTGAAGGGGTGCGAGTAGCCAAGCAGTTGCGAGGCCAGGGAACTGGTGCGGTCATGATGCGATGGGCCATTAAGCATGCTCGTGAGCGCGGCTGCTCCCTCGTCCAGCTGACCACCGACAAATCCCGCCTCGCGGCCCACCGCTTTTACGAGCGCCTGGGCTTTGTCTGCAGCCACGAGGGCATGAAGCTCACCCTCTGACCCATTGCCGGGGCGCCAGAACTTGCGTTCTGCGGCAGCCAGCGCCGCAGCCTTCCGCGCAGCATGCGGTGTCGACATGAGCCGGGCCATCAGTCACCTAGGTTGCCCCAAAGCCACTCGGAGTACGTCTCCCAGGCCTTTGGCCTATGCCGTGGACGTGGGCTGATGTTCACCAGACAGGTGCCCAAATCCTCTGGCGCCTCCCCGGGACGCGGCGGATACGGTAGGTTCATGCATTCCGTCGAGGCTGAGGCACTTATCAAAGCCCGAGACTCCACCGTCTGGGACATCATCACCGATGCAGGGAACTACACAGTTTGGGATTCCGGTATCACGCACGTCACGGGCGAACTGCGCAACGGTGGCACCATCAAAATCCGGACCCGCACCTGTGGGAGCCGCATCTTCCGGCTGCGTGTCCAGCAGAGGCCCGGCGAGGTGATGACCTGGACCGGGGGCCTGCCCCTGGGTCTGATCACCGGCGTATGCACGTTCACGCTTGAACCCCACGACGATGGCAAGACGCACCTGCGCGTGAAGGAGGAGATCACCGGCCCACTGCGCGGGCTAGTCGGGAAGGCCATGCCGGACGCGCGGCAGCCTCTCATCGATTACGTCAACGCCGTCAGGAAACGCTCAGAAATCCTCGGCCGACACGCTCAATGAGGTGATGGGCGGCGCCCCCGAGGCCGGCTCCGGACTTGGACGCGGAGCCGGCCTGTCAGGAAGTCGGCAAGAGGCGTGTGCCGAAGGCCCGCGTTCGCTAGGCGGGCCGCATCCGAGCCTCAAAGTAGACGATAATAAGCAAGCTTGCAATAGTCCGGACCATCGCCGCGATTATGAGGCAGGTCCGGGACTAATTCGGTGACGGGTGCCGTTATGCAGTCGGGGGTGGAACCGGTTCTGCGCACAACGCCGCCTTTGAGCACCGATGGGAATGAGGTCACGTGACGACTACGCCTGCCGAGGGAGTCGGCTTCCGCTCCGAACGCGGACCTGTCCTTATTGCCCTGATGCTCTCTACAGGTCTGGTGGCGATTGACGCGACCGTTGTGGCGACAGCCGTGCCTGCGATCGTGCATGACATTGGCGGGTTCACGTCGTTCCCGTGGCTGTTCTCCGCCTACCTGCTGGCGCAGGCTGTGTCAGTCCCTGTCTACGCGAAGCTCTCCGACACCATCGGCCGCAAGCCGATCATGCTGATCGGAATTGGACTGTTCCTGCTCGGCTCGGTCCTGTGCGGAGTCGCGTGGAGCATGCCGGTGCTCATCACCTTCCGCGTGGTCCAGGGCCTGGGCGCCGGAGCGGTCCAGCCGATGGCCATCACCATCGCCGGCGATATATACACCCTGGCAGAGCGGGCAAAAGTACAGGGCTACCTTGCGAGTGTGTGGGCGGTCTCCTCAGTGGTGGGCCCGACGCTCGGGGGAGTGTTTGCCACGCTCGGCATCTGGCGTGGCATTTTCCTCGTGAACATCCCGCTGTGCCTGGTGGCAGGATGGATGCTGGTCCGGTCGTTTCACGAGAACATCGAGCGCGTGAAGCACCGGGTCGACTATCTGGGCGCGGGGCTGCTCACGGTTTCGCTCACCCTGCTCATTCTCGGGGCCCTCGAGGGCGGCCAGGCCTGGGCCTGGAACTCCGCCATCAGCAGCGCAGTGTTCGCCGGCGGTGCGCTCTTGTTCGCCGCGTTCATCCTCGCCGAACGGAGGGCAACGGAGCCTGTCCTGCCGCCGTGGGTGGTGTCCCGGCGGCTGCTGGCGACGACGGCGATGGTCGCCTTCGGCGTGGGAGCAGTCATGCTTGGCATCACCTCTTACGTTCCCACCTTCCTCGTAGGAGCCCTCTCGACCTCCCCGATCCTGGCCGGGCTCGCCCTGGCGGCGCTGACCATCGGCTGGCCGATCAGTGCGTCCCAATCGGGCCGCCTGTATCTGCGGATCGGGTTCCGGAACACTGCGATGATCGGTATCACGGTCACCGTCATCGGCACGGCGGTCCTGGCCCTCACCGCTTCCGTCCCGAACGTTGCGCTGGTCGCAGGCAGTTGCTTCATCGTCGGACTCGGACTCGGGCTGGTCGCCACGCCGACCCTCATCGCCGCCCAGACGAGCGTCGAATGGAACGAGCGCGGGGTGGTGACCGGCACCAACCTTTTCGCCCGATCAATCGGCAGCTCCATCGGCGTCGCAGTGTTCGGGGCGATAGCAAACGCCGTCTACGCCGGCACTCCGCACGGTGACACGGATCCCGGTACCATCGTGGCGGCCTCTTCCGCCGTGTTCCTGGCGGTAATGATCGTCGCGCTGCTCACCGTCGTCGCCGTTATCGGGATGCCTGCCACAAAACCCGTCAAGCAGGTCCCCGCCGCCGTGCGGGGGTGATCCCAGGGTCCAAGCCCTGGTGCGGCCTTCTGCCATCGGACTGCGGCCTGATGCCGCATTCAGCGTCTAAGCCGCATCGTTCGTCCAGCACGCCGGTCCAGCGGTCCCACCGTCCGTTTGAGGTGCGTTTACGCCAGGTCGGGGGAGCTGTACACGATGTAATCCAACGCGGCGGGACCGGACATGGCCAGAGTGTTGTCGTCAGGCTTGATCCGGCGGCCTTCGAGGGCCGCCCAAAGAGCCTCGGCGGGCTCCGGCTCGGTGTGGTTTATCAGGCACCAGCTGGTGTACAACCCGTACAGCTCTTCCTCGTCCAACCCGCCGTCGGTTTCCCGGTCACTGGTCACGGCCTCTGCGAGGAACCGATCAAAATGCGCGCTCATATCCGTTCCCTTATCTCGTGTGCATCGCTGGGACGCTCAGTCACCGACACTGGGCAGGTGGGTCACCGCCCGACTGCCAACGTTGAATTTATGCCAGGAAGACAACCCTGTCCAGTTCGGCTCAACCCGGCGGGTCAGGTGTTGCTCGGACGCGTGTTGAAGGACCCCGGGGCCGAGATCGTCCACCGTTTCACCTGTCAACGGAACGATCATCGAACCGGCACCCATTCCGGTTCCCCAAATTCAACTGCGCAGCAGGTAGCTGGCCACGCCGTCGGGGTTTGCTAGGGCGAGGAGGTGGCCGCCGGGCACGACGTCGGGCTCCACACCGAGGCGTTCGCGGGCGACCCGTCGTTGGAAATCCAGAGGAAAGAACCGGTCTGCCTCGCCGGTAAGCACGCGGGTTGGGATCTTGGGCCATTGCGTGAAGTTGCATACCGAACCGAAAACCGCGTTTGCTTCCGGGCGCTGATGCGGTTCCCCTTCCGCCGCGATTTCCGGCGGAACATCGTGCAGGAAGTAGGTGTCAATGTCGAACTCGGCACTGTACCCGTGGGCCTTGGCCGCGCTTTGCTGCGCTGCAGCCCAGCCGGTGTTGTCCCACCATGCGCCGGGGGTCTCGCCCGGTATAGGGATCATCGCATTCACCAGGATGAGCTTTCGGACGGAAGCGCGCTCACACACGAGCGGGGCGGTGAAGCCACCCAGCGACTGCGCAACAAGCACGACGTCGTTGCGCCCACCGATGGCGTCGAGAACCAGCCGCGCGTACTCCGGCAGCCCGGCGCTTTCATCGTCGCCGGGCAGATCGACCGCCACGGCGTCGTGGCCGGCCCCCTGAAGCAAAGGAACGACGTGGCTCCAGTACCAGGCTGCGCCGCCCGCTCCCGGGATCAGCACGAACGTATTCACCGCAGTACCAGCCAAACGCCGACGACGGGACCCCGGTTCCGGACCAGCAGGTGGCGGCCGTTGGGCTGCTTTCGCTTCATCACGGATCTCATCTCCCCATCTTCTCCCCGCCCTTATGGACGCCGGCAACCCCGGCAGCCGCTAACGGACCATTCGCATCTCGGGCAGTTCGTTCCAGTCAGGTGGAAGCAGTTTACGTTTCCCGTCGGTAACCGGACGATCGAATTGTCTCAGAGACCGTCGTCCTGGACTCGAACACATGACAGGCTTCGTCCTCGCTTCACCCCATAGATAACGAGCGACAGCAGAGCCGCGGCCACCGCAGGGTCACCGTCCGATGCCCTGGCCAGCGCCAAAGCGGACGTGGAGCGCGGTCCCGATGGCGCCGTCGGCTACTGACGTGGCATAGGCTTCCGGTATGGGACTAATAATCACACTACTTATCATTTGGCTTGTACTTTCGATCCTTGGCTTCGCCGTGAAGGGCCTACTTTGGTTGGCGATCATTGCTCTGGTGCTGCTGGTGGCCACGGCTGTTTGGGGCTGGGTGAAGCGCAAGGCCAAAGCCTGACGCTCAACCTGATCGCTCAACGGCGGCGGCCGGTCCCACACGGGACCGGCCGCCGCTTTCGTGCGCCCTGACTGCTTGAAACCTGAAAACAACTCTTGCCTGTGACATCGAAAAGCACAGATCTGGGTGATGGTCCCACCCATCATCACTAGTGGTTGTCCCGCACCAAGAAGTGTTTGGGGCCACCTGCCTGCAGCCCGGCTCACCTTAACGGGCTCGAGGTTCTTTTTTCACGGCCGCGGGAACCGGGTGGACAAGCAGCTTTGGGCGGCACTGACGCCCATCGTGGAAATGGCGATAAGGAGATGGCGCGTCCCGGATTCGGGCCCTTGGGAAATCCGCACCCCAGGCCGTGCGTACTCGGCGGCGCTTTGCTTCGTCGCCATTGACCGCGCCATCCGGATCGACCGCAGGGACGGGCTTCCGTACCCTAAGCGCCGCTGGGAAACCACAGCCAGAGAGATCCGGAAAGCCGCGTTAACTCAGTCCTGGGACGACGAGAGGCGTACTTTGACAGAGCATCTGGGCGGCAGCAGCCGTGCCGACCCACTGGGATTGCTTCCTGAACAGATCCATCCCGATACCGGGGAAATCCTCGGAAATTTCCCTCAGGCGTTCAGCCATGTGGGCGTGTTGGCCAGCGGGCTGCGGGCTGCGGCTGCTGAAGGCCCAGCGGAGGGACACAAGAAACCAGCTCCCCTCCTGGGAGTCGATCAGATATCTGGCTCATGAAAGGCACCGTCGGCGGAGACAGGGGCTCCGGGTAGGGGACAGACGTTCGGCTCGCATGCGATCAGGAGTCTTCTGAACCCGCCCCTCCGACGGGACCGTCCCACGACCAGTGTTGGATGGGCAGGCCGTTCGGAACGTCCTCTACGGAGCGGTGGTACCGGGACATCGTGGTGGTGGTCGACCACGCGAAGTAGTCGTGCAGCACCTTGAAGAGAGGGTTCTCATCGGTGAGTCCGACGTCGGTCAGTGCCTGATCGAAGCAGGCGATCGCTCTACGGTCCATATCCTCGTGCGGCCCGTTGCCGCTGTGCATCCGCACCACAGATGTCTCGTCGCCGTAGGAGTCTGAATAGGTTGTCGGGCCACCTAAAGCCTCCGCCCAGTAGGCGGCCAGCCGCCGCCTATGCTCGGGATGGAAGCCATGGCTGAACGCGTGGCCGACCACCTCGTCGGCCGTTGCCCTGGTATGCCATGCGCCGGCCAGCGCCAGGAAAAAGGGGGCTCCGCCGGCGGCTTCGTACACCGTCTGCATCCTGCAACGATGGCATGCCCCACCCTTGTACGGAAGGGGCCGGCTCAGCGAAGGACGCGGTAGCGGATGAGGGTCGCCTCCGTGGAAAATTTTCGACGACAGGTGCGGTGTCTTTTCACCCGAACAGCCGCATCACCTGGTGGAACACAAGCGGCTAAATGACCGACGGCCTCCCGGCTCATACTCATGCGGGCTCCCACGCGAACCCGTCCGGGTCGGTGAACGGGCCGGCGTCGCTGCCTATCGTGAGCCGGTGCGAACCGGTGCCCTCCGGAGGGACGCCGGCATCCTTGGCGAGAGCGCGGCGCCCGTAGAGCCCCAGCTTGATGGGACTCGCCGGCATGGCGAACTCGACGTACTTGCCGAAGCTTTTCCCGACGGCGAGTCCGTGGTCGACGTAGAACCGTTTGCTCGCAGCAACGTCGGTGGCCGCTACCAGCAGCACGATCTGGTCAATCTGTCTGGTGGCCGGACCGGTGTCCTTCCTCGCCGACGTCGCGACCTTCCAGATCGCTCCATCGGGAGCCTGAACGACGCCGCCATAGCCCCACAGTGACTTTTGGGCCGGCTTCAGCGTCGTGGCACCAGCCGCCAGAGCAGTGTCGATCAGGCTGCTGACGGTGGACGGCTGCGACACTATGAGCGACATCGTGAACCCGCGGAACCCGGCCGTCGGGGCATCCGAAGTTCGCACGCGCACCTGCGTTCCCAATCCGAAGGCAGCAGTGTAGAAGGCGGTGGCGGCCGCGGGGTCAGGTACTTCGAGGGTGACTGATTCGATGGAGGTCATGGCAGGTCCTTCGGAAGGGTGGGCAGGTCGTGTTGATGACTTTATGCTGTGGCCTCCCTGATCGCTTCTCCGATCCTGATCGATCCGTCCCGCATGTGGCCGAACATCCGGCTCGGCCTGCGGTTACCTTCGGGTTGGATGACCGGCACTGGCTACGAGCTGGTGCTCGATGCCAGCACGCCCAGCCCGAGTGCGGCGATGATGCCGCTGCTGCCGCGTTCGAGCCAGCTGCTCACTCGCGGACGCTGCAGCCACGCCATTGCCTTCGCTGCCGCGATGGATACGGCGGCCAGATAGAGGAAACCGATAATGCTCTCGATGGCACCAAGCACCATCGCGGTGTCCAGAGTGTTGCCGCCGTGCGGAATGAATTGCGGCACGACGGCGAGGTAGAACAGGCCGACTTTGGGGTTGAGCAGTGTGGAGAACGCGCCTGCGCCGAACCCTGTCATTCGGCTGTAGCTCCGGCGGGGAGCGTGTCCGGCCGTTGCTGAGGGTGTTGTGCGGCGGGCCCGGATCAGCGACGAGATGCCCAGGTACAGCAGGTACAACCCGCCCGCGACCTTTAGCCAGCGGAATACTTCGGCGGAGTCCTCCAGCACTGCGGCGAGACCCACCCCCACCAGCCCGGCCCAGACCAGGGATGCCATTGCCGAGCCGAGTGCCGCGGCAAGGCCGGCCACGGCACTCTGCAGCGAGATCCGCAGCACCAGGAACGTATCTGGGCCGGGGGTGACGGAGAGCAGCAGGCACAGGCCGGCAAAAGCCAGCAGGGTTACAGCGGTCATGCGCACCATTGTCCGGGTGCAGCTTGCCTGGTTGCAATTGCAGCGAGGCACGGCCGGGGAGGCAGTCAAACGCGACCCGACTTTCTTTTCGAGGGCAGCGAGCTGCGCTGCATCAGAGGAGGATGGCCATCAGCGCGATCAGGTACAGGATGGTGGCAATGCCAAGAAGGTAAAACCATAGGGTGTCCTTCGGCTCCTCGTCTGGGTCGGTCCGCTGATAATCGCGGTCATCCGGCCCATCTTCGGGCATTTCTCGGGCGTTGCCGGGTTCGACGATCCTGACGGGGGTCACGTCGTTGGTTGCGGGTTGCCGCCGCGGATTCTGGGCGTGTTCATCATCCAGCCCGCGGCGCATAAACCGGTTTCGGAGAGTGAAAGCAACGGAATGTGCCTTGAGCTTCATGATTGGTTCCTCCTTCCTCCCTGGTGGTACCTGAAGGGGCGGCGGCCATCCACGAGGTCGCTTCGGTATGGACACCGGCTCGATATGTCGTTAGCCGCGAGGAGGCCGGGGCCATCTGCAGGCTGGTGCCCCAAGGGCCGCACCGGCCCCAGCCCGGCGGTTCCGCGCGCGCCGTCGGCTCGGTACGAGCCGTCCACGGCCGCGAGTATTGTTGGGGCCCTCTGGCATTGATCCGCCTTAAACGATTACCCCTCTGTTTTGGGTCTATTTCAAGGGTGATCGACGGTCTTTCTGGAGAAGAATCCGTTCAGAGCAGGGATCTGCGCAGCGAGGGCGGCTGCGCCGTGCCCGTTGCGCGGCCTTCGCCGGGCTTGACCGGCCCGCTAGTCGCCGGCGGCGTCGCGGCCGCGGCGCACGATCAGCCGGTCGGGGCCGTGGACCACAGTTGTGTCCTTGTCCTCGTAGTCGAACTGGTTGAGGAAGAAGCGCATGGCGTTGATCCGGCCCCGCTTCTTGTCGTTGAACTTGATGGTGATCCATGGCGCATGGTCCGTGTCGGTCCGCAGGAACGTCTCCTCCTTGGCTGCCGTGTACTCCTCCCACCGGTCCAGGGAGGCCAGGTCTATCGGGGAGAGCTTCCAGCGCCGCACCGGGTCTATCTGCCGGATCGCAAAGCGGGTGCGCTGCTCGTGGCGGGTCACGGAGAACCAGAACTTGGTCAGGTGGATTCCGGAGTCCACCAGCATCCTCTCGAAGAGCGGCGCCTGAATCATGAAAGTGTCGAATTCCTGCTCCGTGCAGAAGCCCATGACCCGCTCCACATTTGCCCGGTTGTACCAGGAACGGTCGAACATCACGATCTCCCCGGCCGTGGGCAGATGCTGGATGTAGCGCTGGAAGTACCACTGGCCAAGTTCACGGTCCGAGGGTTTGCTCAATGCCACGGCCCGGGCCGAGCGGGGATTCAGGTGCTCGGTGAAGCGCTTGATCGTTCCGCCCTTGCCGGCCGCATCCCGGCCCTCGAATACGATCACGTGCCGGAGCTCCTGGTCCTGGCCCCAGTACTGGAACTTCAGCAGTTCAACCTGGAGCCGGTATTTCTCCAGCTCGTACTCCTCACGGGACATCCGCTCGTCGTAGGGGTAGTCTTCCCGCCACGTCTGCACGGCCGAACCGCCCGGGTGGATCAGCTCCGGATCCTCGCCTTGCCCCCCGCGCACGGTGTACCCCATCTCCACCAGATGGTCGATGGCCTCCCGCAGGTTTTCCCGGAGCCAACCTTGATCCTCGGGTGTCCACGTCCTGTCCGCATGCGCCATCCCCAGCCTCCTTCCGGCCCCGCTGAACCGTCGCCGGCTTTCTAGGGTGCCGGCAGCGTTCGATGCTCAACTGAGTTCATAGAATGCGACCAGCCTAAGCCGACAAGTGGAGCTCACGATAGGGATGGGCTTCAAAGTGATCCTCCGGCCGCTTCCGGCGTTCCGGAGTCGTGGCCCCCTCCGGTCTGGCCGGCATGATGCCCGCCGGATCCCCGGTAGCCACCGCCACCTCCTTGGTCGCCGAGGCGTTCACGGGCCAGGAAGTTTTCGACGTCGAAGAGGTTGTCCGCGCGCCGGGCAATGTTCAGCAGGGTGGTCATCGAGGCAACCTCTTCGACCTGTTCCTTGAGAAACCAGAGCATGAATTGCTCGCCCAGGGCGTCATTCTCAGCCCTGGCTGCGGCGAAGATGCCCTTAATGTTCTCGGTGACTTCCTGTTCCTGCGCGAGGGCCAGGGCGAGGGGCTCCTCGACGTCAGCGAAGTCGTTGCGGACCGGATCAATGCCAGGGATGGCGACTTTGAGTCCGCGGTCCAGGATGTAGCGGACCATCATCATGGCGTGGTTGCGCTCTTCCAGCGACTGGCGGTAGAAGTGTTTGGCCAGCTGCGGAAGGTCCTGCCCGTCAAACCATGCGGCCACGGCGACGTATTGGTGGGAGGCGGCGAATTCGTTGCCAACCTGGCGAGTGAGCAGTTCAGTAAATTTAGCGGATTCCATCGGGAGCTCCTTACGGGGGTCTGTGTGGGCGACTGCGGACAGAGCTGGCCGGGGTCGGCCGCGCTGTCGATTTGCAGGGGGTCTTGCTTCGAGCGTCCCGGATGCATGATGGCCGGTCAATAGCCTGCGGTTCCTGGTCGCGGAAGCTTGCCCACAAACAAGAACTGTGAGGATTGGTGTGGCTGGTCTGGGACTGCCTGGCAGAGTAGGTGCTGGCCGTTCCGCCCTGTGGTCGCGACTCAAACAAGAACTGGCCCCCGTCGGGTGCCCTTCCGTCGACTCGTCCGTCCATGGGGTGGGCGGCCGGTACCTGCCCGGCCCACATCGGTGACTTGATCAGAAGGTTGCCCGCCCTGTTTGACGGGGCGTGGCTCGTCACAGTGCTGTTCCGAAGTGACCTCTACCCGGATTGGTACCGGCCGTGCGCGGCCCTGATCATATCCGCGAAATTGAGGAAGGTGCCTGAACCGCTATGCCTATCGTTGCGCATTCCCGCCCGTTTGTCGTCGGCGTCGACACTCACGCCAGGAACCATGTCTACGCCATCATCGCCACCTCAACCGGCGAACTGCTTCAGACCCGGGACTTCCCCACCACCAGCGCCGGCATCAACCGGGCCATCGCCTGGGTCGCTCGGCGCACCGGCGCCGACCTGGCCACCTTGTGGGTAATCGAGGGCGTCGCCTCATACGGCGCCCTGCTGGCCGGTGCTGTCGGCGGCGCCGGATACCCGATCGCCGAAGCCACACGGACGGACGCCCGGGCCCGGCACGGGGTCGGGAAGTCCGATCCGTTGGACGCGCACCGGATCGCCGCAGCCGTCCTGCGACCAGTTCTCGCTGCGGGTTGTCGTATTTCTCCAGCCACAGATCCACATCGGGATTCCGGTTTTCCATAGTTGCCACCCTGTGAGGCCTCGCTATGCGGATTCGAGAACGCTTTTGAGGTTGGTCAGTTGCGCGACTTCGGCATTCATGGTGCGGACAATCACCGGACCCACGAGTTTCATGAGTCCCTTGGGCTGCAGATCCAAGGTGAACAGGACAGTCGTTCCGCCGGACGCTGCACTGAGCCGGTAAGCGCCGGCCGGGCGGGCAGGGCCGGCCACGACCTGGAAGCCCAGATGCTTTCCGGGGTCCGCAGCCGTGATTTCGTAGTCACCGACGATAGGCCGGCCGCCCGGACCCGTGAGAGTCTGGCTGTACACGGCACCGAGGTCCCCGGGTGTTCCACTTTTCAGTGTGATGTCCTGCACCCCCGAACGCCATGCCGGGTTGTTCAGCCCATCGGCGAGGAACGCATAGACATCCTCCGGCGAACGGTTAATGGTGGTCTCGTTCTCGGCGTGAGCCATGCATACCCCTACTGGTTCTTGGTCCCGGCCGATTCCCGGCCAGCCGATCGATGTTGTCCATACTGTACGTCGTGCGGCCCTGGCCGGCCCGCGCCCGGTCCAGGTGTCCTCCGGATCGTGCCGTCGCGGCCGACGTCGACCGCTGTGAGAGGGAGCCGTCTAGCGGTCCACCGGGCGCCGGCACCTAGCGGATTGCCTCTTCCCGCTCTTCAGCCATGGGACTCAGCGTCAAGCCGCTGGTGTGGATGAGGGTGCCGAGCAGGGATCGTGCGGCCGCGAGCAGGACGTTGACCTCAGGGCTGGCCAGTTCATAAAACAGCCGCCCGTCGCGTCGCGAGGGGACAATGAGGCGCTGGCGGCGGAGCAGGCTCAAATGCTGGGAGAGGTTCGACGGCTCCAGACCCGTGTTGTCGCGCAGTCTGCTCACGGCAACGGGCCCGTCCGCGAGCATTTCCAGGAGCTGGATTCGAGCAGGGTGGCCCATGGACTTGAAAAGTTCGGCCTTAACATCGGTCAGGACCATACTTGTGGGAAGATCATCCGGCATCGGGACCTCCCTCCTTCACATTCAAATATTCTGGGCCGCGCATCTGTGCAGAACCCGCCGACAGGAAAACTAACACGCGCGAGACAGAAAAGTCTGTCTCGCATCGCCCACGATCGGTCCGCCCGCACATTTATCGTAGCGCCGGACCGCTGCCGTGTCGCCGCCGCCGGAAGACAAAGTGGTACCTCTTGCGCAGATGAGAACCGTAGTTCAGACTTTCATGAATTCATCAATTCGATTCCGGCCTTCTATGAGTGGCCGGCATTGTTCGGGTGGATTCGGATTGTTCCCGGTGACAACGGCGTCACCGGGAACAATCGGGTCCCGGCTTCCAGGAGGGTTCTATGACAGGCATGTTCGAACTGTTCACCGATTCCGACACTTCCTACCGATTTCGACTGACCGCCCCGGATGGGACTGTCATGGCCCTCTCCAGGTCCTTTCCTGACCTGCCATCGGCGGTGGCCGGGATCGCCGCAGTAAGGGAGTACGCCGGCATGGGGCTGGTGACCGAAATAGAGGCACCGCAAATTGTCGCCCTGCCCCAGCCCGTGGCCGACGCCATTCCGGTGGAGCCCAGCGCGCATAACCGTCGAGCCCATGACACGCACGCCGGCGAGCCCCGCGCACGTGCGGGGTCGGCCCGTGACCGAGCGCCCAGATCCCCGGGACGTCCGCCACGCACCGGGATCCCGTCCGCCGCGCGCTTCTTGGGCGGCCGGGCCGTCGTCCGGAATCAGCAGCTAATCGTACGGTGGCGGCAGGCCCTGGAGGCGCGGAGCGCCCACGTTGGGCTCAGCTCGTGCTGACTGACGCCGTGTCCCGTGTTGGCACCCCGGGGCGCTCTCCTCGGGCCGGGTGCGGGGCGTCTGCCGTTGGGCCGGACAGGCAGGGATGGCCATGACCGAGTTGAAGGCGTTGCGGGCCTACTCCAGCGCGCTGGTCGCCGAGGACTGCCTCGCTGGGACCTTTCGCTACGATGTGGTCTCGGGGGAGCTGCAGTGGTCCGAGCAGATCTATCAAATCCATGGCTATCACCGGGGCGAGGTGGTGCCGACGGTGGGCGTCCTGATGTCGCACCTGCATCCTGACGACCGGAAACGGTGCAGGGAAATTTTTGAGGATGTGGGCCGTGGGGGAGGGTTTTTTGCCAACTACCACCGTCTCTTCGACGCACGCAGGCGGGAACGCCGCGTCCTGACAGCGGGGGAGGGCGTGCCGGATCGTGACGGGAATCTGCTGTTCATCGACGGATTCATGCTCGACCTCACCAGAACAGTTCAGCTGGAGACGGACCGGTCCGCCCGCGAGGCCATTGCCGGAGCCATTGGCACGCGGGGCCTCATTGAACAGGCCAAGGGCATCCTGATGGGAATTCTTCACATCGGTTCCGACGCCGCCTTCGAACGGCTCTCTGCCTACAGCCAGCACCACAACATCAAGCTTGCCCACACGGCCTCGGCCATCGTTCGGCTGGCCAGCAACACGCAGGAATCCGCCACCCTCCGCAGCTTCGTCCACGCACTGGACAGCCGTTTCTCGGCACGCCGCGATGGGGGCCGCGTTTTTCATCCCTAGGGGACCAAAGGCGCCGGCGGGCCGTTGGCCGGCACGCCCGGCACGCTGCCCTGACCGAATGCTCCGGGCATACCCGGCGGACATTCATAGCACACTCCGAGGCAGACCGGTCTGTACGCCTCAGCCCAGTGTAAAATTCTTTCATCATGACTGTCGACGACGCCGCGGGCCCCACACTGTTGCCTGCCACAGCCATGGCCGGACGTGATGAGCCGGTGGACCGTATTCTCGCCACCGCCTACGAGTTGTTCTCCCGCCGCGGCATCCGCGGAGTGGGGGTCAATGAGCTGATCAGCAGTTCCGGGGTTTCCAAAGCAACCTTCTACAGGCACTTTCCGTCCAAGGACGCCCTGGTACTGGCCTTCCTGGAACTCCGAGACCAGGTGTGGACCGTGGACCTCATCGTGGCAGAGGCCAGCCGGCGCGGCGACACCGCCGAAGAACGGCTGCTCGCCGTATTTGACGTGTTCGGCGACTGGTTCCAGCGCGAGGATTTCGAGGCGTGCTCGTTCATTAACGTCCTGCTGGAGATGGGGGCCGGGCACCCTCTGGGGAAGGCGAGCATCGATTACCTCAGCCGCATCAGGGGCCACATCCAGGCCCTGGCTGAGGAAGCCGGGCTGGACCGCCCCGAAGAATTTGCGCGGTCCTGGCACATCCTGATGAAGGGCTCCATCATTTCGGCCACCGAAGGCGACACGCTGGCCTCCAAGCGCGCCCAGCAGATGGCGCGCTGGCTCATCGAGCACCACCGAAACCTGTAGCGGCTGTGCCGGGGGAGTGCCCGCATTCGATGCTGGCTCCTCCATGACCCTGCGCAACGCCGCAGCTTCCTCAACGCAAACAGACACACCTAACAGCGCGGGCGCGCCGCCGTCAACATAGCGCCATGCCCCGACGCCGACGCCGCTCCCGATTCCGACGCCGACACCGACGCCGGCTCCTGATTTCAATGCTGACGCCGGCTCCCTGCCGACCGACAGACGCGCCGCACTCCCATCACCTGACCCTCGAACAACTTTGCCCTTGCGAAATACGTTAGTCACCACTAACGTATTATCTGTGTTGGATGCTTTGGAGATTGCTGCGGAGCCGAATCGGCGACGCCTGCTGCATCTTCTCGCCAGCCACGAACAGGCGGTCGGGGAGCTGGCCGCCCATTTCACGGTGAGCCGCTCCGCGGTGTCCCAGCACCTGCTGTTACTGGAGCAGGCCGGCCTGGTATCTGCCCGCAAAGAAGGACGGAACAGGTATTACAGGCTCGACCCGGTGGGAATGGGCCGGCTCCGTGAACTTGTCGAACAGTTCTGGACCTACGAACTGGATCTGCTGGCATCGGATGCGGCCGCACTTGCCGCACAGCGTCACGGCCCTCCGCAACATCACACGACCAATTCAGATACTTCGCCTCAAGACAAAGGACCACTCTCATGATGTTCGATAAGACCATTCACCTGCCCGTCGGCGCCGACGAGGCCTTTGCACTCATCACCGAGCCGGAACGTCTGCGCCGCTGGCAGACGGTGGCGGCCCGGGTTGATCTTCGGATTGGCGGCGAATACCGATGGACCGTCACTCCTGGCCACCACGCAGCCGGCACTTTCACGGAGATCGAGCCGGGCAAGCGCGTCGTCTTCACCTGGGGCTGGGAAGCCGGAATGGACCTGGCGCCGGGCTCTTCCACCGTGTCGATCACGCTGGAGCCCGACGCCGACGGCACCACGCTCCGTCTGGTCCACGATGGCCTCAACGCCGAACAGGCCGCAGCACATGCCGAGGGCTGGAACCACTACCTGGACCGCCTGATCGCCGAAACCTCCACCCCGGCCGGCGCCGGTCCGGACGAGTGGTCAGCGGCCCCGGATTCGATCGATCACATCAGCTCTGCTGAGGCATCCCTCGCCGTGCTCCTGGGCGTGCTGCGAAAGCTCACTCCGGAAGACCGGGAGAAAGCCACTCCCTGCGAAGACTTCACGGCCCACGGGTTGCTGGAGCACCTGGCCGGTTCGCTGAAGCAGATCGGCGGAGCACTGGGCGCGGACGTGAGCGACGACGCCGGGGCAGGCCCGGAAGTGCGCATCGCCGGACTCGCGCAGGCCACCCTGGAGGCGTTCAGCCGCCGTGGTGTCGAAGGCACCATCGACATGGGCTTCGCTGAACTTCCCGCCACCGTCGTCGCCGGAATCATCAACCTCGAGCTGCTCGTGCACGCGTGGGACTTCGCGAAGGCCACTGGCCAGGAACTCGTCGTCTCCGACGTCGTCACCGATCACGTTGAGGCGCTGGCCCTGCTGACCATCTCCGACCAGGTCCGCGCCAGCGGCAGCTTCGCCGCCGCCCAGCCGGTCGCGGAGACAGCCGGCAGCCTGGAGCGCCTGATCGCGTTCACCGGCCGAACCATCGCCGTCTGAAGTTTCCAATACCCGTCAGAGACACCCCAGGAAAGCAGGAACAGTATGTCCAAGTTCGTCTTCATCTACCACGCCCCGATGACCCCCGCCGAGGCCGCGCCGCCCGCACCGGAGGACATGGCAGCCGCCATGGAACAGTGGAACGCGTGGGCCGCTAAAGTCGGCAACGGACTGATCGACTTCGGAACGCCCCTGGCCAACGGCGTCCGCGTTTCCGCCGGCGGAGCCACGGCACCGAGCCAGCGCGAGGTCGCCGGATACAGCATCATCGAGGCCGAAAACCTTGAGGCGGCCGTCGAACTCGCCAAGCAGCACCCGCACCTGAACATGCCCGGCGGCTGTGAAATCGAGGTTCACGAGGCCCAGCAGATCCCCGGGATGTAGCAGCGGCTCGACCCGATGCTCGTGGCCTGTTCGCCGTTGCCCAAACGGCAGCGGCGAACACGCTTTAACCGGCCCCGGACCATCCTCCGTGGCTGTGGCCGGAGCGCCGGAGCAAGGCGGCCTGCCGCCGCTTTCCACTCTGGCCTCGTGGTCTAGAGATAGTCGCTAGCTCGTTCGCGGGCGATTTCCAACAGGGTGGAGTGGAAGGCCACCTCGGCCGGGGCGTAGACCTTGTCCTCGCGCTGCGCCAGCAGTATCCGCCGCAGCGGGGCGGCGGAACCCAGGCTCAGCACCTTCACGTCGGGATGCTGAAGTGCCACGGCGGTCTTGGGCACCATGGCCACGCCCATCCCCACACTGACCATGGCCTGGGCCTCCTGGTAGTCGTTGGCCAGGAAGGCAATCTGCGGTTCGAATCCGGTGTCGTGGGCGGAACGCTGCAGAACCTCCACTACGGGGTGGGCCTCGGCGCGAACGATCCAGGACTCGTTGCGCAGGTCCTCCATGCTTACCTGCTCACGGTCGGCGAGTGGGTGGCTGCGGGCCACCAGGATCACGGTGCTCTCCCGGAAGACTTCGGTTACGCGGATGGAGTCGTCCCGGAACGGATTCCATGGGTAGTCCCAGAGCAGGCACAGCCCCGTGACCCCGGACTGCAGATCTGCCACGAGTTCATCGAAGCGGGCGCTGCGCAAGGAGAGACTGATGGCCGGGTACCGCTTCTTGAAGGTCCGGATAACGACGGGCAGGAAGGACCCTGCCAGTGTAGGAAAGGTGCCCACGGTCAGGGAACCGCGTTTGAGGCCGGCAATCTGGCCCAGGTCGGACCGTGCTGCCTGCATCTGCCAGACGATCTTGCGGGCGTGGCCGGCCAGCACCTGGCCGGCCTCGGTGGGCACCACCCCGCGGGAGCGGCGGGTAAGGAGCGGCTGCCCCACTTCTTGTTCGAGCTTTCGCAACTGCTGGGAGACGGCCGAGGGCGTGTACATCATGAGCTCGGCCGCGGCGGTGATCGAGCCCTGCTCCACCACCTCCAGCAGTAGCGCCAGCCGCCTTATGTCGAACAAGCCCTGACCTTCGTCGTTAAGCAACGCTTCACCCTTCTCCGAATTTGGTTCATTCCCTATCAGGATGTGGCCTCCGCTCAGCCTATCGGAGCTAATCCGGCCAAGGGAGGCTGGAAGGACGGGAATTGATCTTCCCGGGCTCAATGAATGAAGCAATTCTAAATCCCCCCACAAAAATCCAACATTGTCTAAAGATGTGATCTGGCTCAATCTTTTTACAGATCCTCATCTAAATCTGAGGCACGAGGAGAAACGGGAAAAATCATGGAGATCGAAGCCCGATGGATGCGCGGAGGCACCAGTAAATGCTGGGTGTTCGATGCGGAGCATCTTCAGGAGGGCGGCACCAGCCTGGATGTGCTGCTGCCGCGGCTGTTCGGCAGCCCGGACCCCCGCCAGATCGACGGCGTCGGCGGGGCGACATCGACGACCAGCAAGGCCGTGATCCTGCACCGGCCCGTCAGCGACGACGTTGACGTTGAGTACACCTTTGCCCAGGTGGGTATCGAAGAGGCCTCGGTGGACTGGGGCAGCAATTGCGGGAACGGTTCGGCAGTGGTGGGACTGTACGCCATCGAGAGGGGATGGGTGATCCCCACCGCAGACGTCACCCGGATCGTCACCCGCAACACCAACACCAACCAAATCATCGTCCAGCGGGTGGCCACCCCGGCCGGAGCCCTGGCATCGGTTCCGGAGGCCCAGATGCCCGGCGTGCCCTTCCCTGGCTACGCGGTGGGGCTCGGCTTCCAAGACCCTGCCGGCAAGACCACCGGTGCGCTGTTGCCCACGGGCGCGGCCACCGACACCATCACGGCAGGCGGAACCCGTTGGACCGTGTCAATGGTCGACGCCGGAGCCCCCGTGGTGATGGTCCGCGCCGAGGAGCTGGGCCTGGACCCGGCCAGGTACGACAGCTGGCGCGCCGGGGTGGAGCTGCAGCTGGATACGCTGGAGCAGATCCGGAGGCAGGCAGCGGTGCGGATGGGGCTGGTCCCCACGGCAGCCGAAGCGGCCCGGGCCATCCCGAAGCTCGCCATCGTAGCCGCGCCAGCGTTGGCCGGCCCCGGTGCCGACGCCAGCGTCATGATGCTCTCCATGGGCAAGCTCCATCCGGCGCTGGCCATCACAGGCAGCATTGCCCTGACCTTGGCCGCCCGCACCGCCGGCACCGTGCTGCACACCATCACGGGCGACACCTTGGGGAGGACGCTCCGGCTCCGCACCCCCGCCGGGGTGATCGAGACGTGGAGCGAGGAGCACGACGCGACGCTCCTCGTAGGCGTCGACCGCACCGCCCGCACCATCGCCACAACCATCATCCATCTCCCCGAGGTTCCCGGCAGCGCCGTCGCTGCCTCCCTCGCGGGAGCCACCCGCTGAGGAGGCCATCATGACCAAGACTGAGCACCGCACCGCTGTCGCTGCGGACGAGACCCGGGGCAAAGAGGCCCCGAGTCCAACCCGTCGCCGCCGTATCCTACTGGTGGCGGTGGGCGCCGGTTTCGCGATCCTGGCTTTGATTGCCCTCGTGCTGGGGGGTGATATCTTCAACCCCTCGGCCACCCCGCAACCGGAGCACTCCATGACCGCTGTCCAAATCATCCCGCTCGTCATCCTCGTCATAATGTTCATCGTCGCCACGAAATGGCCGCTGAACATCGGCGTGATGGGGCTGGTCGCCTCCTTCGGCGTCGGCTATTTCATGCTCGGAATGACGGACAAACAGATCCTCGAAGAGTTCCCGGCCAGCATCGTCCTGACGATCATCGGAGTCACCTACTTCTTCAGCATGGCCCAGAGGAACGGCACCATCGACATCATTGTCCAGACCTGCGTGCGCCTCGTCAGGGGCAAGACGATGCTGCTGCCCTGGGTGTTCTTCCTGATCGCTGCTGCGCTCACGTCACTGGGCACGTTCTCGCCGGCCGCCGTCGCGCTGCTGGCGCCTGCTGCCATCGGATTCGCCTACGAGTCCCGGATCCATCCTGTACTGATGGGCGCGTTCATCATCAACGGAGCCCACGCCGGCGGCTTTTCCCCGCTGTCCGTGGCCGGCGTGCTGGTGCACGACATCGCCCTCAAGAACGGATTTCCCATTTCCCAGGGCGCACTCTTCATTGCAAGCTTCGCCCTGAATCTCATTCTCTCTGTGCTCACCATCGTCCTGTTCGCCCTCCTGGGCAGGCTGCGCGACGGCGAAGGCGGCCAGCATGCCGACGTCGACACCGCCCGCACCAGCCGCCCCCGCGGGCAGCAGATCCTCACGCTGGCACTGATCGCGGTGATGCTCGTGTGCACCCTGGGCTTCCACATGCCGATCGGATTTGTCGCACTCTCCGCCGGACTTCTGCTGGCCCTGGTCAACATCAAGGAACACCAAACGTTCATCGGTGGCGTCTCTTGGTCCACGGTCCTGCTGGTGGCGGGCATGATCACGTATGTCTCCCTGCTCCAGCACGTTGGCGTCATCGACACCCTCGCCGAGCAGGCGCTGGCACTGGGTGCACCACTGCTGGTGGCACTGGTCCTCTGCTACGTCATTGGCGTCGGCTCAGCCTTCGCCTCCTCCACGGCGTTGCTGACCGCGTTCATTCCCTTGGCCGGTCCGCTCCTGGCTACCAGTTCGCTGAGCGCCTCCGGCACGGTCGCGGCGCTGGCGATCGCTGCCACAGTGGTGGATGTCTCGCCCTTCTCCACCGACGGTGCGCTGGTGGTCGCCAACGCCCGCGGGAACGACCGGCAGCGCGTCTACCGGCAGCTGATGGCCTATGCAGGCGGCGTGGTTCTGGTGGCTCCCGCCCTCGCCTGGGTCCTGCTTGTACCCACCGGCGTCATGTAACCGGTCCCGCCACGGCGATTCCGCATGGCTAACAGCGAGGCAGCTACCTCAAGGACCACGCTGAATTGAATAAACGGCCCGGACATATTGAGTCCGCCGGCACCAGACCGCAGTGGGGCGGCGAATGATGATCACCGGGATCATCGCCTATTCGCAACGCGCGCCGCCCCACTGCGCTGACCCCAGAAGAGCAACCGCAGGACCTGGGCCCAGACCGTTCAGCCCGGCTCGCAGAGCCTTTTAGCTTTCGCTTCCTGGCGAGGAACAAAATCCAACTGCAGAAGCCCTGCCGGGCCCAAGCAGGCAGAGTTCGGCGGTGTGAATCGCAGTGGTCAGTGGCGGTGTTGTTGCAGCGCTACATGGCAGCCCCGGCGCCCGTAAGCCGATGCGCTTGTGGGGGTACCTTCGATCCAATCGCCCCCGCCTAGCCGGTACCCGGTGCCGGGTGCCGGGTGCCGGCTAGGCGGCCGAACGTCCGAAGGCGCTGCGTCCAGGCCTGAAGGGAAGGCCCGCGCTGGGATTCTAGGGAACTCGGCCGTGATGTCGCATGAGGCGGTTCGCGAGAACGGCTCATCAGAAAGGCGCCGCTGGCGGGTGCAAATCAGTGCACTTGCAATACTGTGTAGCGAGTGACGGACGAGCCAACAAATAGCGGCTGGGTGAACGTTCCCCATGCCAGAATCTACTGGGAATCGACCGGTGAGCCCTCCGGCGTTCCGGTCCTCTACCTTCATGGCGGCCCCGGCGGTTCCCTCGGTAAGGGCGGGTACCGCAAACGACACGACCACACCCGCTTTAGGATCATCGGGCTGGATCAACGAGGGTGCGGCAAGAGCACTCCGACGGTCCAGGAGGATCTCGACCACCTATCCGAGAACACCACGCAGGCCTTGATCGAAGACATTGAGGCGGTGCGCGAGTTCCTCGGTATCGAAAGGTGGATCGTCACCGGTGTTTCCTGGGGCAGCACGCTCGCTCTCGCTTATTCCCTCAGTTACCCCGGCCGGGTCCTCGGCATCGCTCTCGTAGCCGTGACATCAACTAGCCGCGACGAGGTCCGATGGATCACTGAAGACGTCGGACGCGTCTTCCCTGAAGCGTGGAACGAGTTCTCCGAGGCATCCAGCGCAAACCCGGGCGAGCGGGTGGTCGAGGCTTACGCCCGGCGGCTGGCTGGGGAAGACCGCGACGACGCCAGACGAGCCGCCTTATCCTGGGAGCGCTGGGAATCCACGCATGTATCCTTGGACCCCAACTGGGTGCCCGGCGCGTTGTTCGAGAATGAGCGAGAGCGGATGACGTTCGCCCTTCTGGTTTCGCACTACTGGGCCAACGACGGATTCCTGACCAACGGGCAGAAAATCATCCCCCGGATTCACGAGCTCAACGGCATCCCCGGTTACCTCATCCACGGCCGGCGAGACATTAGTGGACCTGCTGCAACCGCATGGCAGCTGCAACGGAGATGGCAATCAAGCCAGCTTGTCATTATCGAAGACGAGGGACACGGCGGCCCTGCATCCATGGCGGCATTGTCAGAAGCAGTCGAAGAAATTGCTGCCATGATAACCACCGCCTAGGGAATGAGCGCTTCGTCGTCGGAAAGTTGTTGGACTTCGATCCGCGCGTCTCTGAACCTGGAGAACAGAAGCACGAGGGAGGCCAGGAGGAGGAAGGCGGCGGCGGACCAGAGCGCGGAATCGGTACCCGCGACGGTGGCTATGACGCCGCCCAAGGGGGCTCCGATGACGATCATTCCGCGGTTCACCGAACGCCACTGATGAGCTGATGGGTGTTTGCCGCTCGCTCAGCGGGTTGGCGAGGGTGCGCATGAGGGTGACGTCCCCGGTCCTCGCGGCACGCCGGACGAGCGAGACCGCCATGATCGGGGCGAAGTTGCAGCACCAAAGCCACTGCCGGTCGGCGTTCAGGAGCAAGTTCTTAGGAAGCTCGTGGCACCAGGCCGTTCATGGAAGGTCACGGTGTGGCCGCTGTCGTCACGGAAGACCGCGCTTTGGCCCGCCACGGTGATGGTGCCTGACTGGTAGGGGTTGCCCCAGCCTGTAGGGGGATTGCCGTGGCTGCCGTCCAGCGGCCGCGCGGCGGCGAAGAATGTGTCCTGCACTCTCGCCTCATAGATGCCGCCGGGAGCGCAACATTCGGCCACATCCCCAGGAAATCTTTCGTCCCATGTACGACGGCGGCGCGATGCCGGCTCCGTCACGCGCGGTCGCCGGGCGTCACCGAGACTTCACAGCGCGGGGTCCGGCGGGGCGCGGAGGCGTCCCGGGATGGCCTCTGATGACCGCGTGAGTCTGCCCTGTTACGGACTGCGTCCGATTGGGTAGCGAGTGGCGTCCGTGGCTGTTTTCGTCGCCGGATTACGCGCGGTTTCGTCGGGTGTCGCGGCACCTGCCGGCTCGGATTCAACTCTGTTCTGATGGTGGACACGGTCCGGTAACCCCGGTCCGCACCATCGAATCCAGAAAGAATCCGCTATGAAAAACCGACTCTTACCCGCAGGACTTTTCCCCACCTTGGGCGTTGCTGCCGCCCTGGCGGTCTCGCTGGTGGTATCCGGTTGCGGCGGCCCTGCGAGCGCCCAGTCCTCGGCCGGAAATGCCCCTGGGACGCCCGAGGTGACCGAACTCCGCTACGAGGGCTGGGCCAACAGCGTCACGTTGCCGGAGCTGGCCGAGGACCTCGGTTACCTAGGCGATGTGAAGCTGAACTGGGTAGGCAACACCATCAGCGGGCCGGCGAGCATCCAATCAGCCGCGACAGGAGCCACCGACTTTGGCGGCGCCTTCTCGGGTGCCGTGGTGAAGCTCATCGAAGCCGGCGCACCGGTGACTGCGGTGATCAATTACTACGGCGAGGACGAGAAGACGTTCAACGGCTTCTATGTCACCCAGGAGAGCCCCATCCGGTCGCCACGGGATCTGATCGGCAAGAAGGTTGCGGTCAACACCTTGGGCGCCCATGCGGACGCCGTGATCAATAGCTACCTGAAGAAGAACGGTCTGTCGCAGGAGGAGATCAAGCAGGTTCAACTCGTCGTCGTTCCGCCCAATGACACCGAGGAGGCCATCCGCCGCGGACAGGTCGACGTCGGGTCGCTCGGCGGAGTGCTGCAGGATAACGCTGTCGCCAATGGCGGCCTGCGGTCCCTGTTCAACGACTTCGAGCTCTTTGGAACCTTCGCTGGAGGCCAATACGTTCTGCGCAAGGACTTCGTCGAAAAGAACCCGGAAACCGCGAGGATCTTTACCACCGGTGTGGCCAAGGCCATCGAATGGGAACGCAGTACGCCCCGCGACGAGGTGATCGCACGGTTTACGAGCATCATCAACAAGCGCCAGCGTTCTGAAAGTACCGCGGCCCTGAAGTACTGGAAGAGCGTCGGTGTCCCGTCCAAGGGCGCCATCAGCGATCAGGACTTCACCCGCTGGTCAGCGTGGCTGAACGACACCGGAATCGTGTCCGGCGACATCACCCCCTCCAAGTACTACACCAACGACTTCAACGACCTGCTGAAGGGGGCGGCATCGTGACCCGTGCTACCGGCCAGGCGCCGAAAATCAGCCTCCGGGACGTCGGGAAACAGTTCACTGTCCGGCCCAGCAAGGACCAGCCGGAGGGCACCACCCTGACGGCGCTGGAGGGCATCACCCTGGACGTCGCCGCGGGCGAGTTCATCACTCTGGTCGGTCCGAGCGGATCCGGCAAGACCACCCTCCTGGACCTCCTTGCCGGGCTCACCCGGCCGGACACCGGCCAGGTGCTGGTGGACGGCAAGGAGGTGACCGGACCCGGCCGCGACCGTGCCGTCGTGTTCCAGCAGTACGCACTCTTTCCGTGGCGCACCGCGGCCGCCAACGTCGCCTTCGGCCTCGAAGGGCCCGGCAGCGACGGGCGCCGGCTCAGCCGCAAGGAACGTACCGACAAGGCCCGCCACTATCTGGAGCTCGTTGGCCTGTCCGGCTTCGAGGACCGGTATCCCCATGAGCTCTCCGGGGGCATGAAGCAGCGCGTTGCCATCGCCCGGAGCCTCGCGTACGAACCCGACGTCCTGCTCATGGATGAACCGTTCGCGGCGCTGGATGCCCAGACCCGGGAACAGCTCCAGGAGGAACTCCTGCGCATCTGGCGGTCCACGGGCAAGACCATCATCTTCATCACGCACGGCATCGACGAAGCCGTATACCTGGGCCAGCGGGTGGCCGTGCTCAGTTCCCGCCCCGGCCGGCTCAAGCAGATTGTCGACATTGACCTGGGGGAGCGGAGCGGTGACGGCGACGTCCGTTCCGACGCCGTCTTCGTCGAACACCGCCACCAAGTCTGGTCCCTGCTGCACGACGAAGTCCGGAAGGCCCAGGAAGCCGGGCACGCCAAAATCCGGCCCGACGGGTCAGCACCCGACGAGGCACCCCAACTCAGCAAGGGACAGCTCAGCAAGGGAAGGGCAGCCTGATGACCGCACCAACACTGACCAAAGACGCCGCCGCGCCTGCCGCCCCTGCCGCACGCGCGGCCGACGCCGGGCGGACCGCGCAGCCCGCGGGAGCCCGACACCTCCCCTCCCTGGTCCGGTCCAGCGCCCGCAGGGCCGGACGCGGGATCTGGGCCTCCGGCGCCATCCTGCTGTTCCTTCTGCTCTGGGAACTGGGGCCCACGTACCTTGCCTCGCCATCCACCAGGGTGTTCCTCCCGCCGCTGCACGAGGTCCTGCGTGCCCTGGGGTCCCTCCTCGCCAAGGGTCAGCTGCAGAACCATTTGGCGGCAAGCCTCACCCGCTCCGCCAGCGGCTTCGGCATCGCCGTCGTCTCCGCCGTCGCCCTGGGCCTGCTGGTCGCCTGGTACCGGTCCCTTGACCGGTTCTTGAATCCGCTGCTGGAGGTCTTCCGGAACACGGCGGCGCTTGCCCTGCTCCCGGTCTTCACCCTCCTGCTGGGGATCGGGGAGACGTCCAAGATCAGCATCGTGGCCTACGCCGCGTTCTTCCCCGTCCTGCTGAACACCATCGCCGGCGTCCGGACCGTTGACCCGCTCCTGATCCGTGCCGCCCGCTCCCTGGGGCTGTCCAACTTCCGGCTGTTCCAGAAGGTCATCCTGCCCTCGGCGGTACCGACCATTTTCACGGGAATCCGGATGGCCGGAACGTCCTCGATCCTGGTGCTCATCGCCGCGGAAATGGTCGGGGCCAAGGCGGGCCTCGGGTACCTGATCGTCAATTCCCAGATGAGCTTCCTGATCCCGGACATGTACGCAGGGATTCTGACCGTCTCGCTGCTCGGCCTGCTGGTCAACTACCTGCTGGTCGCCGTCGAACGGCACTTCTCCCGGTGGCGGACCGCCGTCGGATCCCAATCGAACTAGACCAGCCAACCTCACCACCCCCCACAGATCAAGGAGACCACCACCATGTCGATAGCTACCGAAACCCGCCTCAAATTCCGCAAACTCAGCGCGCGCATCGGCGCCGAGATCCGCGGCCTGGACCTCAACAGCGAGCTCAGCGACGCCACGATCGCCCAGATCCGTGAAGCCTTGAACACGCACAAGGCCCTGGTCTTCCGGGACGCCAACATTCGCGACGACGAAGCCCAGGTGCGCTTCGCCAGCCGCTTCGGCCCGCTCACCCAGGCACACCCCACGGTGGCCTCCGTAGAGGGCAAACCGGCGGTCCTGCCGGTAGACAGCGAAAACGGCAGCGCGAACAACTGGCACACCGACGTCACCTTTGTCGTGAACCCGCCGCAGGCCTCCACCCTGCGCAGCATCACCCTGCCGGCCTACGGCGGGGAGACCCTGATCGCCTCCTCGGCAGGTGCCTACCAGGACCTGCCGGAGGAACTGCGGAACTTCGCCGACACGTTGTGGGCCGTCCACACCAATGACTACGACTACTCCGTGCCGAAGAACCTCGAGCACGCCAACGCCGATGAGCGGCGGAAGGAATTTACCCGGATCCACTTCGAGACCGCCCACCCCGTGGTCCGGGTCCACCCACTGACAGGGGAGCGCGGCCTCTTCATCGGCGGCTTCGCCCAAAGGTTGCGGATCGTGGGATTGTCCAACACCGAATCCAAGGACATCCTGCGGCTGCTCCAGGCCTACGTCACCCGCCCGGAGAACGTGGTCCGCGTCAACTGGGAACCGGACCAGCTGGTGCTCTTCGACAACCGCATCACCCAGCATTACGCCCCGGACAACTACGACGGCCAGCCCCGCCAGCTGAACCGGGTCACGGTGGCCGGCGATGTTCCCGTAGGCATCGACGGACGCAGCAGCTCGTCCATCCAGGGCGATTCCTCCGTCTATTCCGAGACGGTTGTTCTGCCCGCAGACTTGCCCGGAGACGGGCTGTGAGCGGCGCACGGCAGCTGCACCTGAACGCGTTCCTCATGAGCACCGGGCACCACGAAGCCTCGTGGCGGCTGCCGGAAAGCGACAGCTTCGCCGGGACCGACGTCGCCCACTTCCAGCGGCTTGCCCGGACCGCGGAACGCGGAACGTTCGACTCGATCTTCTTCGCGGACTCGCCAGTACTGCACGGCGACGTCGGACAGCGCCCCTACGGCAGCCTCGAGCCGACCGTGCTGCTTGCGGCCATCGCCGCCGTCACCGAACGCATCGGGCTCATAGCGACGGCTTCCACCACCTACAACGACCCCTATAACCTGGCCCGGCGGTTTGCCTCCGTGGATCACATCAGCGGCGGCCGGACCGGGTGGAACGTCGTCACCACCGCCGGGGACGCGGCGGCAAGGAACTTCTCGCTGCAGGACCAGCCGGCCCACGCGCTGCGGTACGAGCGGGCCGCGGAATTCCTGGACGTTGCCCGCAAGCTCTGGGACAGCTGGGAGGACGGCGCCGCCGTCGGGGACAAGGACGCCGGGATTTGGGGGGACAACACCCGCGTCCATCCGGTCAACCACGCCGGCACGTATTTCAGCGTCCTGGGCCCCCTGGATGTGCCGCGCTCCGTCCAGGGCCACCCGGTGATTGTCCAGGCGGGCTCCTCGGAAGACGGCAAGGACTTCGCCGCCCGCTACGCCGAAGCGGTTTTCACCGCCCAGCAGACGCTGCCAGAGGCACAGCGCTTCTATGCGGACCTGAAGCAGCGAACGGCCGCAGCCGGCCGGGACCCGGAGACGATCAAGATTCTTCCGGGCATTGTTCCGGTCATCGGGTCCACGGAGGCCGAAGCCCGGCGCCTGGAACAGCAACTCGACGAGCTCATCCACCCCGACCACGCTAGACGGCAACTCGCCGGGGTCCTGAAGGTCTCGCCGGAGTCGCTGGCCCTGGACGCCGAACTGCCGGAGGACCTGCCCTCCGAGGACGAGATTGAGGGCGCCAAGAGCAGATACACGCTGATTGTGGACCTCGCCCGGCGGGAACGCCTGACCGTGCGCCAACTCATCGGCCGTCTCGGCGGCGGCCGCGGACACCGCACCTTCTCCGGGACCCCCGAGCAGGTGGCCGACGCCATCCAGGAATGGTTCCTGGCCGGGGCGGCGGACGGCTTCAACATCATGCCGCCCGTGCTCCCGTCCGGCCTCGACGCCTTCGTGGACCACGTCATCCCGATCCTGCGGGACCGCGGACTCTTCCGGCGTGAATACACCGGACGGACCCTCCGCGAGCACTACGGGCTGCCCCGGCCGGCCAACACTTTCGCTGCCGCCGGACGGTCCAGCCATGTGGACAACGTCGGTGCGCAGAGAGGCGGACTGCTGGTCTCGGAACGATGACCTGAGTGGGTCCAGGGTTCGGCTCACGACCCGATGGAAGCCCCGGGCAGCAACAGCTGTCCGGGGCCTCCTCACTTCAGGGGCGTGACTGTCAGCGGAAAGTGGTGTGCAAATCACTGCTCTGTTTGGCGTTGCCACGTCCCGTTAAGGGACCCTAAACGGCAGTGCGGTAGCTCTTCGCGGGCTGAAAATAATCGGTCACGTCCGCCTCTTCCTCTTGGGGAACTGCTTCGCGTACTCCTCGGCCGTGCCGAAATCGGCTTCCGCCGCAGTCCCTGCAACGGCCCCGGCCCTTGGCCTTGGCCTTGGCAACCTTCATCCCTTCCCGGGTGCGGGCTCGGAAGAGGCCCCTTCGAACTCTGCGACCAGCGCCTGGACGTTGAAGAGCAGGGTATCCCCGATTCCATGGTTCTCGGACCGGTTGAGCGGGAACCGGCAGCCCAGGGACCTGAACGGATCGCCCCGACGCGCTAGCATGTGACTCATGCCCATCAAACTCGAGAACGTAGGCATAGCCGTCCGAGACCTCGAAGCAACGATCGACTTCTTCACCGACCTCGGTCTGACCGTCGTCGGCCGTGACACCGTCAGTGGCGAGTGGACCGACACCGCCGTCGGCCTCGACGGCAACCACGCCAACATCGCCATGCTCCAGACGCCAGACGGCCACGGTCGCCTTGAGCTCTTCGAGTACATACACCCCGACGCAATCGAGACGAAGCCAACCCGTCCCAACGAGATCGGCATGCACCGTGTCGCCTTCTCTGTCGACAACATCGACGAGGCCCTCGAGATCGCCGCGAGGCACGGCTGCCACCCGCTGCGCGGCGTGGCGACCTACGGGGACGTCTACAAGCTCACCTATGTCCGCGGACCAAGCGGCATCATCGTGATGTTCGCCGAGGAGCTGAAGAAGACCCACGTAGCGTCGACGAGATGAACGGTTAAAAGCCCATGTCGGAGTCGAACGGCCGAGCGAAGAGAAGCCGGGGCGCGGCATTCCTGCCGATCGGGATCGTTTTCCTGGCCGTTGCGATCGCAATGATATTTCTAGGAACCACGGCCTGGATTGCGTTCTTCACTATGGGTATCACGTTCCTCATCCTCGGGATGCAGAAGCCCGCAGGCAAAGATGTGCGTCCCCCCGGCGAGGCTTCGCAGGGCTGACCTCGACCGGCATCATCCCCGCCGAATGCTTTTGTGCCGCTTCTGGAGAAAAGGGACATGCTTCCCACTTTGACACTCTCACGCCCGAAACCGTTGACGCAGCCTGAGGAACCAAGCGCTGCTAATTCACTGCCAGCTCTGCGGTTTTCATAACCTCAGGGGCGTGATGCGCCCGGCTTGATGCTGGCCAGCAGGATGGCTGCCGCGTTGGTGGCGACAATGATGCCGATACCCAGCAATTCATGAACGGCGAGGATCTGCCCCAGCACGATCATCCCCGAGAGGGCCGCAAGAAGGGGATTGATGCTCATATATACGCCGAAGAATGCCGGACGCACGTGGCGGAGCGCCACCAGGTCCGCGGCGTACGGGATGACAGAGCAAAGCACTCCGGCGATCACCGAATACAACAGCGCCGGACCCGTCAGAGACCCCGCCGAGATCAGATAACCGACCACCGGCAGGTAGAACACCATGGAGACCAGGGTTGCGGCTGCCGGGCCCTGCAGCCCAGGCAGCCGCTGACCCACGACTCCATTCAGAATGATGTAGGCCGCCCAGCAGGCGGCCCCGGCCGCGGCGATTCCAATGCCAAGGAAGTCGCTCGAAGGTCCCGGCATCACCAGGACGTAGACGCCGGCACCGGCGCACAGCGCACACAGCAGGTCGAGTTTGGACCTGGACCGCATGAGGGCGATTGCAAGCGGGCCAAGAAATTCCAAGGTGACGGCCAACCCCAGCCCGATGCGCTGGATGGCGACATAGAGGCAAATGTTCATGAGGGCGATCGTTCCGCCCAGCAGGAGCGCCGGCCACCACTGTTTCCACGTGAACCGATGGAGGGGCGGCCGGGCGGCCGACAGGAGGACGGTCGCGGCCACGAGTTGCCGGACGGCGACCACACCGGCGGGTCCGAGCACCGGAAACGCGTGGGCTCCAATGCCCGCCCCGATTTGATTGCTGACCCCGCTGCCCGTCATGGTCAGCAGGCCACCGAATATCCGGGGCTGGGTTTGAGCTGACGGACGGCGGTCTTGGCCCGAGCCGTCCTCTGTGTATGCCTCCATAACCCAAAGTGTGGGGCGAAATCTTCAAACCAATAAATGCTTGCGGTGACCGTTCTATACGATGACCGTATGAATCTTGAGCTGCGCCATCTTAGGGCACTCGTGGCTGTCGACGACGCCCGGACCTTCACCGACGCGGCCATCAGTTTGGGAACGTCCCAGGCAAGCGTCTCCCGGTCGGTCGCGACCCTGGAACGCACCCTTGGAGTCCGTGTTTTCCAGCGAACGACGCGCAGCGTGACCCCGACCGCCGCCGGGCAGCGGATCATAGAACACGCACGGCGGGTCCTGGACGAAGCCCGGCTGCTGGAAGAGGCCGCGAGGGATCACGCGGGCGAGCTCAGGGTCGGCTACGCCTGGTCCGCGCTGGGCAGCCGGACCATAACCGTGCAGCGCCGCTGGGAAGAGGCGAACCCGGGAGTGCAACTTATCTGGGTCCAGTCGAACTCGGCGACGGCCGGCCTGGCCGGCGGATCCGTGGATCTGGCCGTTGTCCGCCGCGGGCTCAATGACCCGCGCTTCACTGAGACGCTGATCGGAACAGAGTTACGCTATGCCGCGGTGGCCACGACTGATCCGCTGGCCCGCAAACGGTTCCTCCGCATGGCGGACTTTGCCGGGCGGACAGTCGCCGTCGATAGCCGGACCGGAACCACGGTCGAGGATCTTTGGGAACCGGAGGCCCGGCCTTCATCCCTGCGCCCCATCCAGGGAGTAGACGATTGGCTGACACTGATTTCGACGGGTAAGGCCATGGGCATGTCCTCGGAAGCGACCGCCACGCAGTACCAACGTCCCGGGGTTGCGTACAAACCGGTCCGTGACGCCCCTCCCATACCGGTCTTCCTTGCATCTTGGAAGGATGACCCGTCAGTTCTCCTTGCCGCCTTCACGAGCCTGGTCCGACAGGTGTTTACGGAAAACCGTGGGACCGGGTCCGGCGGGAACGATTAGGCAAAATCGCGGAATTTGGCACAGCGGGAACGACGAGCTTGTGGCCTGTCCCTCGTTCACATGAGGCAGGGAAGCGTGGAATGGTGTACGTTGGCTTCCCGTCAGAACTAAACATAGGAATGAGAGTCACCCCCGTGGCAACCGATTACGACGAAGTCCGATCCGACGTCAAGGAATCGCAGGATAGTTCCCTGCAGGCGCTGCAATCCGCCAACGCCCCGGATGCCCGCAGTGTTGTCCGCGAGATGGATGAGACTGACGCATTTGACGATGCGATCAGCCCCGGCGGGGAATTCGTCGCCGAGGAACTCGTCGTGCAGGTCATCCCGCAGGCGCAGGACGAATTCACCTGCTACTCCTGTTTCCTGGTCCGGCACCGGTCCCAAGTGGCACGCGAAAAGAACGGCCACACTTACTGCATCGACTGTGAAGGCTAGGACAATGGCCCCGCGTGTGTGCGGCGCGGGGGCGGTTTTCCGCACCGCTCCGGGTCAGCGGACCAGCATCGTCCACGGCAGGTCCAACTAGTCCATGCTCCGCCTGAAACGCCTGGCAGTGCTCGGCCTGTTCGCGTTTTGCGTCATCACCGCGTTCTTGTTTTGGGCACTCCGCTACACCGGCGCGGAGACCCGCGCCGCCCTGCCACCACCGCCCCGGGCGGAGGCGAAACTCGAAACGCTGTCCACCGGAATCACCTCCGCCGTGAACATAACCCGGAGCACGGACGCCCAATGGCTCATCGATGCCGCCGCGCAGACGGACATCCCAGCCCGTGCGCTCCAGGCCTACGTGGCCGCTGCCGGCGCGGCCAACGAGTCGGCTCCGGCGTGCGGCATCGGCTGGAATACGGTGGCAGGGGTCGGCTTCGTCGAATCCGGCCACGGAACCTACGGCGGCGGGAGCCTGACCAGCGCCGGCCAGGCGAGCGGGCCAATTGTCGGTCCGAGCCTCAATGGCGACGGTTTTGCCGCGATCCCTGATACGGACGCCGGCGCCCTGGACGGCGACGCCCAGTGGGACCACGCAGTCGGACCCATGCAGTTCATTCCCTCCACCTGGCAACTGGCAGGGCGGGACGGGAACGGTGACGGAAAAGCCGACCCGCTCAACATCGACGACGCCGCCCTAAGTGCCGCCTCGTACCTGTGCGCCCGAGGCGGTGACCTCACGACCGCCGGGGGCTGGGCGGATGCCATCTACTCCTACAACCAGTCGGATACGTACGTGGCCAACGTACGCGACCGGGCCACTGCCTACGCCGCGCGGGCGGGCACTACCGGATAAGTCCGCGGCGTTGACGCGCTGATTAAGGCGCCCGTCCGCCCGCAGGGCAGAATGGGAGCCATGACCTTTACGACGTTTGCCCTCGTCCGCCACGGCCAGACGGACTGGAACGCGGAGCGCCGGCTGCAGGGATCCACCGACATTCCGCTGAACGCCGTCGGCCGCGGCCAGGCGCGCAACGCCGTCGCCGCCCTGTCCGGCTATGGGTGGGACGCGATCGTGTCCTCGCCGCTGAGCCGTGCCGCGGAAACAGCCGACCTCATTGCCGCCGGGCTGGGGCTCAGCGTGGCCCGGCGCGTGCCGGAGCTCGCCGAGCGCAGCTTCGGACCCGCGGAGGGCCTGCAGGCCGGCCCGGAACTGGACGCACTGCGCATCCCCGATGGTTTCCGCGGCGCGGAAAGCGAGGACGAGGCGGCCCGCCGCGGGTTGGCCGCGCTGGAATTGCTGGCCGAGGAGTTCCGCGGCCGCCGCGTCCTGGCCGTCGCCCACGGGACGCTCCTGCGCGTGAGCCTCAGCCGCGCGATCGGCCGCACCCTGGAAAGCATCGACAATGCCGTGCTGAACCTGGCCCACCACCATGCCGTCGACGGCTGGCAGCTCGAATACTTCAACGGCGAGCGCGTCATGGCTGCCGTTTAGGGCTGCAGCCCACTCGACGGAGTGACGACAGGGGAGCAGGGGGCCGGCAGTAGTGTCCCCTGCCGGCCGCCCACGCCTGGTGACTAGGGGAGCCGCATCGGTTTGAGTTCGTCGAAACGGTCGCCGGGTCCCGGGTTCTCCGGATGGGTCTTGCCGCCGAGCTGCGTCATGACGCCCCACACTGCGTTCAGGCCTGTGGTCACTGCGCCGTCGGCCCAGCCGCCGGTCCAGGAGACGCCGTCCCCGGCCAGGTAGATCCCGCGGTGGGCCGCATCCATTCCGTCCTGCATGAAGTGCGTGTACAGCCGTTCCTGGTAGCGGTAGTGGCCGGGCAGGTTGTCGCTGAACGCTCCCATGAAGTTGGGGTCATCCTCCCAGGAGACAGTGATGGGGTCGCCGACGATGTGCGAGGCGATGTCCACGGTGGGGTAGATCTGCTTCAGGGAGTGCAGCATGAGCCGGACGCGTTCGTCGGCGTCCAGCGGCAGCCACTTCAGGGCATCATCGTTCCAGGTGTAGGACAGGCAAATCAGGGCAGGCTGGTCCGGGCCGTTGTCCAGCAGGTAGGTCCCGCGGGTGAGCCGGTCCGTGAGCGTGGTGCTCATGACCTGACGGCCGGTCTGCGGGTCGAGGTCCTTCCAGAACGGCCGGTCGACGACGACGAACGTCTTGGAGGACTGCATGTAGTGGCTGCGCTCGATCGCGGTCCAGAGCTTGTGGCTGAAGAGCGATTCGCCGACGTCGATCCGTGCCGAGAGCAGCCAGCTCTGGCACGTCGCAATGACGGCCGCGTACTGGCGCGTCTGTCCCCATTTGTCGGTGACGGCGATGGGTCCCTGGCTGGCTGCCGTTCCGTCCTCACTGCCGGGAACCCGCCGGATGGCGGCGACGCCGGGCCGCGGGTGCCCGCCGTGCAAGGAAGCAAGGCTGGTACCCTCCGGCCAGTACGCCAGGCCCGACGGGGCATGGTTCCAGAGCCGTTCGGGCAGGAGCTGGGCGCCGCCGATGATCCGGTGCTGGTCGGCGTCGGCGTCCACGTAGACGACCCGGAGGATCTCCAGGATGCTGTCCGGGAAATTGGTGTCCCAGCCGCCCGTGCCGAACCCCACCTGGCCGAAGGCCTCCCGGTATTCAAACGGCAAGGAGGAGAACGCCTTCGACGTGGCCAGATAGCCCGAGAAGGAGATGTCATCGAAGCGCGGAACAAGGTCGTTCCAGAGCTTCTTGATGGTGGCCAGGTCGCGGGTGCGGATGGCTTCCTGCATGGCGCTGAAGTGGGCGCGTTCCTCCAGACAGTCGTTCCAGGCATTGGAGACTTCCCCGAAGAAGCCGGGAAGGTCGGCGGCTGTCTCGGCGTAGTGGGCCTGGCCTCCGAGCTCGATCACCGTGCTGCCCGCTGCGGGGGTCAGCGGGTTGGGGAACGGCTGGGTTTCGATGCCCACGAGGTCCGCGTAGTGGAAGAACGAGGCACCGGACTTCGGGAAACGCATCCCGCCGAGGTCAGCGACGGGGCCGGACTGGCCCGGCTGGGTTCCGCCGCGAAGCCGTCCGCCGATCCGGGAGGACTCGTACACAACGGGCTTGAGCCCCATTTTCATGAGTTCGTAGGCTGCGACGAGCCCGGACATCCCGGCGCCCACCACGGCCACTTCCGTGCCGTGCATGTCGGCGGGGACGCTGCCGATTCCCGCGGTGTGGGTGATGTAGTCGTCATAGGGGAACGGGAAGTCGGGGATGAGCATGCTCAGGTTTGCAGTCGGCGTGCTGGTGGCTGCGATGGTCACGGAGGTCCTTTACTGGGGGTGGGCGCTGGCTGCGCTGTGCTTGAACGGGGAACTGTGAACGAAGGTGGAAAGGTAGCCGGTGTCCCGCCGGGCCTGGCGCACGGTGGCAACCGCAATGTCCGCGACGATGAGTGCCGCGTCGTCGCCGGCCGCCGCGAGGCGGCGGCCGTACGGATCAGCGACCGTACTCAGGCCGGCGAAGTCCGGGCCGGCGTGGTTGGCGTACGCGATGAACAGTTGGCTTTCCAACGCGCGGGTGGGCACCACCATCGCCGGGACCAGCCGGGTGTCGAAGGGGTGCGCGTCGGTCTGGCCGCCCGCGCGCAGCGGGACCGCCGTCGGAACGCAGAGCAGTTCCGCGCCCGCGAGGGCCGCGGCGCGGACAAATTCGGGAAACTCGATGTCGAAGCAGATCCCGAGGGCAACGTTGACTCCGTTGAAGGGGACGACGGCGGGTGCCTCCTCCCCGGCGTCGAAGGCGCCCTTCTCCGCGGCCCCGAAGAGGTGCTGCTTGCGGTAGCGGGTCAGTTCGCCGCCATCGCGGTCGAAGAAGGACGCCGAAATGTAGTGCCGGTCCCGGTCGTGTTCGACAGTGGAGCCCACGATCGCCAGGCCCGCGGATACAGCAATGTCCGCGAGCTGCCTCCGCTGGGCTGCGCCGTCGGTGGTGTGGACCAGGCTGGGCGCATAGCCGCTGACGTACAGTTCGGGCGTCACCAGCAGATCCGCGCCCTGCGCCCGGGCTTCCTGCGCGCGGGAGGCAAGCCGGTCCAGGTTCTGTTGCGGGGAGTTGACCAGCCCGGTGCCCTGCACGACGGCCACCCTGATTCGGCCGGTCACTGGACGCCCTCAGGCCGGGCGCCGGACCCGGGAGCCGCGGTGCCGGACCCGGGGGCCGCGGCGCCGTCGAGGTCCCCGTTGCACAGCCGTTCCACCACGCGGGTGAGCATGTCCACGCCGGCGCAGGCGTCGCCGTCGTTCGTGTACTCACGTTCGTTGTGGGAGATGCCGTCCACGCTGGGAACGAACAGCATGACCGTCGGGACGACGTCCTTCATGTTGATGGAGTCGTGTCCGGCCAGCGTGAACACCTGGCGGTGGCTGAGGCCCAGTTCGGCTGCGCACTCGGCGGCCAGGGCCACACCGGCGGGCTGGTAGGGGTTGATGCCCCAGGCATGGGACTCCGCGACTTCAATGCTGACGTTCGTCTCCGCCTCGATACTGGCGATGCCGGCGCGGAGCAGGGCCTTGGCTGAGGCCAGGATCTCCTCGTCGGCTGTCCGCAGGTCCATGACCAGTTCCACCCGGGACGGTACCACCACGGGCGAGTTCGGGTAGACGGTCAGCTGGCCCACGGAGGTGTGCAGCACGGCGCCGCTGAAGTGGTCCGCGATTTCGCGCAGGAGCACCACCAGTCGGGATGCACCCAACAGCGCGTCCCTGCGGTCGGCAATGACCGTTGAACCCGTGTGCGCCTGTTCGCCGTGGACGGTCACGCTGTATTTCGCGGCGGCCCAGCAGGCGTGGACCAGACCGATGGTGGTGCCGGAATCCTCCATCGAGCGGCCCTGTTCGATGTGGATCTCTGCGTAGGCGGCGGCCGTGGGGCCCTCGCCGCTGCCGAGGTGCCCGATTTCGGAGAGGGCCTCGCTCACGCTGGTGCCGGCGGTGTCAGTGACGGCGAGCGCGACGTCGGCCGGGAGCTTTCCGGTGTAGACGGAGCTGCCCATCATGGACGGGGCGAAGCGGCAGCCTTCCTCGTTGAACCAGTCAACGACGGCGAGGTTGTATTTGGGCGCACCGGCCGCGCTGCCGCCGTCGGAGGGTGCGGAGGCTGACCGGTCCGCCAGCCGGCGGCCGGCGTGTAGGGCTGCGGCGACGCCGTAGGCGCCGTCGTACTTTCCGGCCGTCGGCTGGCTGTCCAGGTGCGATCCCACCAGCACGAAAGGCGCGCCGGGGTTCCATTCGATGAGTGCGAAGAGATTGCCGATCCTGTCCGTCTCGGTGCGGAATCCGTACTGCGAGGCGAGCGAGGTGAACCAGGCACGTGCCTGCGCGTCCGCCGCAGTGGCGGCCTGGCGGTCCACGCCGTGGCCGGGTGTTTCCCCGATGGCCGAGAGGCTGCGGAAGTCGCGGAGGAACGCCGCGGCCTCGTCAGATGTTTCCTGGCGGGTGCCGGCGGAGGGTCCGGCCAGCGTATGGGTGGGGCGTGTAGCTGCGGCAGTCATGGTGTGTGCTCCTCGTTGTTGAACCGCGTGGATGAATGCTGGGTGGATGAATGCTGGGTTGCTGGTACTTGTACCGGGATGGCGCCGGTGAGCGGATGGGTCGTGGCGAGCTCGTTGACGCGTTTCCGCACCGAATACCAGCCGGCAACCAGGGCCGGGATGATGATCGCCAGGGAAGCGACCGTGTAGGTTCCGATCGGGAAATCAAACAGCATCAGGACCAGCACCGCGGCCAGGAAGGCCAGCGTGAGGTAGGAGGTCCAGGGCGCACCGAAGAGCCGGAAGGCGGGCCGGGGCATGAGCCCCGCCTTGGACAGTTTGTACAGTTTGAGCTGGCACAAAATGATGGTGGCCCAGGTACAGAGGATGGCGAGGGCGGTGGCGTTGATGGTGATTTCGAAGGCCATCTTGGGAACAACGGCGTTCAGGCCCACGCCGAGCAGTGTGAACGCGGCGGTGAAGAGGATTCCGCCGTAGGGCACACCGCCGCGGCTCATGCGTTCCATGAACTTCGGCGCTGTCCCGGTCTGGGCCATGGAGCGGTAGATCCGCCCGGTGGAGTAGAGCCCGGCATTGAGGCTGGACAGGGCGGCGGTCAGGACCACGAAGTTCATCACGTCACCGGCGCCCGGCACCCCGATGCTGGCGAAAAAGGTCACGAAGGGTGACTCACCGGCCTTATAGGAGCTGTACGGAAGCAGCATCGCCAGCAGCGCCGTGGAACCGACATAGAAGATGGCGATCCGGAAGATGACGGCATTGACCGCCTTCGGCATGATCTTCCGGGGGTCCTTGGTTTCGCCCGCGGCGACGCCGATCATGTCGATGCCTGCGTAGGCGAACACGATGCCCTGCACAATGACGATGGCAGGCAGGAGCCCGTTGGGCAGCAGGCCACCGTGGTCAGTGATCAGGGAGAGCCCGGGCTGGTGCCCCGCGACCGGGAAGTTGCCTGCGAGGAAGATGCCGCCCACCAGGAGGAACGCCACGAGGGCGCCCACCTTGATGACGGCGAACCAGAATTCCAGCTCGCCGAACAGCTTCACGGAGATGAGGTTGACGCCGGTGACCACGATCAGGGCTGCCAGCGCGAGGATCCATTGCGGCACGCTGCTGAACGCCGTCCAGTAGTTCAGGTAGACCGCGACGGCGGTGATGTCCACGATCGCCGTGAGCGCCCAGGACAGCGAGTAGACCCACCCGGAAATGTAGGCGGCCTTTTCGCCGTAGAACTCCCGAGCGTAGGAGACGAACGAGCCCGACGACGGGCGGTGCAAGACCAGTTCGCCGAGGGCGCGAAGAATGAAGAACGCGAACACTCCGCAGATCGCGTACACAACAGGGAGTACGGGCCCGGCTGAGGCCAGGCGTCCGCCGGCACCCAGGAACAAGCCGGTACCGATTGCGCCTCCGATGCCGATCATCTGGACCTGGCGGTTGGAAAGGCCCTTCTTGTAGCCGGACTGTTCGTCGGGGCGGACGGCCGTTGTCCGCTCCTCGACTGGGTCAATGATGGTCATGGAATCTCCTGGCCGGTGAAAGTCTGCTTGCCGCCACGATGCGGCTGACTTCGATCGTCCCAAGGCGCGGGGCCATTGCCCATGACGGCGGAAGACAGAAGAGCGGGCAAAAAATGTACGAACATACATCCCTGTGGTGGTCCGCTTCGGGGATGATAGGAGCGGCGAGTCTGGGAGGACTGATATGACCGAGGACGAACGATGGCGTGGTCTGATTGCCGCCGTCGGCACGCAGCTGCCCGAACTCGTGGAAAAGTTCCTGACCCGGATCCTTCCCGACCCGGCCTACGCAGACTCGGGTCTCACCCTTGAAGATCTGCGCCGCAGCAGCTTCCGTTCCTTCGCTGCCATGCTCGCGGCCCTCGGCGGGAAGGCCTCGGAAATTGACGCGCTAGCCGACATTGCCTCCGAACTTGGTGCCCGCAGAGCCCGGCAGGGAGTGCCTTTGGACAGCCTGGTGCGGGCTATCAGGCTGGATTTCTCGGTGCTGTGGGATGCCCTGGCCGCCCCTGCGCTCGGCGCAGACCCGGCGCTGCTGGTAGAGAAGGCAGAAGTCGTCTGGGCGACGGTGGACCGGTTCGCAGCCAGCGTCCAGGAACGGTACCTGAGGGAGCTGCAGGAAATTGAGGGCGCCGATGCCGATCTTCAACAGCAGTACCTGACGCAGCTGTTGGCGCCGGCCGAGCCGTCCCCAACGGATCTGTCACGGATAGCCGGCGCCCTGCGGATTAGCCCGCACGCAGTGTTCCTGGTGGCGGCCATCGACCGGAACGACGGTCTGCTGGTCCGGCGGCGGATCCGGGCGCGCCCACCCCGGGACGTTCCCGTGCTGACCTATGACCAGGGCCACCACACCTTGGTCATCCGGCCCCGGACGGCATCTTCCGACGAAAAGTTGAGTTTCCAGGAGGCCGCATTGTTCGACGGCGTGGCCGTTGCAGTGGCACCGCACGCCGCCGGGATCGCAGGAGTGCGCACAGCCGTCAGCGCTGCCAGGGAAATCATGAAGGACCTGCCCATGGGCAGCAGGGGAGTGTTCACGTTGCGGGACCGCTGGTTGTCCATCACGGCCCACCGGCTCTCGCAAGTGGGCTGCAACCCTGAAAGCCTCATACTTTCGGCGCTTGGTCGGTGCAGCGAGGCGGAGCGGGAACGCCTCTTGGAAGCAGCACGGACGTTCCTGGAACTCGGCAGCCTCGTGGCAACGGCCGACCGGCTCGCCTGCCACCGGAACACCGTTGTTAATCGGCTGGCGGCGTTCGAGGGCTACACCGGCCTGGACCTTCAAAAACCACGCGATAGCGCGCTGGCCCTGCTTGCCATCGGAGGCTAAGCAGCCTTGAACCGCAGCATGAGCGATGGGGGAGGCGTGCGCCAGGGCGCGTCCTTCGTTCACGAGCTCGGATCTCAAGGATAGGTCGGTATCGCGATGTACTGGTTGATGTTCGTGGACTGGAAAGTCTCAAATGTCAGCCTATCTTGGCCGCCTTGCGGATCTCCGACCACGACGGTTTGGTTGGACGAATCCACGCCCAGCAATGCGTAGGAATGATCGGATACCAACTTGCCGTCGTCGTTGGAGGTCCCAAGCGTTATGAGGCCGTTCGTGAAATCCTGCTCGATTTGCGCGAAGCTTACTCCCGTCATGGGGCCGCCGGGATTGCGGTCGACGCCCTCCATGCCGGTGATCGCATAAAGGGCATTATGCACATCGTGATCCTCGGCGTTGCTGAGATCGGTGCCATCGATGCCGGCATAGCGGTTGCCGTTCGCGGCCGCCCACCCTTTCTCGATAATGGCGGCCCATGAAACGTTCTTGCCGTCGATATATTCGATGCCATTTTCAAAGGGTTTGCCGTGGCGATACGGAAGGTCACCATTAACCGTCACTGTCACCGGATTGGGCGCGCCGTCATACTTGCTGTGGAATGAAATGGTGTAGGTGCCGTCAGCATTATCGTGAACCATGTTCAAAACGGTCTCCGGCGAGCGCGCTGCCACTGTCATCAAGGCTGCCAGGAAATAGCAATCGCCGGCATCACCCTGCTTGATATTGTCCAGGTCTTCGGAGATGTCAGGTTGGCCGGCACTATCAAGCGCGAACAACACCCGGTTCGGGACTTTTTGGAACGTTGCGCGCCCAGTCGCGGCAGGATTACTCACTGGTCGGCCGGATTGTCCCGGAATCGGCGCAGGGCCGGAAAACGGCGCAACTGTCGACCGGGAAATAGAAACAAACGCAATTCCAAAAATTACCACCACTGCAATCAGTGAAGAAATGATAAGTGCGCGAAATTTGGCCGGCCTGGATACTGCACGTTGCATGCTGCGTGCCCTCCCGTTCTGCGGGCTCCTGCCCGACGGCGGACTCGCTGCGGCAGGGGTCCAACGGCACCCCCGCCGTCGGACACTTCTCAGTTGCTTAATTCACCACCTGACCAACAGCTTGCCCCAGGCAACCAGAGTCATGAAAGGGCCGGCAAACGATTCACAGGCAAGTCCATCGAAGTCACTGCTGTGTCGCGGCATTCCTTGGCGCTACACGGAATTGCATGGCCGTCTTCCGCCCGGGAGCTAGCCCTCCGACTGGACCGGGAGGCCGGCGTGTGCCGGGGTTGGCAGGGGCAGCTTGAGTTTCGAGGTCGCGATGGCGCTGTCCATGACGACGCGGGTCAGGACACCAAGGTCAAATTGGCCCTTTGCCATCGCGAACAGGTTCTGGACGGCAAGGCCATAGGCCACCGGCCACTGCTCCGGCCGGGGCGCAGCCTGCCGGACGGGTGCCTGCAGGGGTTCCCACATGGCCAGATAGCTCCGAGGCGTGCCACCGGCATTGGTTCCCGGAGCGAAGCGCGGCAGGCCGAACTCCGCTCCGCCAAGGGTGCTCGCGCTGTGGTGGAAGAGCTCGTTGAGGTCCGGCACCTGGGCGCCGTGCTGCTGGGCTGCCCCAGCCACCAGACTCCAGACGGAGTGCGTGGACTCCGCGAGCGGACGGTTGATGGCATCGCCAACGAAGTATTCATCGCCGTTGGCGCCACCGACTGTCAGCAGTGACAACCCCCGGTACTGTGCCGCGCCCGAGTTGAGCCCTTCCAGTGCTGCGATCTGGCACGCCCGGCCGGCCAGCGCACCCAGGGCGGTCGCCAAAGACTCGACATGGACGCCACGCTCATCGCGCATTGCTCCGAGCAGCCGTTCCAGGACGATCCGGCCCGCCAGTTGCGCTCCCGGAAGGGGATCGAATGCCGGGGATGGCGCTGCCGCATCGCGGGGCAGGCCGTTCTTGCGGTTGGACTTACCGAACATGTTGTCCCCCAAAGTGAAGTCGTGCCGGACAGTTTGTAGTTGACGCCCGGCAAAGAACCGTGAATCGGGACAGCATATGCGCTCTGGAGGAGATCTCCTAGGCCCTGCGCACATCGCCCGCCAACGGTGCCGGTTGGGCCGGATCACCTCAAGCGCCTGCTGCAGCGGGGGAGCGCGGTCTGCCGGCGAGGACGGAAGGGGGCCGGCGTCGGCGGCTTTTTTGTGGATGACCTCATGCCGCGTTGAGGCAGCGGGGTGCCGGGGCATTGCTGGGGACCATGGACAGCGGCCGCGGGCGGGCCGGGCGGTGTACTTGTCAATGCAGGCGCTCCATCTCTTGTTCAGTGGTCTGGTTTGGTCTGTGCTGTGGTTCCCCGCCGTCGTAAATGTTGGTATCTACATCAAGGGATTCGCCGGTCCCGTACTCGTGGCACTGTTCTGCATCGCAGGTTCTGCTCTGCGACTTCTACGCCCAAGGTCCCTGAGCAGCGCATAGTCCCCGCTGTGCACCACGCGACGCTAGGCCGTTGATAAGCAACTGCAAGTGTGCTTGTTTAGCAAGTAGCGCAGATCCAGAAGGGGTGTCACTCGACATGAGATTGACGACGACGACCAACGTCTCGGTGGACGGCGTGATGCAGGGGTTGGGCGGACCTGACGAAGACCGCAGCGGGGGCTTCAACCGCGGGGGATGGGCCATACCTCTTCTCGATTCCGAAACCGGGGACTATCTCAACCAGGTCTACGGCGGTGCGGCCGCGTTCCTCTTCGGCCGCCGGACGTACGAGATCTTCGCCGGCTACTGGGGAACGATGATCGATCCGACCACGAACCCGATCGCCGCCGCACTGAACAGCCGGCCCAAGTACGTGGTATCGACCAGCCTCACCGACCCTCAGTGGGCGGGCACGAGTGTCCTGAGCGGCGACGTCGCCGCGGCCGTCCGTGATCTGAAGGCGCAGCAAGACGGCGAACTGCTGGTGCCCGGCAGCGGTGCCCTCGTCCGATGGCTGCTCGCCAACGACCTGGTCGACCAGCTCGACCTGCTCACCTACCCCGTCGTCGTCGGCCAGGGCACACGGCTGTTCCCCGATTCCGGCCCCGACATCGCGCTCGAACTGGTCAACACGCGGACCACTTCCCGCGGCATAACCATCCAGACCTATCGGCCTCTCGGGCGTCCGGAGTACGCAACGTCCACTGTGGACCCCGAACACGTGTTCTAGCTGCGCCAACCCGACATCGCGGTGACCCGGAAGCTCAGGGTGTCGTCATTGGCGAGGCAGGCCTTGAGCATGGCTAGCCGTTGGTCCTTCTCAGTACTGGCACGTTCTTGCATTGGCCGTGCCCGGCGCTCAAGAACCGCATCACCGATCGCGGGACTCCAGGAAACTTTGAGGGGAGCGGATGGGCCTTCCTATGGCGGGGCGTGATTGTGATGGCAGGAAGGACTAACCAGCGCTCGGAGCCGCTGGCGCGAGAGTAAAATGTTCCTTCAGATTTTGTTCGTTCAATTTTTGGTCGCGTTTGTAACCCTCGAACGATCGATCGCAAAGACATCGTTGTCGTGGAGCCATCTCTCACATTTCGGCTTCAAGCGACGTGATACTGGGTGGCAATGGGCGGAGGAGGAGTGATCGTGCATCGGATACAACAATCACTGTTCTACTTGACATAATGTTGATTATCGGCGTTGTATAATCAGTCGATAGGGGCTGAATTTCTACCTAAACTAGTTGGTGGCAATCACCATGCAGCAGCGACGCTGACCTGGTTACCAACGCGAGCTTAGATCGGAGCCGCTGACAGAGATCTGGGCGCGTATGGCCGCCTGCTTCTGGATGGACTGCTCCGACACTGCAGAATTCGCCAAGTTTCCGCTCGTGCATCGGACGAATATGTCCGACACTAAGAGGCGCGCCTGCTCGTCTCCACCTGACTGCCTGCGCATGATATGGGTATGACCGAAAAATCCCTGCGCGTGCTTTACTCGATCGGCCTGGGCATCATCCTTGTGCTCTTCGTTGGCCTCGGCATCGCCACCTTCTATCCGGCCCCTGAACTGCTATCGCTGGCTAGTCTCGACGCGGCGGCCAGGCAGTCAGCCATCGACGCCCACCAGTCCGCGATGCGCGACTACAACCGCAACGTCACCATTGCGGCGCTCGTCTCGGCTCTCGTGATCCTGGGGGCCAGTATCTGGACCGAATCGAGGAAGCCACTGTTCGCCGGCGGGTTCCTTATCGGCGGCCTGCTGACGCTCGTCTACGGCCTCATGCGTGGCCTGACGTCCGGAGTGACGGCAGTTGCGTTCTTCTCCGTCGCCGTCGGCCTCTTCGTGGTCGTATATCTCGGACACCAGAGGTTCTTCTCCGCCCGGGCCGTTGAGGCCCGGGCAAAGGCGCGGGCGGAGAATGCGCAGGCCGCCTACGCTCGGATGCCCATGCAGCCGCCGTACGTCCCGGTACATCAGCCCCAGGGGCCGGCTCCGTCCCCGTACGCCCAGGGCCAGACCTACCAGCCGACGCAAGCCCAGCCGGGTCAGCAGCAGGGCCAGCCCTACCAGCCCCAGCAGGGTCAGTATCCGCAGCAGGGTCAGTACCCGCCCCAGGAGCAGCCAATGCAGCAGCCGTACCCGCCGTACCCGCCATCGCCGGGAGATCCCGGACGGCGTTAACGCTCACCATTTACAGAGGCCCGTCGACCCCCATGGTCGCCGGGCCTCTACCGTTCCCTGCTGCTTCTTGACTGTGCGCTTGCTGCTCCCCCGGTTGAGCGCGCTTCCCCAGTAGGCTGAATCCCACAAGTGTGGACAGGAGGCTGATGTGGCAGAGACGACGATGGCAGAGACGACGATGGCAGAGACGACGATGGCCGAGACGACGATGGCCGAGGTGATGGCCGAGCTGGCCGGGCTCGAGGACCCGAGGGCGCGGGAGGTGAACGAGAAACACGGCGACGATCACGGTGTGAACCTCAGCAAACTGCGCGCGCTCGCGAAGCGGCTGAAGACGCAGCAGGAACTCGCCCGCCAGCTTTGGGAGACGGGTGACGCCGCGGCGAGACTGCTGGCGATCCTGATCTGCCGCCCGAAGGCGTTCGAGCGTGACGAGTTGGACGTCATGTTGCGCGAGGCGCGCACCCCCAAGGTGCACGACTGGCTCGTGAACTACGTGGTGAAGAAGAACCCGCACGCCGAAGAACTGCGCTTGGCCTGGTCCGCCGATCCGGACCCAGTGGTCGCGAGTGCCGGCTGGGCGCTGACCACGGAGCGGGTGGCGAAGAATCCCGAGGACCTCGACCTCGCAGGACTGCTCGACGTCATCGAGACGGAGATGAAAAACGCCCCGGATCGCCTGCAGTGGGCGATGAACCACTGCCTGGCTCAGATCGGGATCGAGCACGCCGAGCACCGGGCCCGTGCACTCGACATCGGTGAGCGCCTAGAGGTGCTCAAGGACTACCCGACTCCCCCGAACTGCACGTCTCCGTTCGCGCCTATCTGGATCACCGAGGTGGTTCGCCGACAGCACGACAAGTAGCACGGTTCGCGCACTGCTACTCCCCAGGACGCGGCGCCCGATACGAACCGGCTGCGAGGGGCCTCGCCGCCTATGGAACCCAGTCGGCGTCGTCGTAGGGGCGGCCGCGGAAGTGAGCGCGGAGGTACTCCCCCACAACGGCAGCCCCCAGGTCCCCGGCTTCGGGCGCGACCACCCGGCCGCCAACCCGGCGGACCATCTGCTGGACGAACTGCTCGAGCCCAGGGTCGTCGCCAAGCCGGAAGAACGTTGCCTGGGCGCCCGCACGCCCCAGCCGGTCAAGTTCGGCGACCGTGACGCGGATGGTTTCCCGGTCCGGCGGCCAGCAGAACCACGACTCGCCGTCGGCCAGCAGGTGCGCGGTGGGTTCGCCGTCGGTCACCACGAGGAGGACGGGTTGCATCGACGGGTGCTGGCGGAAGAAGCGGCCGGCCAGCAGCAGACCGTGATGCAGGTTGGTTCCCTGCTCCCGCAGGGCCGGCAGGGCCGTGAGCTCGCCGATGTCCATGGACTGCGCGTAGCGGCCGAACGTGATCAGCTGCAGCCGGTCCCCGCGGAACCGGGTGGAGACCAGGTGGTGCAAAGCGAGCGCGGTGCGCTTCATCGGCACCCACCGTCCCTCGGCGGCCATCGAGAACGACACATCGACCAGCAGGACGACGGCGGCCTGCGTGCGCGCCTCCGTCTCCGTCACCTCGATGTCGCCCACGGCGAGGCGCAAGCCGCGGCCCGGATCGCCGCCGTCGGCCATGGTGCGGCGGATCGCATTGGTCATGGTGCGGGTGACGTCCCACGGCTCGGCATCGCCGAACTCCCACTGCCGGCTGGAGCCGGTCTGCTCGCCGGCCGCCCCGGCGACGCGTGTGTCCCGGCGCCCCTGACGCCCGGAGAGCTGCTTGGCGGTATCCCGCAACAGTGACCTGCCGAGCCGCCGCATGGCGGCCGGCGACAACCGGAGGTCTCCGTCGGCCCCGCGCCGCAGGTAACCGCCGTCCTGCATCGCCCGCTCGATGTCCGTGAGCGTACGTGCGGTCACGGCGGCATTCTGCCCGAGCTGGCGGGCGAGGGCGTCCAAGTCCAGGTCGTCGAGGCGTGAGCCGTTATAGGACTGGGAGAGCTGTTCGGCCAGCTCATCGAGTTCGGCCACATCTTGCAGCACGCCGGTGCCATCGCCCAGCCCGAGCCCCTCCTGGCCCTCGAAGCGTTCGGAGCCGGCCCAGTCCTCGCCTGGCCGGAGGGCGCGCAGGCTGGCGTCGAGTTGGTCGAGTTGGGCCATGAGTTCAGGCGAGCCAAACGCCTGGGCGGACAGCCGCATCAGATCATCTCGCTGCGCCGGAGACATGGATTGCAGGAGCCGCTGGGCGGCGGCCGCGCGCTGGGCGAGGGCGTCCACCAGCTCCTCGACTGATTGCGGGTTCTCCGGGAAGAAGTGGCCGTGCCGGGCCATGAACTCCTGGAAGTCCGCGTCGGTGTCTTCGCCGCGCCGGTGTTTTCCGAGGAGCTCGTTGAGGTTTCGCAGCATCTCGTTCACCGCTGCGCGGTCCTCGTCAGTGGCGTCCTCCAGCGCTTGTTTCATGCCGGCGAAACGCTGGTCCAGGATCTCGCGGCCCAGCAGATCCTTGATCCGCTCATAGGCAACACGCGCGGCGCTGGACTGCCAGTCATAGGAGGCGAGTTCGTTGACAGCTGCTGCGGTGGACCGGGGCAGATTCTGCAGCTGCATCTCCCGGAAGGCGCGGTCGGTGTTGTCCATCATGGCGTCACGGGCGAGCTGCTTGCGCTCCTCCAGCACCGCGGTATCGAGCAGCTTCTGGACTTCGGTGAGGGTGCCGTCCAGCCGGTGGCGGCCCAGCAGTTCACTGCGGCGCTGTTGCACGCGCCGGGCAAGATCGTCGAGCCCTTCCCGGTTCCGGCCACCGCGGCGCAGGAACTCCTGCAGGGCGTGCCGGGGCGAGTAGCCCGCCATGACGTCCTCGGCGATCGCGTCAAGCGCCTCCGCCAGGTCAACCGGCGGGGCGAGCGGATCGGGTCCACCCGTGTACCGGCCATATTTTGACCTGTTGTGTGCGGTCATGAGGCCTCCTGTAGTCAGCCGTAGATCGTCGCCTCGTCGTCGGACTCCTTGGCGATCCGCCGGGCGAGGTAGAGACCTTCCAAGGCGAGTTCGACGGCGGCGGCGCGCTGCCCGTCGTTTTTCGCGCCCAGGCGCTCACTGATGTCGTCGTAGAGGCGGGAGCCGTTGAGCGCCGGAAGGTTGTGGAGGAACTCCCGCGCCGTGACCTGTTCCCCGGTGGTCACTGTGGTGTGGCCGTCGAGCGCAGCCACGAGGGGACCCATGTCGATGCCCTGAAAATGCGCCCGCGCAGCTTCGGCCGTGGCCGTGCGCAAGAGGTGGTCGAGGACGGCTTCCTCACGCCCTTCCTCACCGGACTCGAACTCAACTTTCCCGGTGAGGACTTCTGCTGCGGCTGCCAGGTCGACGATCCGTGCGACGGCCTCGCCCTCCCCGCGCACGCTCGCCCGGCGCAGCGCCGCCGCAGCGACGGTCTCGGCGCCCGCGATGGCGAACCGTGCTGAAACGCCGGAGGTCTGGTTGATGGCCGGGGACTGGCGCAGCGCCCGGGTGTAACGGGCCAGGATCTCGAGGATGACGGGCGGGACGTCCGCCACCAGCTGCCCTTCCTGCCGGATGACGGCGACCTCGTCGTCCAGCTCTATCGGGTAGTGGGTACGGATCTCGGCGCCGAAGCGGTCCTTCAGGGGCGTGATGATCCGGCCGCGGTTGGTGTAGTCCTCCGGGTTGGCGGACGCGACGACGAGCACGTCGAGCGGCAGCCGCAGCACGTAGCCACGGATCTGGATATCACGCTCTTCCATCACGTTGAGCATCGAGACCTGGATGCGCTCGGCGAGGTCGGGCAGTTCGTTGATGGCGATGATCCCGCGGTTGGAGCGCGGGACAAGACCGTAGTGGATGGTTTCCGGGTCGCCGAGCCGGCGGCCCTCGGCCACCCGCATTGGGTCGACGTCGCCGATGAGGTCGGCGACGGAGGTGTCCGGCGTCGCGAGCTTCTCCACATAGCGTTCCGAGCGGTGACGCCACGCCACCCGCAGCCGGTCCCCTTCGGTGAGGGCACGGGCGCGGGAGTGCTCCGTAATGGGTTCGTACGGGTGTTCGTTCAGTTCCGAATCCTCGATCACCGGCGACCACTCGTCCAGCAGCCCGGACAGGGTGCGCAGGAGCCGTGTCTTGCCCTGTCCCCGTTCGCCGAGCAGGACGACGTCGTGGCCGGCGATCAGTGCACGCTCGAGCTGGGGCAGGACGGTCCGGCCGAAACCGTACAACCCGGGCCACGGATCGCGGCCCGCGGCAAGGGCGGCGAGCAGGTTGTCGCGGATTTCGCGGCGCAGGTCCTTGTGAACGTGGCCGGCTGCACGCAATTCGCCAACAGTGAAGATATCGGGACGATCACTCACCCCTCCACGGTAGTCCTCGAACGGGCGGGTAATCGAGGGATTTGTTCAGATTCCCTGCTCACGGGCTGCAGTGCGGCTTACGCTGGATTCTGATGACTGCAGCACCGCCGCCGGCCTCGCCGGCACCCGCTACCCCACCCGAGCGGCAGGGCACGCTCCTGCTTCTGGTGCGCCATGGGGAGACGCCCACTACGGGCAGGGTGCTGCCGGGGCGGGCACAGGGGCTGCACCTGTCCGCCCGTGGCAGGGACCAGGCGTACCGGGTCGCGGAGCGCCTCGCGGGACTTCGGGTCGACGGTATCTACTCCTCCCCCCTGGAGCGCACGTGCGAGACGGCGGAGCCCACGGCAGCCCGCGCCGGACTTGAGGTGAATGAGGACGCCGGCCTGATCGAATGCGACTTCGGCGAGTGGACCGGCGCCGCGTTGGCCGAACTGGCGGGTATGCCGCAGTGGCAGACCGTACAGCGCAGCCCCTCGACCTTCCGTTTCCCGAATGGCGAGAGCTTCACGGAAATGCAGGCGCGGATCGTCGAATCTCTTGAGGTCCTGCGCACAGCCCACGCCGGGGGCGTCGTCGTGTGCTTCTCCCACGCCGACCCCATCAAGGCCGCCGTCGCTCACGCCCTGGGCACGCCCCTGGACCTTTTCCAGCGGATCGTCATCAGCCCGGCGTCGGTTTCGGCCATCTCATACGTGGACGGTCAGGGACCTGCGGTGCTCATGGTGAATTCGACCTCGGAACCCCTCAGTGGGCTGAGGGTGCCGTGAGAGCGGACAGAGTAAAAGGGGGCAGACGGTGGCCGGACGGGAGCTGACGCTGCTCACCGAAGGCCGCGTCGAGCTGCTCGGACGCATCCTGCGCAGCAGCAACGAGACGTACCTCGCCCGGGTCTCCTGCGGGGACGACTCTGCCTGCGCGGTCTACAAGCCGGAGGCGGGGGAACGGCCGCTGTCCGATTTTGAGCCGGGGCTCTACCGGCGCGAACGCGCGGCCTATCTGCTTAGCGAGTCCCTCGAGTGGGGACTCGTGCCGCCAACGGTGATTCGTGAGGAAGCCCCGGCAGGTGTGGGTTCGCTTCAGTGGTTCATCGAGTGCGACTTCCGTGAGCATTACTTCACTTTGTACGCTGACGCGCCCGGGACCCATCGCCGGTTGTTGCAGATCGCCCTGTTCGACTGCGTCGCCAACAACACCGACCGCAAGAGCGGGCACGTGCTCCGCGGCCATGACGGAAGGGTGTGGGGCATCGATCATGGACTGTGCTTCTCTGCAGGTTTCAAACTGCGGACCGTGATCTGGGACTTCGCCGGTGTTCCCATCCCCGGGACCCTTCTCGAAGGCATTGCCCCGCTCGCCGAGACCGTGCCGCGAGACGTGGCGGAGCTTCTCGACGATGCAGAGGTAAAGGCCCTGCAGCGCCGGGTGCGGCGCTTGCTGCACGACGGGGTGCTGCCGGTTGACCGCACCGGCATGCGTTACCCGTGGCCGCTGGTATAGGAACGCACTGCGGACCGGCTCCTAAGTGGAGCCGGTCCGCAGCACGTGATGGGTCAGCCGATGAGCCGGCCGGGGACCCGTTCCAGGTCAGGCAGGAATCCGGTCCGCCAGAGTGGAGCGGGCAGCGCGGGCTGCGGGCGCGCCGTCGGCGTCCTGGCCGTACAGCCAGTCGTTGTACTGGAAGTCGTCGTCCTTCCGGCTCTTGAACAGCAGGTTGCGCAGCGTACGGGCCAGCCCGGAGACGTGCCAGGATTCGCCCCAGACGCGGGCGGTGCGCTGGACCCGGGCGGTGCGGCCGGCGCGGACGTTGTTGAATTCCTTGATCGCCCCGTCCCAGGCTCCCGGGTTGACGCCGGCTGCGGTGAAGACGGTGCCGTTGCTGACGTCCTGCAGCACGGCCGCGTCCTCAAGCGCCTGGCAGGCACCCTGGGCGAGGTACTGCAGCATCGGGTGCGCGGCGTCGCCCATCAGCACCATCCGGCCGGCGACCCAGTTCTCGATCGGGTCGCGGTCGTACATGGGCCAGCGCATGCTGGTGCCCAGGTTCTTCAGCGCATCCTGGACGGCCGGAACACAATCCTTGTACGCAGCCTCAAGCTCGTCCAATCCCCCGTACTGCTCTTCACCGCGCTCAAAGGAAGCGGACTTGAACACAGCCACGGTGTTCAGCAGTTCGCCCTTGCGCAGCGGGTACTGCACCAGGTGGCAGTCCGGTCCGAGGTAGACGATGACGTCCTCGAGGTCAGCCTTGGGCGTGTTTTCGGTGATCGGCACGGTGCCGCGGTAGGCCACGTACGCCGAGGGAACCGGCTCGTCGCTGGCGACCAGCGGGCGGAGAGTGGACTTGAGCCCGTCGGCGCCGATCACGACGTCGGCAGAGTAGTCCACACCGGCGGCGGTGTGGGCTACACCCCGGCCGTTCACGGTCTCAACACTTTCGACCATGACGTCGTTGACGAGCGTCACGCCCGCCGCTTCACAGCCTTCGAGCAGGACCCGGTGCAGGTCGCTGCGGTGGATCACGACGTACGGCGCGCCGTAGCGTTCCTCGAATTCCCCGCCGAGGCTCTGGCGGGTGAGCTCCTCGCCGGTGACGGCGTCGCGGAAGACCAGGTGCTTGGGCTGGACGCCGATTTCCAGTGCCTTTTCCAGCAGGCCCCAGCGCTTCAGGACGCGGGAAGCGTTGGGGGCCATCTGCAGGCCGGCGCCGACCTCGCCGAATTCGGGGGCACGTTCCACGAGGGTGACGTTGGCACCGTTTTCCCGCAGCGCGAGGGCTCCGGCCAGTCCGGCCATTCCCCCTCCGATGACGAGGACATCGGTGGACGTGGCGTGCTCAGACATTGCTTGCTCCTGTTGTTGAGAGTGCGGGTGAGATTGAGGATTTTGACTTGAGTTTGAGGCCGACGGCGGCCAGCAGGACCGCGGCGATGGCGGCGGCACCGGCGAAGGCGAGGAAATTGGAATTGACGCCGAGGCCGGCGGCCAGCAGGAGGCCGCCTATCTGGGGTGCGGCGACGGCGCCGATCCGGCCCGTCCCCAGCGCCCAGCCCAGCGCGGTCCCGCGCAGGTGCCCGGGATAGTGGCTCGCGACGGCGGCGATGATGAGGCACTGCGTGCCGTGGGTGCCGACGCCGGCGAGGACCAGCATGAGGTACACGACCGTGACCGGCGGTCCCGTAACCAGGACCACGAGCGCGCCGGCGGCGACGGCCGCCGCGGCGATCGCCGTCGGGATCGGACCGAACCGGGTCCCGGCCCAGGCGGTGATCACCGAGCCGGCCACCGCGCCCAGGTTCAGGGCCAGGGCGAAGGTCAGGGCGGAGCCCAGGTTGTAGCCGGCCAGCTGCATGAGGTTGGGCAGCCAGGTACCGAGCCCGTACCAGGCGAAGAGGGTGGCGATTGTCGCCAGGGCGAACAGCAGGCTGACCCCCAGGTACGGGGCGCGGAGCAGGGACTTGAAGCCGATCGGCTCCTTGAGGTTGCGCGTTCCCCTGTCCTCGGCATTGACCGGGGCCAGCGTCTCCGGCAGGTATTTCAGTCCGAGCGGCACCACGATCAGCAGGGCCAGCACGGCCACGAGGAACATGGACTCCCAACCGAAGGCGGGGATCAGCTGGATGCCGACCAGGGCGGCGATGGATCCGCCGATCGGGACGCCGGACATCATCAGGGTGGCGATCGTGGACCGCCACTTGGTGGGGACCAGTTCGGCGACGAGGGCGTTGGCCGAGGGCACCAGGCCCCCGAGTCCAATGCCGGCCAGAAGCCGCAGTCCGCCGAAGACGGCCGCGCTGGGGGCGAAGGCGCAGAGGATGGTGAAAACCGAGAAGACGACGGCACAGCCGAGGATGGTGCGGCGGCGCCCCCAGGAGTCGGCCATCCGGCCGGCGAAGATCGCCCCGAGCATCATGCCGACGAAGGCCATGGAGCCAATGGTTCCGGCGGTGGCCTTGGTCAGCCCCCAGCCGGTCTCGGAGATCAGGGAGGACTGGACGGTGCCGTAGACGATCAGGTCGTAGCCATCGAAGACCACCAGCAGCCAGCAGACCAGGACGGCGGCTGCCGAGCTTTTGGAGAACCGTGATGCGGGCCCATCAGCGGTAGAGGGGGCAGGGGCCCCCGGCGAGGACCGTTGCGGCGGTGCAGCGGAAGGTGTGTGATTCATGCCACTTACTGTCCTAGCCGCCGCAGGTGAACCACAATACAATTCTGATGTGCAGAACAAACCGTTGGCCAGAGCAGCCCGCAAACCTGTCCAGAAGCGGCCCACCTACTCCATCGAGGCGGTCGACAACGCGCTGCAGCTCCTGCAGCTGCTCCGCGACAACGGTGCACTGCGGCTCAAGGACGCCGCCGAGGAGCTGGGCGTGGCGCCGTCCACCGCCCACCGCCTTCTGGCGATGCTGGTCTACCGGGGATTCGCCGTGCAGGATGAAACCCGCCGCTATGTCCCGGGCCCGGCAATGGGGGTCGGGCCGGCCGGGCTGAGCTGGACCCGGCTCCTCCGATCACTAGCCCAGCCGCACATGGAGCTTCTCTCTGCACGGCTCAACGAAACCGTGAATCTCATGGTCCGGGTGGGGACGAAGGTCCGGTTCCTGGCCACCGTGGAGGGCGGCAATGTGTTGCGGGTGGGTGACCGGCAGGGCACGGTCATGCCAGCCAACAAAACCTCCGGCGGAAAGGCCATGCTCGCCGAGCTGGACCCGCCGATGATCGAGCAGCTGTTCCGCAGCCACAACGCGGAAATCGGCGGCGACACGATTGCGGACAATGAATATCCGACGTTCCTGCGCGAGCTTGAGTCCATTCGCGGCAACGGCTTCGCGGCGAATTTCGAAGGCACGGAGGAGGGCGTGAGCGCGCTCGGCATGGCCGTGCACAACCGGCACGGGCACGTGGTCGGCGCGCTCAGCGTCGCCACTCCCGCGACCCGCTTCCGGCGGGTGTTCGACGCCGGACTCGTCCCAGCGCTGCGGGAAACCTGCCGGCAGCTGGAGATTGATATCGTGGCCAACCCGGCCGACCCGGACTGAGCACCCTGCATTTCAAACTAACAGCACCGGTTCAGGGAATTCTGACCAGCAGAATATGTTGGGGATCACACATCGGCATCCGTAGAGTCGAAGCACGTCAAAGAACTGTTCTGACCTACCGAGGAGGCCCACGTGTCCATCAGCGCCGAGAACACGACTCACGAATCAGTGGCCGCGGGGCACACTGCTCCGGAGCCGACGCCCGAAGAGGCTGCCCAGCTCAAAGAGCTGTACCGGGATTTTGACCGGGAGAACCTGATCCCGCTCTGGACCGAGATCGCGGATTTGATGCCGATGGTCCCGACCCCCAAGGCGGTCCCCCATGTCTGGCGGTGGAGCGACCTGTACCCGCTGGCGGCCCGTGCCGGGGATCTGGTCCCGGTGGGCCGGGGCGGGGAGCGCCGGGCCATTGCCCTGGCCAACCCGGGCCTGGCCGGCACCCCGTACGCCACGCCCACGCTGTGGGCAGCCATCCAGTACCTCGGTGCCCGTGAAACCGCGCCGGAACACCGGCACTCGCAGAACGCGTTCCGGTTCGTCGTCGAGGGCGAGGGCGTCTGGACTGTGGTGAACGGGGACCCGGTGCGGATGTCGCGCGGCGACTTCCTGCTGACCCCGGGCTGGAACTTCCACGGCCACCACAACGACACCGATGAGCCGATGGCCTGGATCGACGGCCTGGATATCCCGTTCGTGCACTACGCCGACGCCGGCTTCTTCGAGTTCGGCACCGAGCGCGTCACCGATGAGGCCACCCCGGACATCTCCCGCTCCGAGCGGCTCTGGGCCCACCCGGGCCTGCGCCCGCTCTCCGGCCTGGACGACACCACGAGCTCCCCCATCGCGGCGTACCGCTGGGAATACACGGACCGCGCACTGGCCGAGCAGCTGCTGCTGGAGGACGAGGGCCACCCGGCCACCGTGTCCCAGGGCCACGCCGCCGTCCGCTACACCAACCCCACCACGGGCGGGGATGTGATGCCGACCATCCGGGCCGAATTCCACCGCCTGCGTGCCGGCGCCGCGACCGAGAGCCTCCGCGAGGTCGGCTCCAGCGTCTGGCAGGTCTTCGAAGGGACCGGCTCCGTGGTCCTGAACGGCGAAACCAGGACCCTGGCGAAGGGCGACCTCTTCGTCGTCCCGTCCTGGGCCGCCTGGTCATTGCAGGCTGAGACCGAGTTCGATCTCTTCCGCTTCAGTGACGCCCCCATTTTCGAACGACTGAACTTCAACCGCACCTACCTCGAAGGACGCAAGAACGCATGAGACTCCTCACCCTCCGCACCCAAACCGGCACCAAGGCCGTGCGCCAGGACGGCGATACCCTGACCGAGATCGACGGCTTCGCCGACGTCGGAGAGCTGCTCCGCTCAGCGGACTGGGAAGCCACCGCGAAGGCAGCCAAAGGCGCCACGCACCCGCTCGAGGGCGCCAACCTCGACGCCGTCGTGCCCTCCCCCGGCAAGATCATCTGCGTGGGCCACAACTACCGCAACCACATCAAGGAAATGGGCCGGGAAGTCCCCGAGTTCCCCACCCTGTTCGCCAAGTACCAGGAATCCCTGATCGGCCCGAACGATGATCTGGCCCTGCCGCAGGAATCCGGCACCGTCGACTGGGAATCCGAACTCGCCGTCGTCATCGGCAAGAAGGGCCGCCGGATCAGCGAAGCCGACGCCGCGGAGCACATCGCCGGCTACGCCGTGCTCAACGACGTGTCCATGCGCGACTACCAGTTCCGCACCATCCAGTGGCTGCAGGGCAAGACCTGGGAAAAGTCCACCCCCTTCGGCCCCGCGCTGGTCACCAAGGACGAGTTCAGCGGCGGCCTCATGACCACCGCGGTCGACGGCGAAGTGCAGCAGCAGACCCCGACCAACGACGTCGTCTTCACCCCCGAGTTCCTGGTCTCCTACATCTCCACCATCATCACGCTGAACCCGGGCGACGTCATCGCCACCGGCACCCCGGGAGGCGTGGGCCACGCCCAGGACCCCAAGCGCTACCTGCAGGAAGGCCAGATCCTCGTCACCACCATCGAGGGCCTGGGCCAGCTGAAGAACCGCGTGGTCAAGGAAGCCTGATGGTTGCCCGCCAGGACCAGACGACGGACCCGGAGCTGCTTGCGGCCCTGCTGCAGGCACGCCGGGGCACGGCGTTCTTCGCCCGCAAGCTCAACGAGCTCTCCGACGCCGAGCTCGACGGCGATTCGCTGCTGCCGGGCTGGACCCGACGCCACATCACCGCGCACATCGGCTACAACGCCCGTGCCATCGCGCGGCTCATCGAGTGGGCGGCCACCGGCGTGGAAACCCCGATGTACGCCTCCACCGCGGTCCGCGACCACGAGATCGACTTCGGGGCAACCCTGAGCCCGATCGCGCTGCGGCACCTGTTCGACCACTCCGCCGTGCACCTGAACGTCGAATGGCGGGACCTGCCCGGGGACGCCTGGCGCCACTTAGTCCGCACCATCCAGGGCCGGGAAGTGCCTGCCACCGAAACCGTCTGGATGCGCAGCCGGGAAGTCTGGATGCACGCCGTGGACCTGGCCAACGGCGCCAGCTTCACCGACATCCCGGTTCCCGTGCTGGAGCGGCTCCTGAACGACATCACCGGCGCCTGGAAGGCCCGCGGCACCGATGCGGACCTCGTGGTCAAGGTAACGGACCGCGGCCTCACATTCGGGGACACGACGTCGGCGTCCCCTACCGTGGTCTCCGGACCGCTCGCGACCGTCGTCGAATGGGCCGCCGGCCGCGGCAACCGCGGCGTCACCGCCACCGGGCCCGGCACTGAAGCCGGCAACGGCAAGGTTCCGGCCGCGCCGAAGTGGATCTGAGCCTCTCGGACTCCAGCAGCAGACCGGAAAGGCCCCCTCACCCGAGGGGGCTTTTCCGGTTTAAATATCGCAGGGACCGCCGGCAATTTTCCATCCCGGTAACCATCTGCATGTGCGATTACTCAGTGTGGTGACTATTGCGGAGCAGAGTGGTAAATATGAGCTGTTCCGCTGAGGAACCCCGGCGGGGCTCGTTTCTCACAGCGAGGTGAACCATGACTTCCATCAATCCTGCCAATCATCTCGACGAACTCGGCCAGCGCACGCTGCGCAGGGCGCGCCGCCGCATCATGCCACTGATCGTCCTGCTCTACTTCATTGCGTACCTGGACCGGAACAATGTCGGCTTCGCGAAGCTGACCATGAGCGAGGACATTGGCCTGAGCGCATCGGCATACGGCCTCGGCGCGGGCATCTTCTTCCTCGGCTACGCGCTGCTGGAAATCCCGAGCAACGCCGGCATGTACCGGTTCGGCGCCCGCAAATGGATCGCCCGGATCCTCATCTCATGGGGCATCTTTGCGACCGCCATGTGCCTGGTGAACGGCGAAACCAGCTTCTACATCGTCCGGTTCCTGCTCGGTGCCGCCGAGGCAGGGTTCTTCCCCGCCATCCTGTTCTACCTGACGCTGTGGTTCCCGGCCGCCCAGCGCGTCACGGTGCTGGGCATCTTCATCCTGGCGCAGCCTGTGTCCAATGCCCTTGGTGCTCCGGTTTCGGGCCTGCTGCTGCAGATGGACGGCATTCTTGGCCTGCAGGGGTGGCAGTGGCTTTACATTGTTGAGGGCATCCCCGCCATCATCCTCGGGATTCTGACCCCGGTCCTGATGACCGACCGCCCCAGCCAGGCGCATTGGCTGGCCGACGATGAGCGCGAATGGCTGACCAGGACCATGGACGATGAGCTGGCCCACAAGCAGAAGGGGCAGCCCCATCACTTCCTGGCCGGCCTCAAGGACCCCCGGACTATTGCCTACGCAGCGCTGTACTTCGGGCTGGTCTGCGGTATCTACGGCCTCGGACTGTGGATGCCGACGATCGTTGCCGCACTCGGGGACTTCAGCACCACGCAGGTCGGTTTCATCGTTGCCATCCCCTACACGATTGCGGCGATCTTTGTGTACTTCTGGGGCAAGCGCTCGGACCGTACCGGTAACCGGGTCTTGCACGCGACCCTGAGCATGATCATGGCGGCCATCGGCCTCTTGGCTGCCGGCTACCTGGTCGAGGTCAACGCGATCCTGGCACTGATGGCCCTGACGCTGGCGGCCATGGGCATTTACTCCGCTATTGCCCCGTTCCTGGCCATGCCCGCGACTGCCCTGGTCGGTGCTGCGGCAGCAGCCGGGCTGGCCATGGTGAATTCGCTCGGTAATCTGGGCGGGTTCGTGGCTCCCTACGCCGTGGGGCTGCTAAATGACGCCTCGGGCGATAACCGTTCCGGCCTCGTGTTCCTGTCGGCCTGCCTCGGCATCACGGCCGTCGCGACCTATCTCTACGCACGCAAGCGCCCGGAGGGACATGTGAAGCCCGGTACGCCCTCCACGGTCGGGGAAGAAGCTGTAGCTTCCGACGACTTCGACATCCAGAACTGACAATCAGGCGACGAAGGGCTAAGGGACATGACTCAGCAAAAAGCGTTTCCGGTGAAGCGGACCGCCGTGCTGACCGGCGCGGCCTCTCCCCGCGGCATCGGACGGGCGACGGCGGAAATGCTCGCCAGCGGAGGCTGGGCGGTTGCGATCCTGGATGTCGACGGCGACGCAGCCCGGAACGCAGCGGAGGAAATCACCGCCGTTTACGGTGTCCAGGCGATTGGCGTGGGCGCGGACGTCTCCGACCCGGAGGCCGTCAACGCCGCCATTGACGAGGTTGAATCCACCCTGCCGCCGATCGTTGGCCTGGCCAACCTGGCAGGTATCAGCTCACCCACGGAGTTCATGGACGAGACGCTCGGGGCGTGGGAGCGGGTGTTCAAAATCAACATGACCGGCACGTTCCTGGTATCCCAGCGGGTGCTCAAGGGCATGATCGAGCGGAAGCTAGGAAGGATCGTGAGCGTCTCGTCCATCTCCGCCCAGCGCGGAGGCGGCACCTACTCCAAGGTGGCTTACAGTGCCTCGAAAGCTGCCATCATCGGTTTCACACGGGCTCTGGCCCGGGAAATGGGCCAGCACGGAATCACCGTCAACTGCGTGGCTCCCGGCCCCGTGGACACGGACATCATGGGTGGAACACTCACGGATGAGCGAAAAGCCGCCATGGCTGCCGACATCCTGGTGGGCCGGGTGGGAACCGTACGGGACATCGCCGCGCTGATGGTGTTCCTGCTGGGCGAGGATGCCGGCTTCATCACGGCCGCGACGTATGACATTAACGGAGGACTGCAGATTTCCTGACCCTTGCGAACTGAGTCATCTGCGCAAGACGGGGCTCAGCCCAGGTGGACGATCGGGGCGTCGCCGTCGGTGCCTGTGAACTTCTTGCGGTCGATGTTGATGAGCAGCAGGGCAATCGGAGCGATCAGGATCGCAACACCTGCGGCCCAGAGGAACACCTTGGCGTAGCCGTCTGAGAGGGCCGCCAGTGAGACACCGCCGGCCGCGGCCGCGATGGTGCTGAAGAGAGCGATGCCGAGGGAGCCGCCGATCTGCTGCGAGGCGTTGACCAAGGCGCTGGCCACACCGGAATCATCCTTGTCCACGCCGAACAGCGCCAGGTTCTGCATCGGCACGAACACCATGCCAAGCCCGACACCCAGGAGAAGGAGCGCGGGCAGCATGTTGACGAGGTAGAGGCCCTCGGCGCTGACCTGCGTGAGCCAGAGCATCGCCGCCGCCATGAAGACCGGACCCGCGGCCGTCGGGATCTTTGCACCCAGCTTCGGCAGGTTCTTCGCGACAACCCCCGCCGTGATGATCAGTGCCACCGTCATGGGCAGGGAAGCAAGCCCGGCGAGGAACGGGGCGAAGCCAAGCACAATCTGGATGTAGAAGTTGATGAACAGAATGCCGCCGATCAGGACCGCGCCGGACAGGAACGAGGCCAGGAACGCCGCTCCGCGGTTGCGCTCGGTGGCCACGCGCAGCGGCAGGAGCGGGTGCTTGACGGTGGCCTCGACCAGGACGAAGAGTGCCATGAGTACGACGCCGGCTGCAATGAATCCCCAGGCTTCGGGGGCATCCCAGCCGTGCTCCGCATTGGTGAAGCCGTAGACGAGGGACCCCAAACCCAGGGCGGCCAGGACGACGCCGGGCCAGTCATATTTGGTGGACCCCTGGGCCTTGCTTTCGCTGACCAGAGACCACACGCCGGCGAGGGCGATGGCGGCGATCGGCACGTTCACGAAGAAGCACCAGCGCCAGCTCGCGTGTTCGGTCAGGAAACCTCCCAGCAGGACGCCGACGGCGGCACCGACGCCAGTGATGGAGCCGAAGATCGCGAACGCCGTGCCGCGGTCCTTTCCGCCCGGAAAGGCGACGTTCAGCAGCGCCAGGGCGGCGGGGGCCAGCAGCGCAGCGAACACGCCCTGCAGGGCGCGCGCACCGATCAGTTCCCAGGGCTGTTGCGCGATGCCGCCGAGCAGAGACGCGACCGCGAAACCTGCGGCGGCCACGAGGAAGGTCCGTTTCCGGCCCCAGAAGTCCGCGATCCGGCCTCCGAGCAGCAGGAAGGCGCCGAAGGCCAGTGCGTAGGCCGTGACCACCCAGGAACGCGCCGAGTCACTGATCCCCATCTCGATCTGGAGACGCGGCAGTGCCAGGTTCACGATCGTGCCGTCCAGGACCACCATGAACTGTGCGAGGGCCAGGAATACCAGCGCCCACCAGCTGCTGCTGGGCCTGCTCCCCTGCTTTGTCCCTGCATCTGCTAGCTGTGTTGCCATATCAAAATCCACCCTTCAAGTATTAATACTTACAAAAGTATAACTACTTCGCATGAGTTCGTAGGCAGGGCGTGGAGGTGATGTGCGCTACTCGGGCTCGGCGATGATCGAGGCGAGGCGCTGCAGGGCCGGCAGGCTGGCGGCGATTTGCTCGCGCTCTTCGGGCAGCAGCCGGGAACTCGCCGACTCCAGCGCTTCCGCCCAGGCGCCCTCAAGGAGGGTCTTGATCCGCTGGGACTCCGCCGTGGGGTGGAGGGCGACGTACCGCTTGTCGGCTGCGTCGCGGGTGCGGGTGACAAGGCCCGCGGCGACCAGCTCCCGGAGCTGGACGCTGACGTTGCTGAACTGCCGCCCGAGACGCGAGGCAACGTCCGCAACGGTGATGCCGGGGTGGTTCTCGATGACCCGGAGGATTTCCAGCACGCCATTGGACAGCGGCCGGACGCCGGTGTCATTGTGCGATTTCCGGCGGATATCGGAGGAAATGTCGATCACCGAGACGGCCAGGGACCGGTGGTCCACAGCCTTCGCCGGTACTTCGGCTGCGCCCATACTTTCCATCCGGTTCAGCCTTCGTCGCAGAGCAGGTGGTACCAGTTGTCGGCGAGCACCTCGAGTGCGTGGTCGCGGTTTGGTTCAAACTTCCGTCGTGTCCAGAGCGTGGCGACGTAGTCGAGCGAGGTGAACGCGAGAGTGCCGCGAATGTGGCGCGTCTCCTCCGAGAAGCGACTTGCCAGCTCCATTCCGCGCACGAGATCGGAGATGACCTCCTCATGCCATCCCTCGACCAGGGCGCGCACCTCGCGATCAACGGCGGCTGCCTCCTCGAGCACGTCGAGGTACGGGCGGAAGACTGGCCAGAGCGCCGCCCGCGACTCCAGCCAGGCCAGGATGCCCGGCAGCTCGCCTGCGCGCACGACGTCGACGAGCTCGGCCGCGGTCGATCCCCGTTCGGGGCCGTCCGCGCGGTCCAGCACAGCGTTGACGCGCGCCATGAAGTCCCGCATCAGGTCGCTGCGCGAGGGGTAGTAGGCGTAAAAAGTCACCCGGGTGGTTCCTGCCGCAGCGGCAATCTCATCGATCGTCGTCGCGGCGTAGCCCTTCTCGGTGAAGAGTTCAAGTGCCCGTTCGACGATCACGTCGCGGGTCAGCTGCTTCTGGGCCTCTCGCAACGACGACATGGATCAATCCTAACGGTGTTGTGCGGCGTCAGACACGAGCTGGCGCCGCCGGACGCACCGCGGCCGGACCGACGTCGGCCAGCCGGCGCAGTTTGGGGATGGGGATCCGGTAGTTGATCGCGACGGCGGTGCCTGAACCGTCCATGTTGTCCCAGCGCAGCAGCATCGAATCCGCACTCTCGCCGGGCTCGCAGAAATCGGGAGTCCCGACAACCGGCGCGAAGCCCACCGACTTGAGCGACAGGCCGAAGCCCTCTGTCCAGAAGTACGGCTGGAAGTCGAACTCGGGCGCCGCGTCACCCTTGAGCAGGCCGACGGCGGCGATCTTGGCCTGGTCGATGGCGCTGGTCCAGAGGGGCACCCGTTCCACCCCTCGACGGGTCGGGAAGAACGCCACGTCGCCGGCGGCGACGATGTCCGGCCGGAGCCTGCCGCGCGAGTCGACACGCAGCTGCCCGTCGACGAGGAGGTTCGAGCCAGCCAGCCAGCCGATGTTTGGCTCGTCGCCGATAGCGGTGACCACAAGGTCCGCCTCCAGTTCGGTGCCGTCGGCAAGGACGACTTTTGCCCCGGTACCGTGATCGAGAAGACGGGCCTTCCCACCGCCAACCACCCGCAGTCCGCGCCGGACGGCGGCGGAGGTGAAGATGTCGGCCAGATGGTCGCCAAGCTGACGCGAGAGCGGCTTGACGTCGGAGACGAGGGTGACCTCGCAGCCCACGTGCAGGCAACCGGACGCGACCTCAACGCCGAGCGGTCCGCCGCCGACCACAATAACTGACGGGCGCGATGCGGCCAGCTCTTTGAGCAGGATCGCATCCTCGATGGTGCGCAGGGTGAGCTCCCGGAGGGAGCCGTCCTGTCGCGGTCCAGCTGCTCCTTGCCCCGGGGCGAGGCGCTTCGCCCGGGAACCGGAAGCGATGACGAGGCCGTCATACGGCAGCTCATCGCCCCCGTCCAGGCGAACCAGCCGGGCGTCAACGTCCAGGCCCGTGGCGCTGACTCCGAGCAGCTCGGTTGCTTCGTGGGTCGGCTCGGGGAGCACATGGGCCTGGAGTACATCGTCGCTTTTCCCATCGACGCTGTTCCCATCAACACTGTCCCCATCAACACTGTGCAGCAGCGCCTTGGAGAGGGCTGGCCGGCTGTAGGGATGGTGGCGCTCGGCGCCCACAACAGTGAGCTCACCATCGAAGCCGGCCGAGCGCAGCGAGTCGCAGGCCGTGAGCCCGGCGATGCCGTTGCCAACCACCACTATCCTGCGCATCGTCATGCCGCGGCCAACCGCAGCGCGGCAACCGGGCAGACCCTTACCGCCGCCTTCGCGGCGTCCAGGTCAGCCCCTTCCGCGTCCGGAACGTCGATTACCAGCTCGCCGTCGTCGTCGAGGTGCATCAGCCGGGGAGCGGCCTCTTCGCAGAGGCCGTGTCCCTCGCAGCGCGGCCGGTCGAGTTGGATCCTCATGCTGCCACCACCTTGGTGACCTGGAGCAACTCGAGGCTCCGCGTGATGTTGCTCGGCTCCCGGACTTCATCGGAAATCGTCAGCGTTTTCACCCTGCGGGCAAGGGCCTCAATGATCGCATGGGCTTCAAGTTTCGCCAGGCCTTGGCCGGCGCAGCCGTGCGGTCCATAGCCGAAGGACAGGTGGTCCACCGGGTTGCGCATCACGTCGAAGGTGTCGGGATTCTCGTAGTGCCGCGGGTCCCGGTTGCCGGCGCCGAAGAGGATGCCCACCTGCGCCCCGGCAGGAATCGTGGCTCCGTCGATTTCCACGTCGCGGGTTGCCCTGCGGCCCCAGATGTGGACCGGTGCCCAGTAGCGCAGCACTTCGGCGAACGCCGCGGGGACGAGTTCCGGGTTCTCCCGGACCAGCCCGAACTGCCCGGGGTGGTGGCCGAACAGCGCAATGATGTTCCCGATTGACGCGATTGTCGTGTCGACGCCCGCTCCCAGGTACTGGTGGATGATGTGCCCCGCAGAGCCTTGGGGAATGTCGCCGCGTGTCTCGGCGTCGAAGATTCCGCGGCCGATTGAGCCGGGTGTGAGGTCGTCGGCGGTGACCGACGAGCACCAGCCGTAGAGCTCGCCGGCGATCGGGAAGCTCTCCTGCGTGCGCTGGTTCAGCGGGCCGATGACCTGCATCGCGGCCTGGCCCCAGCGCAGCATGTTGTCCTTGACGTGTCCGCTGAAGCCAATGAGGTCGGCAACGATTTCGATCGGGAAGGCCCGGGCCAGGGAGTCGATGGCCTCAAAGCTGCCGCTGGCGGCGAGCTCGGCGACGAGCTGGTCCGCCTTTTCGTCGATGACGACCTTCAGGCCGCGGAGTGCGCGGGGGGTGAGGTTCTGTGACAGCGTGGCCCGGAGCTGCGTGTGAATGGGCGGGTCGGAGGCAAGCGAGGTGCCCTGCAGCGCCTCGTTCACCATCGGGTTGAAGCCGATGCTGGTCGACGAGAAGGTCTCCGGATCACCGAGTGCGTCACGGATAACGTCGTAGCGCGTTAGGACGTACAGCTCGTTCTTGGGAAGGTGCACCACTGCGGCCTGCTCGCGGAGCGAGGCATACGTGGGGTAGGGGTCGACCAGGACGTCGTCGGCCCAGATGTCGATGCCGGATTCGGTGGGTGCAGTCACGGTGTTCTCCTTGCGGATTGTGGGTTGTGGGTAGTGGGTAGTGACGTGTAGCCGTCAGTCTCAGACGGCCACTTCAGCGGTGGCCTCTGTCGTCTCTGCGATGGCGTCGGGGGTGGGCGCCGAAGAACGAGCGGAGATGAAGAGGGTGAGGAGGGCGGAGGCTGTTGCCGCGATGGCAGCGACGAGGTAGACCGTTTGGAAGCCCTGGCCGAGCGAGGCTCCGGCCACGCCCTGTATCTGCTGCTGCGCGGCGGTGAGGGCCTGAACCATGCCGTCGACAGCAGGGGCGGGCGCGCCCCCGGCCAGTGCCTGGCCGGAGAACTGGGCGATGACGCCGTCCCAGCCCGAGAGATAGCCCAGGGGCGGCACGTGGGAGAGCCCGGCGACTGCGTTGGCGGGCAGCCCCGCCCCGCCGAGGATCCCGCCGAGGGGGCCCGCGAAGGCTGAGGCGCCGATGCTGAACGCGATGGCCGAGCCGATGACCGGGCCAAGGGCGAAGCCAAGGTCCCGCAGCAGGTTCGTCGTCGCCGACGCCATGCCGATGTGCTGCGGCGGGACGGTGTTGATCGCCACGGAAGTGATGGAGCCAACTGTGAGCGCGAATCCGATGCCCAGCAGCAGAAGTGGCGGAATGAAGGCCGTCCACGGGGTACCGCCGAAGGCCTCCGGCGCGCCCAGGGAGAACGTCGAGAGCCAAAAGCCGGAGATGGCCATGAAGGCGAAGCCCGAGGTGAGCACCCAGCGCGGCGCTATGTGGTGGATGAGCCACCCCACCACGGGGATGAAGGCGAACGCGGGGCCCTGGATGAAGACGAACAGCACCCCGACCTTCCAGGTCTCGGCCAGGGCAAGGCCGCCGACGGCGACGCTGGTGCTGAAGCAGATCGCGAGGAAGGCAAACATGCCGGTGACCGCGACGACGCCTGTGATCGAGTAGGCGCTGTTCTTGAACAGGGAAAGGTGGATGAGCGGCTGTTTGGTCCGCGTCTCGATGACGAGGAAGAGGACCAAAAGGATGCCGCCGATGACGTAGCTAACGACGACATCCGAAGCGCCGAAGCCCGCATCGACCGCCTGAACCGTCGCAAAAAGCACGGCGATGAGGCCGAGCGCGAGGGTGAACTGGCCGGGCAGGTCGAGTTTGCGTCCCTCCGCGGCCGCGGAGTCCTTCGCCCGGAGCGCGACGATGAGAACGCCCACGGCGACGGCGGCCGCAACGAAGTAGGCGACACGCCAGCCGCTGAACACGTTCGGCGTGCCAGCCGCAGCGCCTGGCACGGTGAAGAACTGGGCCGTGAGGCCGGCGAGCAGGGGGGAGATCACCGCGCCGAGCGACAGGAACCCGGCCCAGGTGGCAATGACCCGGGCCCGCGCCCGGTGGTCCGGGGTGATCGCCGCGATCATGGACAGCGAAATGGGGAAGAGGATGCCCGCCCCGATGCCGCCGACGGCCTGCGCGGTGATCATCATCTCGGTTGTCGGCGCCAGCGCAGCAAGGACGGAGCCGACGATGCTGACCCCGGCGCCGATGTACAGAAGCTTCTTGCGTCCGAACAGGTCACCCAGGAGCCCCCAGCTGAGCTCGAACACGACGATACCCATCAAGAACATGCCCGCGATCCAGGTCAGGCCCGCGCCCGAGGTATGGAATTCCGCGGCGAAGGTGCCGCTGAGGGCACCCGGCAGGGCGTTGGTGATCTGCGCGAGTGTGACCGCGCTGTAGGCGGCCACGAACGTCGCTCGTACTGAGCCTCGGCTCGACACCGTGGTGGTCTGACTCATCGATGAAACTCCTTTGTTTCCGGTCGATTCTCCGGTGGTGCGCCGTTGCTGGTGCCCTACCGGGTAAGTGCCGGTAGGCCGGAGGTAGATGTGGCGCTCCCCACAGTGTGGTGCCAAGGTTTACATGATGTCAAGAGCACTTACGCAACGTTGGTTTCATAAGCACGCCGATGCTCAGCTGCCGTACGGCCTGCAAATTTCCTTGACATCATGTAAAGAAATATGTGAGGCTGACTGCACCGCAAGGGAGCGACGGCACGGTCGAACTCCGCGGCACCCCTGCATTGCAGCACTCGATCCTCAAGGGAGAAGCCAAGTGAGCCACACCACACCCGCCGATACCGGTGACGCGTTCCACGCCCCCGCCGGGCAAACCGTCAACACGGTCTTGGGTCCCGTCCCTGCCTCGGAACTGGGCGTTGTGGCGCTCCATGAGGCTTTGTTGTCGGTGGTCCCGGGCGCCCAGTACGCACCGGAGATCTCCATGGACCGGGCGGAGATCTTCCAGGCCCTGGCCGCGAAACTCGAGGACTTCCGCGGGCACGGCGGGAAGACGATCGTGGACAGCACCGGCATGTTCCACGGCCGCGACCTCAAGCTCTACGAGGCACTGTCCCGCTCCACCGGCGTCCACATCGTCGCCTCCACGGGCCTGGGCCCGGAGGAAGAACTCGGCGGATACTTCCTGACGCCCCAGACCAACCCGCCCACCCCGTGGCCGGCCGAAAAGTTCAGTGATCTCTTCGGCAAGGAGGTCAAGGAGGGGATGGTGGTTCCCCGGGTCGAGCGCCGCGCCGCCGCTGGCATCATCGCCACCACCGCCGACCGCGCCGGTATGACGCCGACCGAGGAAAGCCTGTTTCGCGGCTCCGCCCGCGCTGCCAGGGACACCGGCGTCCCGGTCTCCATCCGCTTCGGCGCCGACGCCCTGCACGATCTGGACATCGTCCTGGACGAGCAGATCGGGGCCGACCGGGTGCTCGTCGGCGGCCTCGACCGCAAGGACGGCGCCGGCTCCGCCATGGAAGTGGCCGGCCGGGGAGCCTTCGTCGGCATCGACCACGTGGGCCTGAACGACCATGCGGACTACCTCACCGACCACGATCGCGCCGAACTGGTGCTCGAGCTCGTCAAGGCAGGCCATGCCGAAAGGATCATCCTTTCGGGCAACTCGATCGGCGTGGCCAAGGGTCTGCCGGAGTACAACCTGCCCTACAGCCACGTCCTGACCACCTTCATGCCTTTCCTCAAGGCCCACGGCCTGGGCGAGGAAGACGCCCGGCGCATCCTCGTGGACAACCCGCGCAACCTGCTGACCGTGCGCTAAGCACGCGGCGGCCCACACACAACAAGCTTTCGAACCCCGAGGTGAACGAAATGACCAAAGTCAACACCGTGCTGGGAACCATCCCGGCCGAAGAACTGGAAATCGTGGCGGTCCACGAACACATCGGCTACGGCATGCCCGGGTCCGAACTGGACACCAAGTGGTGGAAGTCTCCGGAGCAGGCCTACGAGGAAACCGTGCCGAAACTGCGGAAATTCCGCGAATACGGCGGCGGCACCTTCGTGGACGCCACGGGCATTTGCAACGGCCGCGACGTCGACTACTACAAGTCACTGTCCCGGAAGACGGGCGTGCACATCGTGGCCTGCACCGGCTTCGTCGGCGGCGACACCGCCCTGCCGCACTTCTCCCGTGCCACCGTGGAGTACCTCACGAAGGTGTTCATCCACGAGATCACCGTCGGCATCGGCACTACAGGCGCCAAGGCCGGCGTCATCAAGGTCGGTGTGAGCCGCGGCGGACGCATGACGGACCTGGACCAGCGGATCTACCGGGCCGCGGCCCGCGCCGCCGTCGTCACCGGCGCACCGGTCCTGACCCACCTGGCCATCGACCCCGAACCGGCGGTGAACATTTTCAACGAAGAGGGCCTCCCGCTGGACCGCGTGCTCTTTGGCCACGCCGACGACGGCCTGAACGCTCCGATCACTCCCCACGATTGGATCTACGAGCAGGGCGGCCGCATCGGCTTCGACACCTTCGGCTACGACCTCGAACTGCCCGATCCGCCGTTCTGGGGCCGCAAGCGCGCCGAACGCATGGAGCACTTCGTCCACCTCGTGAACAAGGGCTATGCGGACAAGCTCCTGGTCTCGGCCGACGCAAATTGCAGCCCACTGGGCTGGCCGGGAGTGAAGGGCCACACCATCAACTACATCTTCGAGGACATGATCCCCGACATGCGCGCAGCCGGAATCGACGACGCCACCCTCAAACTCCTGCTCGAGGACAACCCGGCCGACTTCCTGTCGCTTCACGCCTGACCCCGGACAATCCACCACACTCACCGTTCCCCAACACTTGGCCCGGGCCAAGCGTCAAGAAAGAGATGAACCATGAAGGCTGAAGACATCAAGAACCTCAACATCGCCATCGTCGGCGCGGGGTACGGCGGCGCCGCGGCGGCCAAAGCCCTGAGCCTGCTCGGTGCCGACGTCAACGTGTACGAACAGGCTTCCCAGATGCGGGAGGTCGGCGCCGGCATCGGGCTGCGTCCCGCCACCATGCACCGGTTCAGCCAATGGGGCATCTTTGACGCGATCGCGAAAGTAAGCTCGCCGAGCGACTACTTCGAAATCCTCACCGCCACGGGTGAGCCGATCATGAAGGACACCTGGCCGGAGTTCGGCGAGCAGACACAGACCCACCTCATCCACCGCGGCGACTTCATCGAGGCCCTGCTGGGCGTGCTGCCCGAGGGCATGGTGCACCTTGGCCACAAGCTGGAAACCATCGAGGACAAGGGCGGCCGCCCCGTCCTGACGTTCACCAACGGCAAGAGCGTCGAGGCCGACCTGGTGGTGGGCGCCGACGGCATCAAGTCCGTGGTGCGTGAGCAGCTCTTCAGCGACAAGGGTCCGGTGTTCTCGGGCGAACACGCCTACCGCGCTGTGATCTCCGCCGACGACGCCCACGGCATGGTGGTGGACGACAACCTGCGGATGTACATGGGCAGGGGCACGAAGGTCTACCTGCTGCCGCTGCGTCACCGCAACCAGATGTCGTTCGATATCACCGCACTGTGCCCGGACAGCACCTGGGCCCCCACGATCACGAAGGACGACCTCGTGGCGACAGTGGAGGGCTTCGACGAGCGGATTGTCAACATTGCCCGCGGCCTCGACATGGACACCGTGAACATCCGCGCCGTCTACGACATAGACCCGGTTAGCTCGTGGCACACGGACTCCGTCGTGGTCATGGGCGATGCGGCCCACTCGATGCTGCACCACCAGGGCCAGGGCGCGAACTCGGCCATCGAGGACGCCGGCGCGCTCGCCGATGCCCTTGCGGGGGCTGGCTCCGTCAAGGAGGCACTGGCCCTGTTCCAGGCAACCCGCAAGCCGGTAACGGACGAGCTGCAGCGTATCTCCCGCCAGGGCTGGTCCGAGGACGAGGTCAATGACGTCTTCCCGGGGCAAAAACCCACGTCCCAGAAGCCCGCCGCCGCATCGAAAGCGTGAACGCCATGACCATCCATCCCGAAATCGCCAAAATCCTCGGCACCCTGCCGGCACCGGACGGGTCGCCGCTCAACCCGGCGGCTATGCGCGCCAGGGAGGCTTCGCAGGTGCTCCCTCTCGAGGACCGGCTGCCGTTGTTCCTTGTCGAGGACGCCACGGCAGTGACGGCGTCGGGCGAGGTGCCCGTGCGGATCTACACGCCTGCCGAGGCGGACGCCTACGGCCTGCTGGTGTACTTCCACGGCGGCGCATTCTTCCTGGGCAGCCTGGACACCCACGACCACGTGGCACGGTCGCTGGCGAGGGAGACCGGCCACAAGGTCATCTCGGTCGGCTATCGCCTCGCCCCGGAGGCCGCGTTCCCGGCCGGCCTCGACGACTGCTACGGGGTGGTCCGGTGGGCCGCCGAGCAGGGTGCGAGCCTGGGCTGGGACGGGAAGAACCTGGCCATCGCCGGTGACAGCTCGGGTGGCAACTTCGTCGCGGCCGTCGCCGCGCAAGCACACGACGACGGGTTTGATCTCATCACGCACCAGGTCCTCTTCTACCCGTCCCTGGACCTGGACTTCGACGTCGACCGCTACGCCTCACTGCGGGAGAACGCTGAGGGGTACGGGCTGGAGACGGCGGGCCTTTTGCCGTTCAACTCCTTCTACCTCGGGAACGGGGCGGATCCGTCGGATCCCCTCGTCTCCCCCATCAAGCGCGAGGATCTCGCCGGCCTGCCACCGGCCCTGGTCATCACCGCCGAGTACGATCCCCTGCGCGATGAGGGCGAACTCTACGGCCAGCGACTGACGGAGGCCGGCGTGGACGCGACGGTCAGCCGTTACGCGGGGGCAAACCACGGCTTCGTCGCAAACTTTTCCTGGCTCCCGGAGTTCTACCGGGCGTTCGGTGAGACGGCCGCCTTCCTGGACGGGAACGCCGGGCAATGACGCCGGCAGTCGCTGTTCATCCCATCGTCTCGCCGTGGGGCCGGTTCGGTCTCTACAGCTTCTTCATCGACGCCCCGGAGCCCGCCATCGTGGACACTGGGATCGCATCCTCGCCCGCGGAAGGACTGGCGCCCGCGCTGGCGGCGATCGGCCGCCGGATCGAGGACGTCCGCTGGATCCTGCTGACTCACGGGCATATCGACCACGTCGGCGGTGCCCACGCCCTGTGGGAACTCACCGGACGGCGCGCGCAGGTCGTTATCCACGAGGCCGACGCGCCGCTGCTGCGCTCGCGAAGGGCGCACGTGGACGAATACGTCGCCGGCCGGGCGCAGTACCTGCACGACCCTGACGGTGAATCGAGGCTGTCGGCCGCCGCGGACGCGGTTATCTCCGGCGAGATGGAACCGACGTTGTTGGTGCGGGGCGGAGAGAGAATCTCCCTCGGTGGTGACGTCACCGTTTCCGTTCACTCAATCCCGGGACATACCCCCGGGTCGGTCGCCTATGTCATCGACGGGCAGGACGACGTGTTCGTCGGCGACGCCGTCCAGGTCCACGGCGCGGCCAACGGGTTCCCCGGTTTCGTGGACCCGGCCGGCTATCGCGCAGGCCTTCAGTACCTGCGTGAGGAGATCCGTCCGCAGCATCTCTACCTCGGGCACCCGTACCGCCGCGCGGACGGCACGCCGTATGGCGTCGAGCTCGACGCGGAACAGGCCAGGGAAGCGCTCCAGGCGAGCCAAGAGATCGAGGCCCGTGTCGGTGACGCGGCCTGCCGCTGCCTGGACGCCGGGCTGCAGGACACGGACTCGCCATACTCGCCCTTCGCCCGCGTTGCTGAAGAACTCGGCTACGCGGGGGACCCCAGCCTGGAGCCGTCCCCGTTCTTCACGACGCTCCACGGCTACCGCACAACCTTTGACCAAATGACCAAGCATGAGGAGCTACGCACCCATGGATGACCTAAAGATGCTGGATGCCGGCGGGGAAAAGATTGCTGTCCGCAAGGATCTCCGGGTCCCGATGCGGGACGGCGTCGAGCTCGCCGCGGACGCCTATCACGGTACTGAGGACAAGCCGCGGCCCGCCCTGGTGGCACTGAGCCCCTACGGCAAGGAGCTGCAGGCGCTGGCCCTCACCACCCCGCCGCAGCGGCGCCCCAGCCCCATGTGGGACGGCTGCATCGAGGCCGGGGACATCGCCCGCATCGTCAAGGAGGACTACGTCCACGTCATCGGCGACCTGCGCGGCTCCGGCCACTCCGGCGGCGAGCACATCGGCAATTACAACGCCGGCGGCGTCTCCCTGGGCCAGGACGCGTACGACTTCATCGAATGGGTCGCCGAGCAGCCGTGGTGCGACGGCAACGTCGGCATGGTCGGCATCTCCTACTTCGGCTCCATGCAGGTGCTGGCCGCGGCCGAGCGCCCGCCGCACCTGAAGGCGATCTTCGTCTCCGGCGGCCACTACGACTTTTACGAGACCACCTACCACGGCGGCGTCATGTGGTTCATGCCGCGCGCCGCCCGCGAGGGCCGCGGCGGCGACTCCGGCTGGGCGTTCACCGACGGCGTGAAGTCCCGCATGATCGAGAAGTACTCCCCCGATGAACTGAAGAAGCTGGTCCAGGAGCGGCTGCAGGATCCGGACGTGGCCGCCTGGCCGAACCTGGTCCATGTCCTGAACTACCCGAAGAATCATGAGGTCTGGTTCGACATCGTGATGAACGAGCTGGACGGGGACTGGTACGAGGAGCGCAACCCCGTCTCGCTGGCCCCGAACATCGACATCCCGGTCTGGCTGCAGCTCGACCAGGGCCGCGGCTGGACCTTGGATGGCACGATCGAGCTGTTCAATAAGCTGAAGGGCCCCAAGAAGCTGGACATCGGTCCCTACCCGCCGATGCAGTCGCGTCCCTTTATCGAGGAGCACGACAAGATGTTCCGGTGGTACGACTACTGGATCAAGGGCATCGACAACGGCGTCATGGACGAACCGGCCGTGAGCGTCTTTGTGGAGGGTTCCCGGGAGGTGGTGACCGCCGAGGCGTGGCCGCCGAAGGACATCGAGTACAAGTCCCTCTATCTGCGCCCGCGCCACACGCTGTCCGAACAGCCCGAGCCGATGGGGGCGGAGTACGCCGCCCCGGACGGCTTCTACCAGGCGCCGCTGACGGTGACGGACAAGGTGGAGATCATCAGCTGGTCCACCCCTGTCTTCGAGGAGGACACGGAGATGATCGGCGCCGGTGCCGCGCACATCTTCGCCGAGATCGACCAGCCGGACACCAACTTCATCCTGCGCCTGTGGGACTACGCTCCCAACGGCCCGCGCCAGCTGATCACCAGCGGCTACCTGAAGGCCTCGCACCGCGAACTCGACGAGCGAACCACCGAGGGCAACCCGTACCACGCGCACACCCGTTCCGTGCCGGTGGAGCCGGGGACGATCGAGGAGTACGTGCTGCGCCTCTATCCGTTCGCGAACACGTTCAAGCCGGGGCACAAGCTGACGGTGGAACTGTCCAACGGCGAGCCGCTGGCCGACGAGCACAATGCGCTGCTGCCGCCGGATGCCTTCCACCTGCCCGTGGGCCGGCCCGTCACCCATAAGATCTACCGCGACGCCGCCCACCAGTCCAGGCTGGTCCTGCCGTTCACCACACGCAAGGCGGCGGAAGACCAGGGGCACTGATGTCGTGGGGCACCTGAAAACGCCGGGGCGCAGTCAATAGACTGCGCCCCGGTGCTTCCTGCTCACTCAGCCAGCAGGAAGCACCAGTTCTCGACCATCAGATCCAGAGAAGTGTCGCGGTCTACGGTCCAACCGAGCCGCATCCAGCGCCGGGAAAAGAACTCCAGTTCTCCGAAGGCCAGCGTGCACCGGACACGGCGGCTGGGTGGGTCAAAACGCCCGGCCCGGTCCAGGCCGGCCTGCATGTCATCGATTGCCAGGTCGAACCACTGATCCAAAGCGGCCTGGATGTCCGGTTCGCTGGCCGCGGCCTGGTGCGCCGCCACCACATAGGGACGGATGTCGGCCCATTGGTCAAATTTCCGTGCAAGCCAGACCCTGATCAGCTTGCGGTCCCCGGATTCCACCACCGAATGCAGCGGCGGCACATCGGCATCGGTCAGTATCTCGTTGGACCGCTCGACGAGCGAGCGCATGAGCTGGGCCTTGGACGGAAAATGCGAATAGAAGGTTGCCCTGGTGGTGCCTACGGCAGCGGCAATGTCATCCACCGTGGTGGCGGCGAACCCCTTTTCCTCGAAAAGCTCCAGCCCCTTCTCGAGAAAAAGTCGGCGGGTCATCTGCTTTTGAGCTTCTCGAATGCTTGCCACGGCCCCAGATTAGTCCACATTCTCAGACCACGCTGGAATCCGCCGATACCGAATCGGTTGAGCAGCAGCGGCGGGCTGCCCGCAGTTCCGGGTGCCATCGGAGCGATCCGGTGGCACCCGGAGCCGCAACCGCGGCCGCGGCAATGACCGGGCGGGTCACGAACGGACGTAGGCCGCCAGGTGCTGGCCGGTGAGCGTGGCGCGGGCAGCGACGAGGTCGGCGGGGGTGCCCTCGAAAACAAGCCTGCCGCCGTCGTGGCCGGCACCGGGGCCGAGGTCGATGATCCAGTCGGCGTGCGCCATGACCGCCTGGTGGTGCTCGATGACGATAACCGACTTGCCGGAGTCGACGAGCCGGTCCAGGAGGCCCAGCAGGTTCTGGACGTCGGCGAGGTGCAGGCCGGTGGTGGGCTCGTCGAGGACGTAGATGTCACCCTTCTCTGCCATCTGGGTGGCGAGCTTGACGCGCTGCCGCTCACCGCCGGATAGCGTGGTGAGCGGCTGGCCGAGGGTGAGGTAGCCGAGCCCGACGTCCACGAGCCGGTCGAGGATCTTGTGGGCCGCCGGCGTGCGGGCTTCCCCTTCGCCAAAGAACACCTCGGCCTCGGTCATCGACATTGCCAGCACTTCGGCGATGTTGTAGCCGCCCAGCCTGTACTCCAGCACCGAGGCCTGGAATCGCTTGCCCTCGCAGTCCTCGCAGATGGACTCGACGGTGGCCATGACACCGAGTTCGGTGAAGATGACACCCGCGCCGTTGCAGGTGGGGCAGGCGCCTTCCGAGTTGGAGCTGAACAGCGCCGGCTTCACGCCGTTGGCCTTCGCGAATGCCTTGCGGATCGGCTCGAGGAGGCCCGTGTACGTCGCGGGGTTGCTGCGGCGCGACCCCTTGATGGCACCCTGGTCGATTACCACCACACCGTCGCGTCCGTCCACCGAGCCGTGGATCAGCGAGCTCTTCCCTGAGCCGGCGACGCCGGTGACCACGCAGAGCACGCCGAGCGGGATGTCGACATCCACACCCTGGAGATTGTTGGTGGAGGCACCACGGACCTCCAGTGCGCCCGAGGACGGGCGTACCGATTCCTTTACCGCGGCCCGGTCGTCGAGATGGCGGCCGGTGATGGTGTCACTCCCCCGCAGCCCCTCCACGCTTCCCTCGAAGCAGACACTGCCGCCCTCGGTGCCTGCGCCGGGACCGAGGTCAACGACGTGGTCGGCTATCGCGATGGTCTCCGGCTTGTGCTCGACGACAAGCACGGTGTTGCCCTTGTCGCGCAGCTGCAGCAGCAGCTGGTTCATCCGCTCGATGTCGTGCGGGTGCAGGCCGATCGTCGGCTCGTCAAAGACGTAGGTGATATCTGTGAGGGACGAGCCCAGGTGCCGGATCATCTTTGTGCGCTGGGCCTCTCCCCCGGACAGCGTGCCCGCCGGCCGGTCCAGGGAGAGGTAACCCAGCCCGATTTCGGCGAACGAGTCGAGCAGGTGCCGCAAGCCGTTCAGGAGCGGCGCGACCGAAGGCGCATCGAGCTCGCGGACCCACGCGGCCAGGTCGCTGATCTGCATCACGCAGAGGTCGGCGATGTTCTTGCCCTGGATCTTCGAGGACCGGGCCTCCCGGCTGAGCCGCGTGCCGTCGCACTCCGGGCAGGCCTGAAACGTGATGGCGCGCTCCACGAAGGCCCGGACGTGGGGCTGCATCGCCTCGACGTCCTTGGACAGCATGGACTTCTGGATCTTCGGGATCAGCCCCTCATACGTCAGGTTGATGCCCTCAACCTTGATCTTGGTCGGTTCCTTGTAGAGCAGGTCGTGCATTTCCCTTTTGGTGAACTTCGCGATCGGCTTGTCCATGTCGAAGCCGGCGCCGCTGAAGATGCGGCCGTACCAGCCGTCCATGCTGTAGCCGGGGATTGTCAGGGCACCGCCAGCGAGCGACTTGGAGTCGTCGTAGAGCGCAGTGAGGTCGAAGTCGGAGACCGAGCCCATGCCCTCGCAGCGCGGACACATGCCGCCCAGGTAAACCGCGTCGTGCACCACATTCTTCTCGACCCGGCCGCTTTTCTCGGTGCTCATCACGCCGCTTGCCTTCCGCGTCGGGACGTTGAAGGAAAACGCCGTGGGGGGTCCCACGTGTGGTGATCCCAGCCGGCTGAAGAGGATGCGCAGCATGGCGTTGGCATCGGTGACGGTGCCGACGGTGGACCGGGGGTTGGCGCCCATCCGCTCCTGGTCGACGATGATCGCCGTCGTCAATCCCTCGAGGTGGTCCACCTCCGGCCGCGACAACGTCGGCATGAAGCCCTGCACGAAGGCGCTGTAGGTCTCGTTGATCATCCGCTGCGACTCTGCGGCGATCGTGGCGAACACCAGGGAGCTCTTGCCCGAGCCGGAGACGCCGGTGAACACCGTCAGCCGGCGCTTCGGGATCTCGATGCTGACGTCCTTGAGGTTGTTCTCGCGCGCGCCCTGTACGCTGATCAAATCGTGGGTGTCAGCAACATGCTGCGCAGGCGACTGCGTGTCCGCCCCGGTGGCCATGCTCATGGTGTCTCCATCTGTTTGCGGGGCCGCCTGCGCGGACTCCCTCAGCGTCGCTTTGCTCTATCTAACCAGCTTCCGGCTCTGTGCCTTCTTGTCCCGCGTCCGCCTTGCCCGCGTCCGCCTTGCCGCGTCCGCGGACGGCTCAGAGCGGCTGCTGGATGCGGATCAGGTTGCCCGCGGGATCGCGGAAGGCACAGTCGCGGACTCCGTAGGGCTGCTCTGTCGGCTCCTGGACCACCTCGGCGCCGCTGGCCTGGAGCCGTTCGAAGGTAGCGTCGACGTCCTTGGTGGCCAGGAGGATGCGGGCGTAGGTGCCCTTGGCCATCATCTCGTCGATGATGCGGCGCTCGTCGTCGGTGATACCGGGGTCGGCGGCCGGCGGCTCCAGGACGATGGCCGTGCCCGGCTGGTCGGCCGGGCCGACCGTGATCCAGCGCATCCCGCCGTATCCGACGTCGTTGCGGACCTCGAAACCGAGTGTGTCGCGATAGAAGGCGACGGCGGCGTCGGGATCGTTGTGTGGGAGGAAACTCGCGTGAATGTTGATGTCCATGAAATTCATGCTAGCTGCGCTTCGGGGGCCGGCACTTCTCGATTCCTGACCGGTCTGGTGACCTGTTTCGCCACGCAGGACGGCATCCCCGCGGTCGCGCGCGCCGCCTCGCGCCGGTAGACGCTGGGCGGTACGCCGACCAGTTCGGTGAAACGGGTACTGAAGGTGCCCAGCGACGAGCAGCCGACCGTGAAGCAGACGTCGGTGACGCTCAGGTCGCCGCGGCGCAGCAACGCCATGGCGCGCTCGATGCGCCGCGTCATCAGATAGCTGTACGGTGACTCGCCGTACGCGAGGCGGAACTCGCGGCTGAGGTGCCCGGCGGACATGTGCACACCGCGGGCGAGGGCCTCGACGTCGAGCGGTTGCGGGTACTCCCGGTCCATCCGGTCACGGACGCGGCGTAGCAGCGCGAGGTCGCGCAAGTGCTGCGCCGGGTCGGGTTTGCTGGTCACATGTGAGATGGTGCTACTTCGCGCCGAAGTTGTCCACCCCGGCCGTGGTCCCAAATCTCAAGTCGTTCCATTGTCTTTGGCGGCGGCCTCACTGAGAATGAACCATGACGGTCTACCTGAGGTCCTTAGAAACTGCAGTCCCGCCAACCATCCTGGTCCAGTCCGAGGCCAGGGCGGTGTTCGCCGCCCAGCCGGGCCTCACTCGGCTCGGATCCCGGCTGGTCAACACCTGCTTTGACTCCGCCGCCATCGACACCCGGCATACGGCAGTCGAGGAACTCACCAAGGACAGCCGGGCGGAAGATCCCCAGTTCTTCGACCCGGCCACCGGCTTGGTGCTCAGCCCCAGCACCAAGACCCGCAACGGCATTTTCGCCACGGAAGCGACCAAGCTCTTCATTGAGGCCGCCCAAAAAGCCCTGGATGCCTGTCCGGGAGTCGATGCGCAGGACATCACCCACCTGATCACCGTCTCCTGCACCGGATTCTTCAATCCGGGCCCGGACTACAAGATTGTCCGGGCCCTCGGCCTGAACCCGGCCGTCCAGCGGTACCACCTCGGTTTCATGGGCTGCTACGCCGCATTCCCGGCGCTGCGGGCCGCGAAGTCATTTTGTGAAGCGGACCCGGATGCGGCGGTGCTGGTGGTCTGCGCCGAACTCTGTTCCCTCCACGTCCGGACCTCCAATGACCCGGACACCATCATGGGATCGGCCTTGTTTGCCGACGGCGCCGCTGCGGCCATCATCACGGCGCGGGACATCCCTGGCGAACCAGCCCTGCTGCGGCTGGACCACTTCGAAACCGTTCTGACGCCCGTCGGGGAGGACTCGATGGCCTGGAACATCGGCGACGAAGGCTTCGAGATGGTGCTGGGAAACTATGTCCCGCACATCATCGATGACCACATCATCGGCGCCCTCGAACCTCTCCTGTCCCGCGACAGTTCGCTGCAGGGACTCCCCTACCGGGACATCCAGCACTGGGGCATCCACCCGGGCGGCCGGAGCATCCTGGACAAGGTCCAGTCCAGGCTGGACCTCAGCGACGAACAACTCGTCCCCGCCCGCGAAACCCTGCGGAACTTCGGCAACATGAGCAGCGCCACCGTCCTGTTCGTCATCAAGCACATCCTGGACCTGCCGGCGGCGGACGACGCCGGGACCAGCCCGGCCAGCCCCGGCGGCCCGGGCGTGGAACGGATCTGCTCCATGGCCTTCGGCCCGGGCCTGACGGTCGAAACGGCACTCTTCACCAGGCTGGCTGCCCCGCGACCTGCTGACAACCCGCGGCAGGAGTCCGCGGCGGAACCGGCGGAACCAGTAGCGGTACGGGTCTGAAAGCGGCCACACTGAAACCGTTCAGCGCGAAGCAGATCCCAGAACACCTCCGGGCGGCCCTCTTGCGGGACCGCGCGTCAGACGCCGTCGAGGAAATGGACCTGCCCGGCTGCGATCCCGGCCGGCTGGAGCGCACTTATGCCCAGTTTGCGCTCGTCAACCGCGCAGTGGCCGGTTGGCGCGGCATCTATCGGACCCGGATCCGGCCGCGGCTGTCCGCGGACTCCCCCACGTCCCTGCTGGACATCGGTTGCGGCGGGGGCGACGTTTCGGTGCTGCTTGCCCAATGGGCCGCCCGGGACGGGCTGCGCCTGGAAGTCACTGCCATTGACCCGGATCCGCGGGCCATCCTGTTCGCCCGCGCCCGCCACGCTACGGCGGACGTGACGTTTCGCCAGGCGAGCTCTGCCGAGCTGCTCGCAGGGGGCCAGCGGTACGAGGTCGTGGTGTCCAACCATGTGCTGCACCACCTCAGCGGGCTGGGAACGTTCCTTAGCGAGTGTGCCATGTTGTCCAATGGCACCGTCATCCACAACGACATCCGCCGCAGCCCCGCCGCCTACGCGCTCTTCTTTGCCGGCTCCTGGGTGCTCACAGGCTCCTACATCCGGCGGGACGGGTTGACCTCAATCCGTCGAAGTTACACTGCCGCGGAGCTGGCCGCCGCCGCTCCCCCCGGCTGGACAGTGGCCCGCCACGCGCCATTCCGGAACCTGCTGCTGCTGGACACTCCCGACGGCGACTATCCGGGGAGGCCCGCTGCCCGTGGCTGAAGTGCTGATCATCGGTGCTGGTCCGGTGGGACTGTTCATGGCCGCGCTGCTGCTGCAGGAAGGCGTGGATGTGCAGATCCTGGAACAGCGGAGCGCACCGGAACCGCACTCGCGTGCCATCGGCATCCATCCGCCGGCGTTGGCTGCGCTCGCGGGAACCGGAGTTTCCGAGGCCCTGGTTGCCGAAGGCGTCCCGATCCGCCGCGGAGTCGCCCTCGCCGGCGGGAAATGCCTCGCCCAGATGTCCTTTGCCGGTGTCTCGGACCGTTTTCCGTTCGTCCTGTCCCTGCCCCAGGGCCGCACGGAGGCGCTGCTGGAACGGCGGGTCAATGAGCTCAACGACGGCGCCCTGCACCGCGGCGTCCGCCTCATCCGGCTGTCCGACGACGGCGCCCGCGTCACCGTGGAAGCCGTATCCGGGCGCGGCACCTTGAGCTATGCGGCGCCGCTGGTCATTGCCGCCGACGGCGTGCGTTCCACAGTGCGGGCGCTGCAGGGCGTCGCCTTGCGAGCCAAAGAGTACCCGGACAGCTACCTCATGGGTGACTTCGCGGACAACACCGGGTTCGGTCCGGACGCCGCGCTCTTCCTGGCCGGGGCCGGCATCGTGGAGTCGTTTCCCTTGCCCGGTCATCTCCGCCGCTGGGTGGTGCGGCTGGGCGCCGGCGACCCCCCTGCTGCCGGCGGCGCCACCGCGGGCGGCCAGTGCGGCGACAGTCAGGGCGGCGACGCCCTGTGGCTCATGCGCTGCGTACGCGAGCGGACAGGACTCGACATCGACGCCGGAACCAACAGCATGCTGAGCAGCTTCGGCGTCCGCACGCGCCTGGCCCGCCGGATGGTGACCGGCCGGGTGGTGACGATCGGGGATGCGGCCCATGAGGTCAGTCCCATCGGCGGGCAGGGCATGAACCTGGGCTGGCTCGACGCTGCGGCGCTGGTACCGATCGCAACGGCCGCCATGCGCCGCCAGCAGGTAGACGGCGCCTTGAAGAACTTCGAACGCACCCGGCTGCGGGCGGCGGCGAGGGCCGCACGCCAGGCCGAAATCAATATGGCCCTGGGCCGGCCCCTCACGGACGGCCTCTTGGGGTTGCGGAACCGGGCCATCGGAGGCGTCGCCGCAGTTCCGGCGGTGAATGCACTGATCGCCCGCCGCTTCACGATGCAGTGAGGATCCCGGTTGCTGCCCCGCGGCCTCCCGCCCGTCGCTGCTCATCGAAGACACCCGCCGACACCTTTTGAAATTCACCCGCACATGCGGGAGAATTTGGTGGGGTGCTCACGTTCGACGCGCCAGGGCATCCTGAGTTGCCGAGCCCAAACCGTGCATCGGAACCGCAGTCGGTCAGTTGTGGCCCCGAACTCGATCCAGGTGCCGTAACTCGGAGTTTTTTGCAGAGTTCTTTTGATAGTCCAGCCTGACAACGGCGCGACATCGCTCAGCGCCAGTTCGAGCCCCTGGGGCCGCCCAGCAGGGTGGATCGGGGGTAAAGGGTGTGTTGCGAACGCACTCCCGCCGCACAGGAAGGTTCCGGAATTCCACGACCAAATCGGCAGCTCAATCCCTTCATCCGCAAATACCTCAAGACCGGCCGCCCCGCCCATGCAGATGCCAGAGGTCTCGGCGAAATCAAGCCGGTCGAGCCCGCCGCCCGGCAGGAGGGCGCGCCCCTCCTCGGCGATGATCAGGTCTACGTGATGAAGTACGGGAGCGAGTACCATACGGCGTGGTGCCACGTTGTGGCCGACAACTGGCGCAACGCCCCCAGAGGGCTCCTCGTGACGTTGTTGGCCGATATCGGAGCGCGGACCCGCTGCGAGGAATGTGACCGACCCTTGAGCGCAGCCGGAGCGTCATCTGCGCAGGAGTACCAAAAACAACCCCGGCCCGCCCCGGCGACCCCGCCGCCGGACGGGGTGATCCCGTTGAAGGTCGTCGGGGTGGCCCATGGAATCCTGTT